>CAZJZV010000012.1:0-43669 GCA_964550635.1 uncultured Bacteroidaceae bacterium
TTTTCTTAATAACATGGCTTTTCCTCCTTTTTGGCAGGTGTTCATAAAATCCAACGTCACAGATAAAAAAATTTCAGTATGAAGAACAGATATTGACCTTAGTTTATTCGCTTGATACAGTCAATATTTTATAACATACCAGTAGCAATTGTCAAGCTATGTAAAATTGAACAATACCCCATAAAATGAACGATTTGATTTTTGTAATATAAAAAGAAACAAGGCCTGCAAGGGCAAATTTATCCTTACAAGCCTTGAAGTCGACGTGCGTAGCACGTGAAGTCCGGTAGTCGTTTGAGGGAAGAGGGAAGAAGTAATAGGGAATAGGTAAGAAGTAAAAAATCTCGGTATGCGATACCGAGATTTTTTGGTGGAGACTACTGGTACTTGTAGCGAATGGAATGAGCGTAATAGCGGAGCGAGAATGCTTGCATTCATAAGCGTAGCGTCAGCAGTGACTCGTCACTGGTTCACGACGAAGTCGGCGTGCGTAGCACGTGAAGTCCGGTAGTCGTTTGAGGGAAGAGGGAAGAAGTAATAGGGAATAGGTAAGAAGTAAAAAATCTCGGTATGCGATACCGAGATTTTTTGGTGGAGACTACTGGACTTGAACCAGTGACCCCTTGCTTGTAAGGCAAGTGCTCTAACCAACTGAGCTAAGCCTCCAAAAAAATTAAGGGCTACTCATTACAAGTAGCCCTTTGTGGTGACCCTACCGAGGTTCGAACTCGGGTTACCGCCGTGAAAGGGCGATGTCTTAGACCACTTGACCATAGGGCCTCAAAGGTTCGGGCGGAACGGTACTTCATTCCTCGTTCCGACTCCGTGGTGGGTGGTACTTTTCATTCCTCACCCGTATTTTGCGAAACAAACTGTGTCTATTTCGATAATATATGAATGGTAGCGGCGGTCGGATTCGAACCAACGACCTGCCGGGTATGAACCGGCCGCTATAACCAACTAAGCTACGCCGCCATGTGGTTGCGGGGGGAGGATTTGAACCTTCGACCTCCGGGTTATGAGCCCGACGAGCTACCGACTGCTCTACCCCGCGGTGGTATGATATGATAAATGTACCCTTTTTGTCAAGCGGATTAACAAAAAATTCTTATTTATTATTTTATAAAATTCAAATAAGTCGTTTTTAGTCTTGCTTGTACGGTAAAATATGGCGATTGCAGTCCGATTTTCCGTTACAGGATGATAAGGTCGAAGACTTTTTGCGGGGTGTCGCAGTGCAATTCGGTCAAAAGGCGGGATGCGTATCTGTCGAAATTCGTGTGGTCGACTAGGCGGAAGACGGCGGCGGACATATCTACAAAATCGGATGCGGAGCCTTTTGTTGCCATCCAACCTATCCCTAAAAAGCGCAGGAGTGCGTACACCGCGCATATCGCGACAAATTCTTCCCACGGATCTTCGGGGCGGTCTTGGAAGGGGAATTGCTCGAAAAACATATGGTTTACTAGCATATGTTCAAACCAAATTTCCCACTTCGGAACTTTCAATTCAAAGAGATTTTTGGCGGTTAGGTATTTTTCAAACGAACCGTTTTCATCCCCGAAGTATTCGAGTGCCTGTTCGCCGTATTGTCGCACGCTATTGCTTTTTTCGTCTATGAGTTTGAGCAGTTTTTCTGCGGTCGCTACGCCGAATCGAAGTTGCTCGTCGTCCGCATCGAACTCGACGTTTTGTATGGGGTAGGGTGTTGAGATGAGAGCGGTGATTTTCTTTTCGTCATCAGAGTCCAACGCCGTTTTCATATCGCGGAGCGCAAGTCCCAAATTCATAAGCCGTATGGGCAGGGGATAATCTCTTCGTTGCACGACGTCTATGAGCCAAAGGCGGATTTGTTGTTCTTTGCCTTTCGTGTCGAATTTCACCGTTCTCGACAGCTGTATGGGGGAGTTCAAAACGAGCGATTTCCGAACGAATTTGATCGGATCGTCCTTTGCAAACATTCTTTCCAAAGTCCCTTCGCAACTGTTTGCGCAGGAGCATTCGTAGTCGGGTTCTTTGCGCAGTCCGCGCGGATAGAGTTTGCACACTTCGCCGAGCGCACCTTCCCCCATTTCCGCGTGAATACCGCACCTGCCGTCCGCAAGTCGCATAGGACAATTCCCCGTGTAGTCGTGTTGGATTTGCGCATACTCTTGCGGAGTGGGATGCAATGAAACTTTCACGCCCCTATCAATCTTTTTGCGCAATTCGTCACTGCATTCTTCTCCAGTCAACTTGAAGTAGTCCTGAAGAGAAAAAGTGACCGTCCACCCTTCGCAACACGAAGAACGGCAGTCACCCATTTTGCACCTAAACCCCGAGTAGTAATCGGGCATCAAAAATTCTTTCGTCATATCCTTTGTGGCAAAAACCCCTTGCCACTATCTCGGTGCTTTTCCCCCGAAAAACACCTTGATTTACGTCAATAAATTATACAACGATCTTTCCCCAAAATCAAGCACTAAAATTGCATTGTGATTGACAGTGGGTGTTGGGAAGTGATAGAATAGGGGCGTTTGGGGGAGCGCGGTTGGCGCGCGGGCGGAAGGATTTGAAAATGGATGAAAATTGCAAAAACAAGGTTTTATGTGAGGAAAATGATATGAAGAAGTACGTGTTCGTGACGGGAGGTGTTGTTTCAGGGCTTGGAAAAGGTATCGTCGTGGCGTCCCTTGGGCGTTTGCTTAAGGCGCGCGGTTTGAAAGTAGCCCTGCAAAAACTCGATCCGTATATCAACGTAGACCCCGGGACGATGAGTCCTTATCAACACGGGGAGATTTTCGTCACGGAGGACGGCGCGGAAACCGATCTCGACCTTGGACACTATGAAAGATTTATCGACGAAAACCTTGACGCTCGTTCAAATCTGACGACGGGCAAGGTGTTTTGGAGCGTTCTCAACAAGGAGCGCAGGGGTGAATATCTCGGCACTACGGTGCAGATTATCCCCCACGTTACGAACGAAATCAAAGACTTCATTTACGGCATCGGCAACGATACGGATTCGGACGTCGTCATCGTGGAAATAGGTGGTACGACGGGGGATATAGAATCCCAAACTTTCCTTGAAGCAATCAGACAAATCGCACGCGAAGTCGGCAGGGAAAATTCGCTGTTCATACACGTGACTCTCGTGCCGTTTTTGTCGGGTAGCGACGAGCATAAAACAAAGCCTACTCAACGCTCGGTCAAGGAGTTGCAGGGTATCGGCATAAATCCCGACCTTGTGATTTTGCGTTGCGACGAACCGCTCGAAGAAGGAGTCATCGACAAGATTTCAATGTTCTGCAACGTCAAGAAAGACTGCGTCATCGAAAACCTGACTTTGCCCGTTTTGTACGACGTACCGCTTGCGCTCGAAAAGCAAGGATTTTCAGACATCGTCTGCCGTGAACTAGGCATATCCGCGAAACCGTCGGACACTGCGGATTGGGCGAAAATGGTGGACGGTATAAAGCACCTTGAAAGAGAAGTCAATATCGCGCTCGTCGGCAAGTACGTTGCCCTTCACGACTCGTATTTGTCGGTGGTTGAGGCGCTCCATCACGCGGGCTACGCAAACAATGCGAAAGTCAATATCATATGGACGGATAGCGAGAACATTACCCCCGAAAGCGTGGACGAACTCCTGCAAAACGCGGACGGCATTCTTGTTCCGGGCGGTTTCGGCGGTAGGGGAATAGAGGGCAAAATCCTTGCCGCTAAATACGCAAGAGAACACGACGTGCCTTATCTCGGCATTTGTTTGGGAATGCAGATTTCAGTCATCGAATTTGCAAGAAACGTGGTTGGATATGCGGACGCAAACTCCGGCGAATTTGCTCCCGATAGCAAGCATAAAGTCATAGACTTCCTTTCAAATCAAAGCGACGAAGTCAACAAGGGCGGTACTCTCCGTTTGGGTGCATTCCCCTGCAAAGTCAAGGACGGCACGAAACTTTTCGAGTGCTACGGAAAGGACGAAATCGCGGAAAGATTCCGTCATCGCTATGAGTTTAACAACGAATACCGCGCCGATTTCGAGAGAAACGGTCTTGTGGTCGGCAGTACGTCCCTTGACGGAAAAACGGTTGTCGAAATCGAAAATCCGAAGTGCAAATTCTTCGTGGGCGTGCAATATCATCCCGAATTTAAGAGCCGTCCCAACAGACCGCATCCGCTTTTCACCGCTTTCGTGAAAGCGTCGATAGAGAAGTGAGATACGCGGGTTTCGAGTGCTATATAAACGCGGATAGCACCTTGCTCATTCTCGGAAGTTTTCCAAGCGTGAAGTCGAGAGAGGAGGGGTTTTATTACGGCAATCCGCGCAACAGATTTTGGAAAGTGCTATCAAAAGCGCGCGGGCAGGAAACTCCGCTCACCGTTGACGAGAAGAAAGCATTTCTCGACAAGCAGAAAATTGCGTTGTGGGATATGGTCGTTGAGTGCGAAATCGAAGGCAGTCTTGACAGCAATATCAAAAACTACGTGGTCGCGGACGTGAAAGGGGTGATAGAAAACTCCAAAATCGAAAAGGTGATTTTGAACGGCGGAATGAGTGCGAAACTCTTCTTGAAACACTTTCCCGAATATGCGGAAATCGCAGTTGCTCTTCCGTCCACTAGTCCTGCAAACGCGCGATTTGATGAAAAAATTTGGCTAGATAACCTTAATTGCCCTTGCGGGCGGTGAGATTGTTTGCTAGCGCAAACAGTGAAATTGTCCTGACGGCAGTGAAATTGTCCTACGGACAGTGAGATTGTCCTGCGGACAGTGATATTCTTTGCTAGCGCAAAGAGTTATATTGCCCTAATTGGCAGCGGTATTAACCGATGGCAGATTTTGCCGAAACTCGCGGAGCGAATATCACTCGACGTGAGTCGAATATAACTGTTAAGCAATAAAATTGTGCAACAATATAACTGCAAAGCAATATAACTAAATAAATTCCGCAAGGGTTTGCCTTGCGGAATTTGTTTTTTTGTTTTTTGGGGTTGTTATTGTTCGTTTTTGGCTTTCACGACTGCGCGGGCAAGTTGGTCTGCGCAAGAAGTGTTCTTGAAACCGCATCTGTTGCCGAGAAGTTTTTGTTCGATTTCGTCAACGGTCATGCCGTCTACGAGAATGGATACCGCCTTCAAGTTGCCGTCGCAACCGCCCAAAAAGCGAACGTTTTTCACGACGTCGCCGTCAAGGTCGAAGTCGATTTTTTGAGAGCATACGCCCTGAGTTCTATACGAGAAGTGTTTCATTATTTCGTCCTTTTTTCGATTTCGTCCGAGATATTGTCGAGCCAGTTGCCTTCAAAGAGTTCGATAAGGCCTTTGTCGCACTGCGCCGCGATTTCGGGATTGATAGGGATACGCGCGACGGTTTCGATGCCGAAGCGTTTTGCGGTTTCGTCCGCCTTGCTCACGCCGAATACGGGGATTTCTTTTCCGCAGTCGGGGCAGACGTAGCAGGACATATTTTCCACGAGTCCCAAAATGGGAACGTTCATCATCTTTGCCATATTGACCGCTTTTTCCACGACCATAGATACGAGTTCTTGGGGGGAGGTTACGATGACGATACCGTCAAGGGGCAGGGATTGGAACACCGTAAGAGGCACGTCCCCCGTTCCCGGAGGCATATCCACGAACATATAGTCCACGTCGTCCCAGATGACGTCCGTCCAAAACTGTTTGACGACTCCCGCGATGATAGGACCTCTCCACACGACAGGACTTGTTTCGTTGTCGAGAAGAAGATTGATGGACATAACTTTCACGCCCTTTGCGGTGCGGACGGGAAGTATGCTATGCTCGTCAAGGGCGGGTGCTTGCTCTTTGAGTCCGAACGCTTTGGGGATGGACGGACCGGTAATATCCGCATCGAGAATGGCGGTTTTGAAACCTTTGCGGTTTGAAAGGACGGCAAGCATAGAGGTGACGAGGGACTTACCTACGCCCCCTTTTCCACTGACTACGCCGATGACTTTTTTGACGTTGCTCATAGGGTTTTGCGGTTCAAGCATACTTTGCTTTTGTCTTGACGGACAGTTCTCACCGCAACTGCTGCAATCGTGAGTGCAATCGCTCATATATACTCCTTTTCCGAAAAATCGGAAGTTGTTATTTTTTCATATTTGGTTGTTTATCACCGCAAAACGCAATGATAAACTCTTTGTTTTGTGTTTTGTTTGTTATGATTTGGACTTGATTATGTTCACCGGTTTTATCGTCATAACCCCAAGGAAGGGTAGGAATGCCGATACGACGGTAACCCCTAATACTATCGCCATGCTTATCCACATAACCCGACCGTCAAAGGCAAGTAGGGTATTCCCGCCTATCGACGCATTCTCGACGTATTCGATAAGACTGTCCATGAGTAGTTTGTTCGCAAGGGGCATGCCAAAGTAGAAGAACAATCCGAACAGTATGCATATCGCAAGACCTACGCATATGACTTGCACAAGGAATATCCCCGCGACGTTTCTCGTTCTTGCGCCGATCGCTTTCATCACGCCGATTTCGTAGTTGCGCGAGCGGATATTGCTGATCGCAAAGAACGCCATAAGCAATACCATAACTCCGCAAAGTCCCATCGCAATAAGCACGAATATGTCCTTGAATACGGCGACGATTTTCGTGATCGATTGCACCGTCTTGAAATAGGCGGTGGCGGAGTAGAAATTGTTTTCAACGCCCGCCGAGTAGATCTCCGCTATATTGTCGAAGTTGTCAAAGTAGAGCGAAACCGTCCTGAAATTCGACGCTTGCATTGCTTTCGTGATTTCGGGATCGTAGATGAACATACCATAGTCGTTCACCATAAATTCCGTAACTCTCACGGTGAAAGTAGCGGTGGTTTCATCAGACGAAAAACTCTTCATTCTGAACGTGAGTGTGATTGGTTCTTCGAGAACGTCGTCCACTTTGTAAGTCGTGCCGAATATCGCATTGAACAAGCCGACTCCCATTGTGCATTCGTCTTTTTCTTTGTCTTCCGCATTTTTGAAGGTTGCATAGTAGCTGTTGTCAACTGAATATTCTTTTCCGTTCAGTTCTGCAGTCGCGCCCCTGAAACGACCAATGTTGGAAGTTCTTAAGTCAATGAAGTCTTGCTTGAAGTTTTCATTGAAAGTGTAGGTTACGGACAAGTAGTTTTCCGCATATTCCTTAAATTCCGCAGCTTCTTGTTTGGACACTTTTTCTCTGTTTTCGAGAGCGGTCAGATAGGATGAGAATCTTTCCTTGTAGTCCGTTTCGATGACGGCATTGATATAAATTCTTCCGCCGTATGGTTTGTTTACGATTTGCTCGTAAGTTGTACCTTTCATCGCATATACGCCGTATGCAATCATACAGTCCGCTATATAGTCGGTCACAATGAGACCTTCGGGGTGGGCTTCGTTGACAAGAGAGCCTGCAAGCACGTTAAGTTTGCCGTTTTTGCCGAAAACTTTTGTCAAAAATTCTTCGTCACAAAGGAGAATGCCTCTCGATTCGGTTGCGTAGAAGTTCGCGTAAATCGCGTTGTTTTCGATGACCCCGCATTCGCAGGAGTAGGACGATTCCGAAATCGGCAAACTCCAGAATATTTTTTCGTAAATTTTGCCTTTGTAGCCCGTCGATTTGAAGTCGTCAATATCGTCGTCATCGATTGGCACGGCATAAGTCGTGTTCAAACTCTCGATAAGGTCGTCGTTTATGTAGCCCTTGTTCATCACGAACGCGGGGTCGTCCGACGTCTGCATCGCGCTATTCATCGCTTCCGCTCCGTCAAATTCCACGAATACGTTGCTCAGTCCGAATAGCACTACCACCGCAGTGATGAGTATCGTCATGAGTATGCTCGTGACGAGTTTCTTACCCATGAACTTCCCGGACATCTCTATAGTGCGCTTCGTCGAGAGTTTGGACGGGATGAATTTCATCTCTTCACTCGCTACGTTGCAAACTTCTTTCGTGTCCGCGAATGCGGTTTCTCGTTGCACGATAGTCTTGTTTCCTTCGCCGATTGCGCCGTTGAGTCTTTCGAGTTCTTCGTCGGTCAGGCGCACTCTGTCGGGGAGATAGATAACGTCGTCTTCCACCGCAAAAGTGTTCTCGTGGCACTCGTTTCGAGATATATCCGAGATGATTTTGCCGTCCGCAAGTTCAATCATTCTGTCCGCGTATTTCTCCGCGTCCGCTATGTTGTGCGACACCACGACCACAAGTATGTCCTTGGACAACTTCTTCAGAAGTTCAAGCACTTGCACCGCCGTTTTGCTGTCAAGATTGCCCGTCGGCTCGTCTGCAAGGATGAGTTTCGGGGATTTCACGAGAGCACGCGCTATCGCGACTCTTTGCCGTTGTCCGCCCGATAGTTGCGTGGGTTTGCGGTTGGCAAACTCCGTCAAATCCACCTTTTCGAGTATTTCCGCGACTTTCGAGTAGTCGTGTTTCTCGCCTTGGAAGTCGAGCGCAAGGCGCACGTTGTCCGCTACCGTCAATTCGTTGATAAGACAGAAGTCTTGAAATACGAAGCCTAAATAACTGTTGCGATAGTCGTCGAAGTCCGTGTTTGTGAACTGCGAAAACCGCTTTTCACCGATAACGACGTCCCCCGACGTTATCTCGTCTAGCCCGCCGAGCATGTTGAGCAGGGTGGACTTCCCGCTGCCGCTCTTGCCGACGATGAACACCAGTCCCGTATCGGGCAACGTAAAAGATACGTCGTCAAGCCCGACGCCGTTCACACCTTTGGTTTTGTAGATCTTTGTCAAGTGTTCTATTCTCATTCCGATACCCCCGTTGTAGAACATAATAAATTATAACTGTTTCCATAAATAAAGCAAGAAGTTTCTATCGGTTTCTTACGCGTCGTTGTCGTCGGATGATATTTAACAAATAAAATGCAAATCGTGATTTTGTCATTCCGAGCGAAGTGTGGGAATCTCGCGGGAGCGCACCATAAATCACTTTGTGAAATGACGAGAAACTGCGGCTTGGGGACGGAGCAAAAATACGCACTACTGCGTAAATTTGCTCCGTCCCCAAGCCGCAGTTATATGTTTAGACTTTGAAAAAGGCAATCGTCAAAAAGCGCTGTAAATAGTGCGAAATTTCTATTTTTTGTGGTCGTAGATTTGCGAATATTGTGCTATAAAGTGCGTATTTTGCTCCGTCCCTAAATACGCACTACTGCGTAAATTTGCTCCGTCCCCAAGGCGCACACCCAAGGCGCACACAAGGCGCACACTATGAGCGGGCGTGAGTACGCACTTGCTCTTTCGAAGACGGAACACGAGCCGCAACGGCGGCGAGAACTTCGAGTGCCGAGCGCGTCACAAGGCACTTTGCGCTATGCCCTCTGCGACGGCTCTTATGCGCAGAGCCTTGCTCCTTTTTCCCCTTCTGCGAAAACTGCGCCTGTGCCAACAGAGTGCGTAATCAAATTTTCGTTGGCTTGTTTTCGCAGTGGGGATACCCCTGTTTTTAAAGGGGAACGCGATGGGCGCGACGCGTTAAACGCACAATCCACTGAATTGTGCGTAGCCAAAGCGAACGAGGTGGTTGCCCTCGGCAAGCCCGAAGTGGACACACGTGAGGAAGGGGGGAACTGTGACAAGATATGTTAGCACTTGATTTCCTCTTGGGGACGGGGATGAAAGCGGAAATGGCTTCCGCTTTTGTCCCCGTCCCCAAGAGGAAATTAGAGAAGAAAAACACACTGTTTACAGGGAAATTCGCAAAAATAATAGCCCGTCGCACTAGAAACGCTGATTTCCGCTTTAATCCCCGTCCCCAAGAGGAAATGAGTGGTGCGCTCGCAATGACAGAATAATAGTGCGCTTACTATGAGTGTGGGTGAGTATACTCACTTCATTTCGCTTTTTCAAAAGCGACGACTGTATAGTCGGCGATCGAGGGGAAATAAATTTTAATTTATTTTTAATATTGTTTTCCGTTTTCTCTTGCGACTTGCGCGCGCTTATGCTATAATCTACAATGACTAAAATCGGAGTACTGTTATGGCTCAAGACGTTACCGACACCAATAACACAACCGAAATTGCCGTTGCGACGGCGGATATTCCCGTCCGTCCCGAAGACAAAATTCCCACGAGAGAGAAGATTGTTTACGGCGCAATGGATATTTTCGGTGGGGGACAAGGAAGTTTGATTTCCTTGTTGTTGATGTATTATTTCACGTCCGTCGTCGGCATAGACGCGGGATTTGCGGGCACCGCGGTGCTTATCGCGAAAATCTGGGACGCGATCATCGATCCGACGTTTGGCGTCATCACCGACAACACTCGCACGAAACTCGGACGTCGTCGTCCGTATATCATCATCGGCGGTGCGCTCATCATTCCTGCGATGCTCTTTTTGTACGCTCCCATACAAGGTCTTGGCGACACTTTGCAAGCGGTATGGATTTGCGTGGCGTATCTCGTCTATTGCACTGTTTCATCCATTTCGCAAGTTCCTTTCAACAGTATGAGTTCGGACATTTCCGCCGACTACCGCGAAAGAAACAAGGCAAATCTCATCAAATTATTGTTCGATTTGGGTTCGGCGGGACTTTGCTTCCTGCTTCCCACGCTTTTGTTGTCCGCTTTGAAATCGGGTAGTATCAGTTATACGGCGTTCTATCTGACGCTATGCTTGGGCTTCGGCGGACTGTTCTCACTTCCCCTTGTGATCGGCGGATTCGTGGTCAAGGAGCGCGCTCCCTACGACGTCGAACACAGAGAAAAACTCAATCTCAAAGAGTATTTCGGCACAATCAAAGTCAAGTCGTTCTACCTTCATCTTATAATGTACGTGTGCGCGTATATCGCAATGGACGTCATCAGTGCGGTCGCTCTCTACTACTGCGAGAATATCTTGAACGGTATGACGTTCCTTGGTATGGACCTTGGCAACAGTTCGATTATCATCATCGGACCGTTCATGGTCTGCGCGGCGGTGGCGGTGCCTCTTGCCTACCACAATATGCGCAAATATTCAAAGCAATTCGCCTATCGTTTCACAATCCCCGGCTTTATCGTGACGGCTATAATTATGGTGTCCGTGCAATCCGATTGGAGTCCGTGGATAGTGGTCGCCGATATGATGCTTATGGGCTTCTTCTTCGGCGGATCGCAGGTTATGCCTTGGCTCATCTTCCCCGACACAGTCGACGTCGTCGAACTCAAAAAGGGGGAAAGACCGTCGGGCAGTATGGGTGCGGTTATGACTTTCTGCCGCACGATAGCGACTGCGTTTGCATCGTCGTCGGTCGGTTGGGTGCTTGCGGGTGCTAACTATATTTCCCACGAAGCGACCGAAGTCGTCACGCAACCCGATAGCGTTGCGACCGCTCTCCGTATATTCATAGGCGTGACCGTGTGTGTACTCTTCATATGTGCGTTCACCGCGTCTTGTTTCTATAAGGTCACGGACAAGAAACTCTCTCGTATCAGATACTTCAACGACAAGGCGAGAGCGGGTGAACTCGACTCCTTGACTATTGCGGAAAAGGTCGAAAGACAAGATCTCATCAAGGAACTTTGCGGAGATTGATATGGCAAACGTAACCGTCGAAAGAACGAATAATAAAACCGTAATCAGAAAGAAGGAAGGAGTGCCGTTCAGGATTCTTCAACTCACCGACGTGCATATCGGCGGCGGGTTTTTGAGCGTGAAGAAGGATAGACTGGCTCTCGACGCGGTCGAAAAACTCGTGCGCGCGTCCAATGCAGACTTCGTCGTGGTGACGGGGGATATATGTTATCCGCTCTTCTGGTTTTCGGGGACGAGCAACAACGAGCGTCCGTCCAAACGATTTGCCGACCTTATGCAAAAACTCGGCGTGCCTTGGTGCGTAACTTTCGGCAATCACGACTCCGAAAAGTTTGCGAAACTCTCGAGAGAAGAACTCGGCTCTTTCTATGAAAGTCAACCGAATTGCTACTTTGAAAAGGGGGATTCCAAACTCACAGGGTGCGGAAACTACTGCATCCGCCTTGAAAACGCGGACGGAAAGTTGAACACTCTCCTTATGATGCTCGACTCGAATGCGTACGTGGGCAAGACCTTTTTCAGTGGTTTCGACGTCATCCACGAAGACCAAATTCAGTGGTATGAAGACGTCGTATATGAAGAAAGCGTTGGCGGTGAGCTTGCACGCTCCCTTGCGTTTTTCCACATTCCGCCCAAAGAATTTAAGGACGCGTGGGAGAAGTGCTATAGGGGAGATAAGGACGTCGTCTATCACCACGGTTTCGTGCAGGAGAAGGATAACTACTTCGGCTATCCCAAAACCGTTGAAGGCACTTTCTTCGGTGAAATGGTGAAATTCGGCTCGTGCAAAGGTATGTTCATGGGGCACGACCATCTCAACACTCTGTCCTTGACCTACAAGGGCATCCGCTTGACTTACGGTATGAGCATAGACTATCTTGCGTACTACAAAATCGCAAAGAAGCATACCCAACGCGGCGGTACTATCATTGAAATCGCAGACGACGGCAGTTTCGACGTGAAATTGCTCCCGCTCGACGATATAACGAAACAATAAAAACTTTATACATTATGGAGGCAAAAATGAAAATTGGTTTTACCGAAACTGTTCTACGCGACGCCAACCAATCCCTGATTGCAACGCGCTTGCCGTATGAAAAATTCGCAGACATACTCCCCACGATGGACAAAGCAGGCTACTATTCCGTAGAATGCTGGGGCGGTGCGGTGTTCGATAGTTGCTTGAGATACCTCAACGAAGACCCGTGGGAAAGACTTCGCAAACTCCGCAAGGCTATGCCTAATACGAAGTTGCAAATGCTCCTCAGAGGACAAAATCTTCTCGGTTACAAGCATTATCCCGACGACGTAGTGCGTTTGTTCGTCGACAAGTCCGTGGACAACGGTATCGACATCATCCGCATTTTCGACGCACTCAACGACCTTCGCAACATCGAAGTCGCGGCAAAGGAAGTGATCAAGAAAGGCGCGACCGTTTCGGGCACTCTTTCTTTCACTCAAAGCCCCGTGCACACTCTCGAATCTTTCGCAAAACTCGCAAAAGAACTCGAAAATATGGGCGTTCAATCCATCTGCGTGAAGGATATGGCGGGTGTTATGAGCCCCTTTGAAGCGCAAGAACTCATCGGCGCAATCAAGAAAGAAGTCAAAGTCCCCGTCGTGTTGCACACTCACTGCACCACCGGTCTTGCATTCATGACCTATCTCAAGGCGGCGGAAGCGGGCGTCGACGTCATCGACACCGCAACTTCTTGTTTCAGCGGCGGTACTTCCCAACCTGCAACCGAAACTCTCAACTACGCTCTCGGTCAACTCGGCTATGAAACCGGACTCAACGCAGACGTCCTCAAAGAAGTCAACGATTTCTTCAAACCCATCCGCGATGAATATCTCGCAAGCGGTGGACTCAACCCCAAGATGATGGCGACGGATACCGACGCTCTCACCTACAAAGTCCCCGGCGGTATGCTCTCCAACCTCGTCGCACAACTCAAAGCACAAAACGCAATGGATAAATTCGATGAAGTCCTTCTCGAAACCCCCAAGGTCAGAGCGGATCTCGGTTATCCTCCTCTCGTCACTCCTATGAGCCAAATGGTCGGCGTACAAGCGACCACCAACGTGCTTGCAGGGGAGAGATATAAGAACGTTTCCAAAGAAGTCAAGTCCTATTGCCTCGGCGAATACGGCACGACTCCCGCACCCATCAACCCCGAAGTCCTTGCAAAAGTCCTCGGCGACGAAAAACCCATCGAAGGCAGATACGCAGACACTCTCGAACCCGCCTTTGAGAAGACGAAAGCGGAACTCGGCGACACCGCAAGAAGCGATGAAGACGTTTTGAGTTATATCGCATTCCCCACCGTCACCGAAAAGTTCTTCCAAGCACGCAAGGAAGCGGAACAAAAAGTCGTAAAATACACGATAGCACCTATCGAGTAATAAGGAGAAATTATGGATAATCTTTTATCTGCAGTATCAGGCAAAATATCCGTTCTCGACGCGCTTATCTTGTCCCTGCTCGGCATAGCGATAGTTTTCGTCGTGCTGATCGTCCTTATGTTCATCATCTGGACAATGGGCAAAGTCGGAGAGAAATCTCCCGAAATCGCGGCGAAACTTCCCAAACTTCCGAAAATCAAATTCGGCAAGAAGAAAGATGAAGAACAATCCGCTCCCGAAGTCGTCGGCGAACAAGAACTCGCTCCCGGCTCTTGCGGTGAACTTCTTCTCGTCAAAACGGAAGAAAGAGATGCGGCTATGATTATGGCAATCGTGGCGGATTCCACGGGTATTCCGCTCAATCAACTCAAATTCAAATCCATCAAGAGAATAGATCAGGAGGAGGAAAAATAATATGATATACAAAGTTAGCTTGAACGGAAAAATTTACGAAGTAGAAGTCGAACAAGGCGAAGCAATCGTCAAAGCGGAATACGAGGCAAGTTTGCCCGCCGCCGCACCTGCGGAAGCACCCGTAGTCAGCGCAGCACCCGCCGCGGCTCCTGCGGCAGCACCCGTCGCAAGCGGAAACGGCGAAGTCGTAAAATCCCCTCTTCCCGGCACCGTCAATCAAATCAAAGTTACCACCGGTCAAGTCGTGAAAGCAGGCGACGTCATTTTCATTCTCGAAGCGATGAAGATGGAAAACGAAATCACCGCTCCCGTCGGCGGAAAAATCGGCAACGTTCTCGTCACGAAAGGCGCGTCCGTCGAAACTGGCACTCCGCTTGTTGAAATCATCTGAGGTGACAAATGAATTACGGCGAAATACTGAAAAATTTGTGGGATACGAGCGGACTTGCCAACTTCACTTGGCAAAACGCCGTCATGCTCATTATAGCGTGCGTATTCCTTTATTTAGGTATCAAAAAGCAATTTGAACCGCTACTTCTCGTTGGTATCGCGTTCGGTATGCTTCTCACCAACCTTCCCGTCGCAGGTCTTGACGATATGATCTATCACCCCGAATGGTGGACGGGCGACGCGGCAGTCTCGGAAGGCGTGGATTATTTGAATATTCTGCAACACGGCGGTCTCATCGACATTCTCTACATAGGCGTCAAAACGGGCGTATATCCCTGCTTGATATTTATGGGCGTCGGCGCAATGACGGACTTCGAGCCTTTGCTCTCCAATCCTAAATCCTTGCTTCTCGGCGCGGCGGCACAACTTGGTGTTTACGTTGCGTTCTTCTTCGCAATCTGCATCGGTTTCACCGGTCCCGAAGCGGCAAGTATCGGTATCATCGGCGGAGCGGACGGCCCCACAGCAATCTGGCTCACCAAATCCCTTGCTCCCCACCTTCTCGCACCTATCGCAGTCGCGGCGTATTCCTATATGGCACTCATCCCTCTCATTCAGCCCCCGCTCATGAAGTTGATGACCACCAAGAAGGAAAGAGCAATCGTCATGAAACCCACCAGAAAAGTCAAAAAGAGCGAAAAGATTTTGTTCCCCATCATCGTCACTCTCGCGACTTGCTTCATTCTTCCTTCCGTCGCAGGTTTGCTTGGATGCCTTATGTTTGGCAACCTTTTGAAGGAATGCGGAGTCACCGAAAGATTGTCCGACACCGTCCAAAACGCACTCATGAACATCGTTACGTTGTTCCTTGGCATCTCCGTCGGCGCAACCGCACAAGCGGCAACCTTCTTGAAACTTCAAACCATCTACATCATCGCACTCGGTCTCGGCGCGTTTATGTTCGCAACCTTCGGCGGATTGCTCTTCGGCAAAATTATGTGCTTCGTCACGAAAGGCAAAGTCAATCCCCTTATCGGTTCGGCAGGCGTTTCGGCAGTGCCTATGGCGGCGCGTGTCTCCAACAACGTAGGACGTCTATATAATAAGGATAACTACTTGCTAATGCACGCAATGGGTCCCAACGTCGCAGGCGTTATCGGCTCGGCGGTCGCGGCAGGTTTCTTGATGGCAGTCTTCCATCCGTAAGATATGTTGATTTCAATAGAAAAGTATATCGCAAAAAAGCAGGGCAATCGCTTGCCTTGCTTTTGCTTTAACGAGATAGATTCCACCAACCGCATTGCCAAATCCTATATTGCGGACGGCAAGGTCGCGGATAGGGCGGTGTTTATCGCGCGCACTCAAACGTCGGGGCGGGGTAGATACGACAGAAAGTTTCTATCCCCAAAAGGCGGAGTGTATTTGACCTATGTCGTGAGAGTGCCGAGCGAGGCGGATTTCGTCGGTTTCGGACTTTATAGCGCACTTGCGGTCGTGCATATGCTCTCGTCTTTCGCGGACGAAAATTCTCTCTCAATCAAGTGGCCCAACGACGTGAAACTCAACGATAAAAAGATTGCGGGCATTCTTCCCGAATCCGTGGAAAAGGACGGAGAGAGATTCGTGCTCGTCGGAATAGGCGTAAACGTTGACACAAATCCTTGCGACTTGCATTCCGTCGAAATCGCAACTTCCTTGCGCGCGGTTAGCGGGAAACGTTACGACGTGAAAAAGGCGGCGGCTATGCTTGCGGTCGCTTTGTCCGACCTTGAAGATATGTATTTCGGCAAGTTTGTCGATGACCTATCCGATGAATATAACCGCTATTCTTCGACCATAGGGAAAAAGATAACCTACAAGTCGGCGCAGGGTGAAAACGTCTGCGGAAAGGCGGTCGGCGTTGAGAGCGACGGCTCTCTCGTCGTCGTCAGGGACGGAGTCGAAGAAAAAGTCGTTTGGGGAGAAATCGTAGAGAATGCGTAAGTTGACGGGCACGATAATTCTGCTAATAACCGCACTAGTCTGGGGTTTTGCATTCGTCGTGCAACGACAGGGCGCAACCGCTCTCGACGGCTATTCTTTCAGCGAATTGCGCTACGTCATCGCAACCGTATCTTTGGTTGCGCTCGTCGCGCTTTCTGATTTCATTGCGAAAAAGCGCGGAAAGGAAAGAATAGGTTTCAATCGCGATACGGTTGTCGGCGGTATCATTTGCGGCGTCGTGCTCATGTTTTCCACTCTCGTGCAACAACTGGGACTCGAAGAAACCGAAGCGGGTAAGGCGGGTTTCATCACCGCGCTTTATATCGTCATCGTCCCATTTATGAGTATGCTCACGGGGCGCAAAACGACGGTCAACGGCAGGTTTGCAATCGTGATTGCGATAGCGGGATTTTGGCTCATGTGCGTGACGGGAGATTTCACCGTTAGCAAAGGGGAGTTGCTCATCTTGCTATGCGCTTTTGCGTTTTCACTACAAATCGTATTCATCGATTTGTACGCTCAAAAGGCGGACGCACTCAAATTCAATCTTATGCAATTTGCGACTTGTGCGGTCGTGGGTTTGCCCTTTATGGCATGGAACGGTTTTCCGTCCGCGGAGAGCATAGGCGATTGTATTTTGCCCTTGCTTTATATCGGCGTGTTGTCAAGCGCGGTCGCATACACCTTGCAAGTCGCAGGGCAGAAGAGAGTATCTCCGTCAACGTCAACGCTCATCATGAGTCTTGAGTCGGTGTTCAGTTTGATATTCGGCGCAATCTTCCTGAACGAGCAAAATTCCGCAAGAGAATTGGGCGGTTGCCTGCTTGTTTTCATAGCGGTATTCGTTGCGCAGTTTAGCGTGGAGCGCACCTTCCTCGACTTCGATATGACGGCGGAAAAACGCTTGCTCTCGAAACAAAAAAATCTTTGAATTAGGTTTGCAAGGGTATAAAAACAAGATAAGAAAAACGCTCCGAACGGAGCGTTTTTTCATATGCGTTGCTTGAATTGAATTTTGTGTCAAGTTTCAAAATCGGCGGTTTATCGTGTTGTTTGCGCTAGATAAACCGTCAAATTCCGTAATATCTCTTGAGTGCGACTTCCGCGTCCGCTTTTGCTTCGCGGTTGATTGCGCAAGAGATTTTCGTCTCCGAAGTCGTGATTGCGTATATCTGCGCGCCCGCGCCTTTCAGTTGTGAAAGCACGTCGAGTGCAACACCGCTTTCGTGTTCCATGCCCGCGCCTTCCGCCGTGATTTTGACGGTGCCGACTACGCATTTATGTTTGACGTCCGTCATCTTTTCCACCATTGCAAGGTCGTCGTCGGACAGACTGAATGACACCGCAAGAGTGCCGTCGTCGTTTGCGTTTTGGGAAATCATATCGATGTTGACGTTGCTATCCTTGACCTTGCGGAGAAGGGTGAGAAAGTCAAGGGACGAGATGGATGCGAAGTTGATGAGAGATACGTTTTCTTCCGCCGTGACCGAAGTGACCGCATAGAAACTGCCGAGAATGGAATTCATATCGTACAGTCCGCATTGCTTGGTCATAAGGTAGGATGCCGCGCGGAGTGCGCCTTTGACGAAAACTTCTTTGCTTTCCGCTTCGTGACAGAGAGTGATTCTCTCGCCCGTGCCGAGGAACATTACGTCGTGCTTGCCGACGACGGAGCCGCCGCGGATTGCGTGAATGCCGATTTCGGACGGATCGCGTCTTTTTGCGGTTTCGTGTCTTCCGAATTCGGGGTTTAGGGGACGGACTTCGCAGATTGCGTTTGCGATAGAAAGCGCCGTGCCGCTAGGGGCGTCGAGTTTTTTGTTGTGGTGCGCTTCCACGATTTCAATATCGTAGGAGTCCCCGAGAAATTTCGTCGCTTCTTTCGCAAGGTTAGAGAGAAGGTTTATGCCAAGGGACATATTCGCGGATTTGAAAATCGCGATTTGTTTGGATGCGTATTCGATGCGTTTTTGTTGCTCTTCGGTGTGTCCCGTCGTTGCGATGACGCACTTCACTCCGTTTTTCACTGCGTAGTCGAGAAGGGAGTCGAGCATTGCGGGGGCGGAAAAGTCGATGATGACGTCCGCGCCCAAAGGACACTCGTCGAAACTTGCGTACACCGGGAAGGGCAGGTCGCCCGCGGAGTATGCGTCCACGCCGAATACGATTTTGTAATTCTCGTCACCGAGAAGGGATTTATAGGTTGTGCGCCCCATTCTGCCCGACGCACCTGCCAAACATACGTTTATCATAAGAATTCCTTGAGAGCGGCGGTGAGTCTTGCCGTGTTTTCTTCAGTCATTTCGGTGAGAGGCAGGCGGAGTTGACCGTTGCCGAAACCGAGAATTTGTGCGCCTTTCTTTGCGGGGATAGGATTGACTTCGCAGAAGAGCGCCTTGACCAAGGGGAGCATTTTGAGTTGCATTTTGCTTGCGACCGCGAAATCTCCTTCGAGTGCTTTTCTCGTCATATCGGAAGTGAAGCGGGGGATGACGTTGCTTGCCACGCTGATGACGCCCGTGCCGCCCATTGCCATAATGGGCACGGTTATGCCGTCGTCACCGCTGATGACCGACGCATCGTCGCCGACAAGGCGGATACATTCTTCGATTTGTTCGATATTGCCGCTTGCTTCTTTGATTGCGACGACGTTTTTATGTTTTGCGATTTTCGCAAAGGTGGCGGGGAGCATATTCACACCCGTACGCCCCGGCACGTTGTAGCAGATGATGGGGATATTCACCGCATCCGCGATTGCCGTATAGTGTGCGACGAGACCGTCTTGGGTGCATTTGTTGTAGTAAGGCGTGACGACGAGAAGTCCGTCTGCGCCCATTTTCTCCGCGAGCAAACTCATTTCGATTGCGCTAGCGGTGCTATTTGCGCCCGATCCGACGATGATGGGGAGTTTGCCTTTGAGTTTTTTCACAACGAATTCGATGACGGATTTTTTCTCGTCAAGGGACATCGTTGCAGGCTCGCCCGTCGTTCCGAGAATGACGAGAGCGTCCACTCCGTTTTCCACTTGGAAATCGAGCAGTCTATCAAGGGCGGGGAAGTCCACGCCGTCGTTTGTGAAGGGAGTGATAAGGGCAGTTGCCGTACCTTTGAATAACATTTTTTATGCCTCCGTCGCGTTTTTGATGAGGAGTTGAACGATTTGAACTGCGTTTGTTGCAGCGCCTTTGCGGATATTGTCCGCGACAACCCAGAGATTGACGCCGCTCTCAACGCTTTCGTCTATGCGGATACGTCCCACGAACACTTCGTCGTGATTCTCCGCGTATATGGGCATGGGGTAGACGTTGTTTGCGGGGTCGTCTTGCACGACGATTCCTTCAAAGGATGCAAGCGCATCCACCACGCCTTCTCTGGTGCAGGGTTTTTCAAATTCCACGTTGATAGACTCGCTGTGTCCGTGGAATACGGGGACGCGCACCGTAGTTGCGGTGATACGGAGATTGTCGTCGTGGAGAATTTTTTTCGTTTCCGCTATCATCTTCCATTCCTCTTTGGTGTAGCCGTTTTCAAGGAATACGTCGATATGGGGGAGCATATTGAATGCGATAGGATAGGGGAATTTTTGGGGTGCTTCGCCGTTGGTGCCGTTTTTGAGGTCGTTGTAACCCGCTACGCCTGCGCCGGATACCGCTTGGTAGGTGGAGTAGACGATACGTTTGATGCCGTACTTGTCGTAAAGGGGTTTGAGTGCGACCATTGCTTGAATGGTGGAGCAGTTGGGGTTTGCGATGATACCCTTATTCCACTTGACGTCTTCGGGGTTGACTTCGGGGACGACGAGGGGGACGTCGTCGTGCATTCTCCATTCGGAAGAGTTGTCAACGACGATTGCGCCCGCTTTCACGAATACGGGTGCGAAAGTGCGGGAAGTGCCCGCGCCCGCAGAGAACAAAGCAAAGTCAACTTTGCCCGCGAGATTCATAACGTTTTCTTCGGTGAGTTCGATGACCGTATGGGTTTTGCCCATGAAATTTATCTGTTTGCCCGCGCTTCTGCTCGACGCAAAAAGGTAGTAGTTATCTACCGAAAGTTGTCTTTCGGTGAGGACTTCGAGGAACTTGTTGCCCACCATGCCGGTCGCTCCGACCACTGCAATGTTAAATTTTTTCATAGTAATCTCCTGAAATCGTATACTTTTCCATTAAAAAAAATATACCAACGCACACGCGAAATGTCAAATTGTTGATATAAATTTCTCTAAATATATTTTATTTGTTTGATATTTATTTGGTGTTAGTGTAAAATGTCCTAAAAGGAGTAGTTATGGCAAATCAAACTCAATCACCTTACGCAAAGCCCCAAAAAGAACCGAAGTTCGTCCTCGGAAACCTTTTCGTCGATGCAAACGTCGTCGTCGAACCCGCCGAGCCTCAAAAGATAGTCGTCGCGGGTATGACCGAAGCAACGGTCAAAAAAGAGTATTCGGACAGCTTCTTCAAGCGCGGTATCGAAGTCTTCCGCGGTGAGTATTCCAAAACCTTCAAGTCAACCATTTGGTTCTTGGTCATATCCGTTTTGGTTTTCGCGGCGTACCTTATCGGCTTGACTCTCTACCAAGATCACGTTCTCGCGGATAGTTACAACTTCATGGCGAATATCGGCATAGGCTATCCCGGTGTCGGCGACAGCATCTCTCAAAGCGTCGCGCAACTCTATTGGGAAGTCTATCAACCCGTCCTTATGTTCATGGCGGCAGCGATGATCATCGTATCTCCGTTTATGGCGGGACAGTTCTACGCCGCAAAACGTTCCTACTATCAAGACTCTTTCAAAATGTGCACCCGCACTTACTGGATGGGTTTTGCAAAACATTGGTGGAAGTTCTTGCTTGCAGGCACCGTATCCACTCTCATCATGCTCGCTATGGGCACCGCTATGTGCAACCTGCTTGCAAAACAACAACTTGCCGCCGCAACCGCAGGCGACTATTGCGGAGTGGTGTTCTCGTTCATTATCGGCGCGCCCGTGCTTGCCTATATCATGGTGCTCATCGGATTGTTCACGACCTACGACCTTTCCTTGAAAGACGCACTCAAAGACGCACTCGTCATCATCGCAAACAACTGGATTTCGGTGATCATCGTCGGCGTGCTTTCTTCCGCACCCCTTCTTCTCCTTATCGCAGGCAAAACCGTCGCAATCATCGTGTACGCTGCGATGTTCCTTGCAGGTTACAATATCCTTGCGCTCGAATGGATCGCACTCGTGGATAGAGGTATGACCAAGTGCAAGAACCTTCTCGCATACGAAAAGAAGAAAAAGTTGCAAGAAAACCGCAAAGCACAAAAAACCGCCTACCAAGGCAACCCCGCAAAGAAAAAGAATAAAAAAACCGCTCAACAACCTTACGTAAATCCGAAAAAGAAAAAGAAGAAATAATGGCGAAAATCGTTGATTTCAAACTTTCCGATGAGGAATATATCGAATTGGCGGAAAGAAAATTGAACGACGGTGACGTCGAAAGCGCAATTTCTTATCTCAAATCTGCCGTAAAACAGAACGACTGCATAGCAAAAGCGTACGTTCTTTTCGGCAAGATTTACGCAGGTTTCGGCGCGTATCAGATTTCAAACACGGCTCTCTATCGTGCTCTCGTGTCCTGTCCGACCGAAGAGGATGAAAGCCGTGCTTTTTATATGCTCGCAAACAACTTTCTCGAACTGGGCGACGGTGAGGCGGTGTCCTACTATATGCGCTATTTCGGGGATGATTTCGTCTTTCCGACCGATTTTGACGAAGAACCCGAAGCGGAATTTAGACTCATAGAAAAAGGCTCTGACAACAGCGAAGCGTTGATTTCGGAAGCGTATTCGCTCATGCAAGCGACGAAATTCGACGAAGCTATCGCTCTTGCGAAAAAGGTCAATCAGGACGGTAAATTCGCCGCCGCGGCAAACCACGTCATTCTCGTGTGCTATATGATGAAAAACGACGTGGACAGAGTGATAGAAGAGGGCAACGCTATGCTCGCAAAGAACGATTCTCTTGCGGTCAGAAGTACGGTCGCGACCGCCTATCTCATGGAAGAGAGAATGGACGAAGCGTGTCGCGTGACCGAAAAATTGCTCGAAAACGACTACACTAAACTCGAAGAAATTCTCATCGTCCTGCCCCTTGCAGTCAATCTCAATATGCACTCCGAAGTGGTCAAGTATACGATGAGAGTGCTTGAAAAACTCCATTTCCAACCCAACAATATGATGTGGTTGTCCCAAGCGTTGTACAATCTCGGTCAAAAGGAAGAGGCAACGAAGGTCATGAATCGCATGAAGAATATCTACGGCGATTATTGCGCCGCCGATTACTACCTTTCCTTGTACGCCGAAAACCCCGATAGCGTGGAATACAACGTAAATATGCCGTATTCCGAAAGACTCAACCGCTACCGCGAGATTGAGAAATATATGCGCTATTCGAACGACGACTTGAAATCCGCTCTCGAAATGGAAAATAGCGGTGTCGCAGGTCTTATCCGTTGGGCGTTTATAGACGGCAACGAGAAAATCACTTCGATGATTATGGGACGTCTTGCGTTTTTCCGCTCTGATTGGACGGAGCGTTTCTACCGCGAAAGGCTCATAAGTCCCGATCTTCAATTCGACGCAATGTCGAATATGCTCGGCTATATCGTCAACGATAGCACTTCTTTCACTGGGAGTATCGTCACGCAGGACCGCTTCAAAGACGTGAATTTCGAGTTGCCTATTTGTTTCTATCACACGACGGGCGCATTCAGAAACGCTCTCCGCTACTGCGTTTGCGACATCATCTTCACCGACGAAGACCCGACGACGTATCTCGGCAGATTCACCGCAATCGTCAACGAACTTGCGTGCGCGGTGGTGGGGGATAAAATCCTTTGGAGTAGTAAAGAGCGTGAGAAAATTCCGCGTATGCGCAGCATGAAAACCATAGTCGGCGCACTGATAAGCGAAGTGTATTACGACGAGCCCGACGCAATCGAAGACGCAATATCTCGTTACGGACTCAGTCGCACGGTGCTGAATAAGTACCGCAAAATCATGTTTGGAGGTTCAGATTCGGATGAAAACTAAAGAAGAAATGCTCGAAAATCTTTCAATCCTGACAGACGAAAACGTATCCTATTCTCTCCGCCTTGAAGCGTACGAATATCTGCAAGACGGTTGCGAAGAGATTATCGACGATATGCTTGAAAAATTCTCGTCGGCGGAAGGCGAAACTTCGGATATGCTTATCGAAGTCCTTTCGGAATATAGAGGAAACAAGCGCATATATCACGGTCTTTTGTCCAACTTCTACAAAGCGTACGATATTGCGGGTTACGCGCGACTCCTTGGCAAATACGGCGACGAAGACGCAATCGAAGTCCTGAATGCGTATGCAAAAGAAAACGACTTGAATTACAACGAATTTATCGAAATCCGCAACGCAGTCGAAGAGTTGGGCGGTGATTTCGTAGGGCAGAAAAAGGACTTTGAAGACGACGCCTATTACCGCCTTATCAAAGGTCTTGACGAGCCTGAAGAAGACAGTCGTCGCTCACCGTTTGAAGACTTGTTCAAGGGTGACAAAAAGCAAGAAGAAAACGACGACGAAGAAGACGACGAAGAATAATTTCAAGTTTGCAAGCCCGATTTCAGTCGGGCTTTCTCGCGCCCTTTTTTCACCGATTCCACCACAAGTCGCACGATTATCAACCCGACCAAAATCAGTCCGCACGCGCTCGTGAAAGGGTAGAAGGTGTCCACGATTTTTTCAAAACCCAAGAAAGAAACTGGGTAGAAAATCAAAAGCGCGCCAAAGGTCAAAAACGGCTTTTTGTCGGGTGCCGATAGGGCGGACAGGCTTTTCTTCGTCGAGAGAAAATCCGCCGTGTATACGCTCACGATTTCAAGGGCTGATATGAGAGTTGTGAATATCGCAATCGCAATCAAAACACCGCTTGCCCATTTCAGCCCGACTTTCGTTGAAACCGCCAAAACGGGCATTGACGAGTGCAAATCGTCAGATAAAACTACGTTTTGGAGAACAAACAGGATTGCAAACATAAAAACGCAAATGAACGTCGCACTCAAAATTATCTCTTTTTTCGTCAGTTTTTCGCCTTCTCTCGAGAGCATAATTCCGCCGAGCAAAACGTCTAGTCCCGAGTAGTGCAAGGACTTCAAAAGGTTGAAATCCCCCGAGTAGATAGGCGCGCCGATTTTGAAATACAGGGTGAAAAGCAGGGCTACGAGCAGGGGTATCATAATCGTGTTTGCCCACTTGATTTTTTCTATCCCCATCACGACGACAACGCCACCTGCAATCGCCATCGCAATGCCGAGCAAAGGCACGCCCGACAATGATTTCAAAACGTATTCGCTCCCCGCAAGCATCGAGCATAGGGATATGCTTGCCGAGATGAAAGTCGCCACTTTCACACCGTAGCCGTTTGGTATGATTTTCAGTTTTCCCGCCGTCAGAAATAGCGCGGATAGGGCGGATATAAACAGGGCGGACAACGCCACGCACCACGGTGACGACGTGCCGAAAAATAACGCGATTTCCCGTCCCGACGAAAACCCCGCGCCTATCGACGTGCCTATGAATAAAAACGCAACTTTGAAAGCGGTCAACATATGAAATCTTATGCGCGCGTTTTCAAAATTAGCACATACAATCGCGCGCTACTTCTCTCGAATGCTTGACTTTTTCCCCGCGCGCATTTATCATCATTATAATCTATTTCAGAGGTGTTTTATGGCAAACAAACTCACAATGGACAAATTGGTCGCTCTTTGTAAAAACCGCGGTTTCGTATTCCCCGGAAGCGAAATCTACGGCGGTCTTGCTAATACGTGGGATTACGGCCCCCTCGGCGTCGCTCTCAAGAATAATATCAAATCCGCTTGGTGGAAGAAATTCGTCGTCGAAAGCCCCTACAACGTCGGGCTCGATTGCGCTATCTTGATGAATCCGTCCGTATGGCAAGCGTCGGGACACCTCGGCGGTTTCTCCGATCCCCTTATGGACTGCAAACAATGCCACTCTCGTCACCGCGCGGATAATCTCGTCGAAGACTACATGAAGAAAAAAGGTATCGACGAAAATATCGCGGGTTGGAGCAACGAGCAACTCGAAGAATATATCGCGGAGCATAAAATCACTTGCCCCGTTTGCGGAAATAGCGATTTCACAGGCATCAGAAAGTTCAACCTTATGTTCAAAACTTTCCAAGGCGTAACAGAAGATAGCGTCAACACCGTATATCTCCGCCCCGAAACCGCACAGGGTATTTTCGTCAACTTCAAAAACGTTCAACGTACCACCAGAAAAAAAGTTCCTTTCGGCATCGGTCAAATCGGCAAGTCGTTCAGAAACGAAATCACCCCCGGCAACTTCATCTTCCGCGTCAGAGAGTTCGAACAAATGGAACTCGAATTTTTCTGCAAACCCGGCACCGACCTCGAATGGTTCGCCTATTGGCGCAAATATTGCCACGATTGGCTCCTTGAACTCGGTATGAACGACGATTGTCTCAGACTCCGCGACCACGACAAAGACGAACTTTGCTTCTATTCAAAAGCAACCACCGACTTTGAATTTTTGTTCCCGTTCGGTTGGGGAGAACTTTGGGGTATCGCCGACAGAACGGACTACGATCTCAATCAACATATCAAAACTTCGGGCAAAGACCTTGCCTACGTCGATCCCGTCACCAACGAGAAATACGTGCCTTACGTCATCGAACCGTCTCTCGGCGTCGAAAGAATGGTCCTTGCTCTCCTTTGCAACGCCTACGACGAAGAAGAAGTCGGAGAAGGGGACACCAGAGTCGTCTTGCACTTGCATCACGCAATCGCACCCGTCAAAGTGGCAATCCTTCCCCTGCAAAAGCAACTCAACGAAAAGGCGGAAGAAATCTATCACGATCTCACCAAGCACTTCGCGTGTGATTTCGACGGAAGCGGATCAATCGGCAAACGCTACCGCAGACAAGACGAAATCGGTACTCCTTACTGCGTGACGATCGACTTCGACACTCTCGAAGACAACACTGTCACCGTCCGCGAGCGCGACACGATGGCACAAGTTAGAGTCCCCGTCGACGGACTCCGCGCCTACTTCGACGAACTTCTAGAATACTAATCAAACCCAATCAAACCACAACAATAAAAGAAAAAATTCCGACACACCGTCGGAATTTTTTAATGATATATGCTCCTGCCGTCGCATATGATATATGTCTTGCGACATATGATATACTTGCTTTGCAAGTATGATATATGCCGACGACAGTCGTTTATTAGCGACACCGTCGGCATATTGTGGATTCTTGTTTATTTTTCCGATACTTATAGTAAAGAAACGCTATTTTCTGTCATTCCGAGCGTAGCGAGGGAATCTCGCGGGGACGGCGCAATCGTCGATTTCTTTGAAAGCGAAATGAAAACGATTGCATCCATACACGCAAATAGTTAGCGCATATAAAGTTTTCAGGTCAATAATCGGATATGCTCATCAAATAGTTGGGCGTGACGTCGAATAGATTGCAAAGTGCGTAAAAGTTTTCAAGCGTAGGAAGAGTTTTGCCCGCTTCGTATGCTTGATAAGATTGGTGGCGAATGCCGATTTTTTCAGCGACTTCCTTTTGAGTCATATTGTTCATTTTACGCAATTCTCGCAGAACGTTGCCAATTTGATAAAGAGTGTTTTCTTTGGATTCCATATTGACATAATACAGTTTGTGACTGTATAATAAACAAAATACAGTTTGAAACTGAACGCGGTGATTGTTGTGACAATAGGCTTTTTCGGGCATTCCAAAACGTTTTACGATGACAATTTGTCGGATAGAATAGTGTCTGCCATAATAGGTTTGAATGAAAAAACTATCCGACTGTTTTTTGGCGGTTATGGTAATTTTGACCTTTTGTCGTTAAAAGTCGGTCGTATGCTAAAGAAATTGGAATACGATTGCACTATCCTTTTCGTTACTCCGTACATAGATCCTAAATACTTATTGCAATATTCTGAATATGAATGCGACGACGTAGTGTATCCCGCGCTAGAAGAAGTCCCGAAAAAGTTTGCCATTTCCAAAAGAAACGAATGGATAGTCGACAATAGCGACTTGTTGATTTTCTTTATTGACCACCGTTGGGGCGGTGCTTATAACGCATACAAGTACGCATTAAAAAGGGGAGTGAAACTCATTAACTTTGCAACCCTAAAGTAATCATCTTCAAATCATTACCGTCATTCTGAGCGTAGCGCGGTAATCTCGCGGGAGCGCACCTTATAAAAACAAGTTAAATTTCGGCAAACCGAAGTGGTATTGCACGTGCAGTGAGATTTCTCCTGACGGAGAAGTGATATTGCTACGCAGTTTAGGTCGGGCTGGGGTGTCTGTGAGAAACGTGCAGACTTACGAGCAACGCAATAACGACGTGAACAAAGCGCAAGCGGATATACTTTGTCGGCTTGCAAGGGTGCTCGGTTGCAATATCGAAGACCTGTTGGAATGGTGAAATAAAACCGCTTTCGCGATCGCGAAAGCGGTTTTTTTCTGTCCGATCGGACTTACTTGCAGCCGCAGCCGAGTCCGCTACCGCCACAGCAGTTCATGATGAGAAGCCAAGGAAGTACGTCGCAGACGTTACAACCGCAGCAACAAATCAAGAGAATGAGCAACAGGCAGTCGCAATTTCCGCCACCGCAATTTGTTCCACCGTTTGCAAAGAAGCCGTTCATTATGTACACCTCCATTTTTACTCGGATTGCTCCTACTTTACCATACGCAAAATTGAAAATTTGTGTTCATAGTTTTCGGGGACTGAAATAAAATTTTACGTGGAATACGTCAAAAGACTTGCAGGATTGGCGGTGGGAACGTTCAGTGTTCTCGTCGTTGCGTGGATATGTTCGACTTGTTTGAACGTGGACTTTAAGTGGTATAATTCGCTTGATAAACCCATTGTTGTGCCAAACGGAGCGATTTTCACGTTGATGGTTTCGGTTGTCTACGTCTTGCATACGTTGGTGGTTTCAAGGCTTGTCGTGGGCAAACACTTTTTTCCGTCAACGCTCATTTTGGGCGGTGTGGGGGTGTTTTCGATACTCTTTGTTTTTGCCTTTTTCACCCTGAAAAACGTCTACCTTGCGGCAACCTTTATGGCTGTTACGTTTGCGCTCTCATTGATTCAGACTGTCAGGTTTTTCATCAAAGAGTTGAGAATCGCCTTGTATTATCTGCCCATATTCGCTTTCAACTGCTACGCTTTCATCGTTGCGCTCTCCATTGCTTTCACAAATTAGTATATATTTATTTTTGACTTGATATAAACGCGCATATTTGTTATAATATACATTAGTTTATTATTAGGCGGTGTCGTTATGATACTCACAATGGACATAGGAAATACGAACGTCAAACTCGGTTTGTTCCGCGGAAACGACCTTATCGCTTCCTGGAGAGTTTCGACAGAGGCAAAACATACCGCGGACGAATACGGTATGATGGTGTACGACTTGCTTCGTCAGTCGGGGTGCAAGTTTTCGGATATAACGGGTGTGGTTATGTCGTCTGTCGCTCCCGCGCTCAACTATACTATCGAGCATATGTGCGAATACTATATGCACCAAAAACCCATAGTGGTCAATCACAAGACTCAAACGGGAATCAATATCCGCTACGACAATCCGTCCGACCTTGGCTCCGATAGACTCGTGGGTGCGGCGGCGGCGTACAATTTCTACGGCGGTCCCGTCATCGTGGTGGACTTCGGCTCTGCGACCACTTTCAATCTCGTGGACGGAGAAGGCAATTTCCTTGGCGGAGCGATTGCCCCTGGCATAAAGACCGCGACCGAATCTCTTGTCAATACCGCGGCGAAACTTCCGCGCATCGAACTCGACAAGCCCGAAAGCATCGTCGGCACGAATACGAAAAGTTGTATGCAAGCGGGCGTCGTCTATGGCTATGCGGGTATAGTCAAATATATGGTGGAGAAGTATAAGGAGCTTCCCGAAATGGAAGAAGCAATCGTTGTAGCGACGGGCGGACTCAGCATGCTCATCGAAAAGGTCGAACCCGATCTCATCGACGTCACCGATCGCGCGCTCGCACTGAAAGGTCTGAACTATATCTATCATCTCAACAACAAGTAGAAAAATCATTTAGGAGTATATATGAAAAAAATCGGAGTCGCCCTTCTGGGGCTTGGAACTGTAGGCGGAGGAACTTATCAAATCCTCACCTCGAAAAGAGAGTACATCAAACAAAACGACGGCGTTGACATCGAAGTCAAATGCGTGCTCGAACGCAATCTTGAACGTTGCAAGGAATTGGGCGTTGATCCGTCCATAGTCGCAACGGACATATCCGCGGTCACGTCAAATCCAGACATTCAGATAGTGGCGGAATTTTTCGGCGGAATAGAGCCTGCAAAATCCTTCCTTATCGCTTGTCTCGAAGCGGGCAAGAGTATCGTCACCGCCAACAAAGAGATGTTCTCGAAGAATTGGCTCGAACTCGAAGCGGCGGCAAAGAAAGGAAACGCGGGACTTTATTTTGAAGCGTCTTGCGTGGGCGGAGTGCCCATTATCCGCACCCTGACCGACGGTATGCAAGGCAACGAAATCATCTCTCTCAAAGGCATCGTCAACGGCACGACGAACTATATTCTTTCTCGTATGAGCGACGAAGGAGTGGACTACGCAACCTGCTTGAAAGCGGCGCAAAAACTCGGATATGCAGAAGCAAATCCCACCGCGGACGTGGACGGTTTCGACGCTATGTACAAGAACAGCATACTCTCGTCCCTTGCCTACAAGAAGAGAGTGCCCATCGACAAAATCTATCGCGAAGGCATCTCGAAAATCGAAGTCAAGGACATCAACTACGGCAAGGAACTCGGCTACACTTTGAAACTTCTCGCGATCTCCAAAAAAGTGGACGGAAAGATCGAAGCGAGAGTTCATCCGGTGTTTTTGCTTGATGAACACCCGCTTTCGGACGTCAAAGGCTCTTTCAACGCGGTGTTCGTGCAAGGGGATAACGTGGGCGATATTATGCTTTACGGCAGGGGCGCAGGCTCTTTGCCTACGGGTAGCGCAATCGTCAGCGATATAGTTTTCGCGGCAAAACAAAACGAACCTAGACGCTTCTATTGGGAAAACGAAGACGCCGTCAACGACGACGATTTCGCAACCGATTTCCATTCGGAATATTATCTCCGTATCAACGTAAGCAACGAAGAAGGTTCTTTGTCTAAACTCTCGGGCGTGTTCGGAAAGAACAACATTTCCCTTGACACCGTCCTTCAAAAATCCGCGGTTGACAACAATGCGGATATTATCTTCATCACGCACATGACGAGCGAAAGCAATATCAAAAAGGCTATCGAAGAAGCGGAAAGCCTTTCGGGCGTGAACAAAATCGAATCCCTTATCAGAGTGGAAAAATGACCGAAAAATACGCAAAATTCAATCGCTCGGCAGGGCTACTCATGAGCGTATCTTCCTTCCCTAGTCCTTTCGGAATAGGGTGCTTCACCGCGGACGTTGATATGTTCGTGGATATGGCGGTGGATATGGGTTTTCATTGGTGGCAACTGCTTCCGATAACCACGATAGGTCTGGGCAATTCCCCTTATTCGGGCATTTCGACGTACGCGGGCAACTATCTTTATATCAGTCCCATCGAACTCTTCAAAAAGGGACTCATCACCGCGGACGAACTCGAAAACGCAAAGTATAGGGGGGAGCCGTATCTCGTCGATTACGACTTCGCAAAAGAGAATATGACGAGAGTGTTGAACGTTGCCTACGAGCGTATCGACCGCGAATATCGCAAGGGTATGCAAGCCTTTTTCGACGAAGAAAAGGATTGGCTCGACGATTACGCACTCTATATGACCGCAGTCAAACACTACGGCGCGGAGTGGTATAAGTGGGACGAGAGTCTTGCCAACAGAGAGCCTGCCCGCCTTGACGAGATAAGACGGAATTTTGCAAGAGATTACGACTTCTACGTTTTCGAGCAGTACGAATTTTTCTCGGAATGGGGAGAAGTCAAACGTCGTGCAAACGCTCACGGCGTGAAAATCATAGGCGATTTGCCTTTCTACGTTGCGACCGATTCTGTGGACGTGTGGGCGAATAAGGAATTTTTCCAACTTGACGAAAAAAACAATCCTACGACAATCGCGGGCGTACCTCCCGACGCATTTGCATCGGACGGACAGGTCTGGGGGAATTGCCTTTACGACTTCGACGAAATGGAGAAAGACGGTTTCTCTTGGTGGAGAAACAGAGTCAAACATTGTTTCAAAATGTACGACGCTCTGCGCCTTGACCATTTCCGCGCATTCCACACCTACTTTTCAATCCCATACGGTGAGAATACCGCCAAAAACGGCAAGTGGGTGGAAGGACCGAAGAATAAACTTCTCGACTTGATAAGAAAGGACAATCCGTCCGCGCTCTTCATCGCGGAAGACCTCGGGCAGATTGACGATAATTGCCGTGAATATATCGACTCGACGGGCATACCTACGATGCGCGTGTTCCAATTCGGATTCGACGGCACACCCGGGGTGCATTTGCCCTACAACTATCAGTCGTCCAACGTGGCGTACACGGGCACACACGACAACAATACCACACTCGGTTGGCTCTACGAACTCAACGAAGGCGCAAGAAATTACGCTTTGAAATACTGCGGTTTCACGGGCGCGGGTTGGGCGTCGGGCGGACCTTCGTGCGCGTCTACGAAAGCAATAATAAAGACCGTCGCGGCATCGTCTGCGGTGCTTGCGATATTCCCCGTGCAAGACCTTCTCGGTTACGGCGGAGATACGAGAATGAATATCCCGGGGGTTGCGGAAGGCAACTGGCGTTACCGTTTGCCCTACGAGCTTATGCTCACCGTCGACCGCGATTTCTTCCTTGACGTGAACAATACGTACGGGCGCAACAATCCCGTTTTGGTGATATGATACTGCTATTCGTGAGAGATAAGGTGGACAGCGACACCTTCATAAAATACGGCTACGAGCAATATAGAAATCTTATGTTCGGGATTTGTCTCGACCTGCCCGAGCAGGTGGAGATAATTCGCGAAAAAAATCAGAAACCGAGGTTTAACGTCGATTTTGTACACTTTAACCTAGCACATACGGACGGAGTGACTATGCTTGCGGTTTCGGACACAGAGATCGGAGTGGACGTCGAAAAGATACGTCCCTACAAAAAAGACTTCTCTCGTTTCGGCATCACGGCGGACTCCGACGAGGAGTTTTTCGAGAAGTGGACGGAGAAGGAAAGTTACGTGAAAATGACGGGGGAAGGATTGAAGGCAATCAAGAAACCCATTCCGTCTTTCATGCATTTCGAGCACTTCGATCCATTCCCCGGCTACCACGCTTGCATATGCGCGGTTGAACAAAATATCTACGCTTACGAGGTGGATCCTCAAGCGTTAAAATAAGGAGTAATTTATGGCAATCATTGACGACATCAAAGAAATCATTGCAGAACAAATGGGCGTTGACGCGGATGCAATCGCAGCGGATAAGGACATCATCAAAGACCTTGGTTGCGATAGCCTTGACATCGTTACCATGCTCATGGAAGTCGAAGATAAATACGGCATCGAAGTCGAAGAAAACGCGGTGTCCGGCATGACCACTATCAACGACGTCGTGAGTTATATCGAAAAACGTATCTAATATGAATATCCTTTATCTCAAATACGCGGTCGAAGTCGCGAGAGTCGGTTCTCTCAGCAAGGCTGCGGACGAATTGTTCGTCGCGCAACCCAATCTTTCGCGTGCGATAAAGGAACTCGAAAAAGAACTCGGCATAACCATTTTCGACAGAAAAGCCAACGGCATGACTCTGACTCCCGACGGGGATAGACTCGTGCAGTACGGCAAGAGCATTCTGAAACAGATTGACGAAGTCGAAAACGCTTTCAAAAACGATAAGGACAAAAAAGCAACCTTTTCAATATCCGTGCCGAGAGCGACTTATATATCCCACGCTTTCGCGGAGTTTTCAAAGGGGTTGAAAAAAGAGGAGCAGTGCGACGTCTTCTACAAGGAAACAAACGCTCTCCGCGCAGTCAACAACATTCTCAACGCCGACTACAAACTTGGAATCATCAGATACGCGTCTCAATACGACAAGTATTTCAAGGAAATGTTGGAGTCCAAAAACCTTGCCTATGAACTCGTCACCGAATTTGGTTACGTGCTTCTTATGAGCAAGGACAGTCCCCTTGCAAGCCTTGACGAAGTGAGATATTCCGACCTTGAAAACTATATCGAAATCGCACACGCCGATCCGTACGTGCCGTCCTTGACTCTCGCGGAAGTGAGAAAGGAAGAGTTGCCCGACAACGTAAAGCGTAGGATTTTCGTGTTTGAAAGGGCAAGTCAATTCGAGGTGTTGTCCGCAAACGTGGAAACGTTTATGTGGGTGTCCCCGGTGCCCGATGACGTGCTTGACAGATTCGGACTTGTGCAGAGAAAATGCCCCGACAACAACAAGATTTATAGGGATATGCTGGTATATCCGAAAGATTACAAATTGTCCGACCTTGACAAAGCGTTCATAACAGAACTTTGCATATCCAAACGAAACTATATGAAAGATTGAACTTGCGCCCACAGGGCGCATTTCTTTTCCCGCAAAAAACTCCAAAAAGCACCGAAACACACACGTTTTGTCAAGATTTTTTCGGCTAATTTTATGCGGTGAGTAAAAATAGCCGAAGTTTTGGGCGATATTGCGAGCGATTTTCTTTGAGATTTTCGGTGAGAATGCAACGTAAATAGATTGATTTTTTTCAAAATTTTGAAAAGTTTGGCGCAAATAATAGACAAAAATTCAAATCGGTATAATTATATCGATATTGATATATTGACTTGCAAAAAAAGTAATTCCGTAAAACGAAAGTTTGGGTTATCATTATCGTAGATAAAAAGGAGAATTATATGGAAAAGATTATTCCGAAAACAGTGCTTGAAAGATTGCCCGTTTATCTTCATCATCTCAAATCATTGAACGGTGAAGAAATCGGGAATATATCGTCTGCGACTATCGCGAGAAATTTAGGGCTCGGCGAAGTGCAGGTGAGAAAGGACCTTGCCATGATTTCGGGGACGGGTAGACCGAAAGTCGGCTACGACTACGACAAACTCGTATCCGACCTCGAAGACGCGCTCGGTTGCAAGACCGAAACGAAAGTCGTGATAGTCGGTGCGGGACGACTCGGACGCGCACTTCTATCATACGAACATTTCGACGAGTACGGATTGTACGTGACGGCGGGTTTCGATTGCGACGAAGAAAAGGTCGGGAAATGCGGTGAAAAGCAGATTTACCACACGTCCCAACTCAAAGACTATTGCGCGGAAAACGGTATCAAGATAGGCGTCATCGCAGTCCCCGAAAGGAATGCACAGGAAGTCGCGGACAAAATGATAGAGGCGGGAATCATCGCAATATGGAATTTTGCGCCCGCAAGGCTCAATTTGCCAGAAAACGTCAAAGTAAAAAACGAAAATATGGCGGCTTCGCTTGCAATACTTTCAGTTAGTATATAAAATATTATTATCATATAAGGAGAATCATCATGGAAGAAAAAGCGTATGCAATCGTCGACAGCGTGGAAACTCTCGAAAATGCGATAGCACGCGTGAGAAAGGCGCAAAAAGAATTTGCGACTTTCACGCAAGAGCAGGTGGACAAAATCTTTTTTGCGGCAGCGTGTGCCGCGGATAAGATGAGAATACCTCTTGCAAGAATGGCGGTGGAAGAAACGGGCATGGGTATCGTTGAGGACAAAGTCATCAAGAACCATTATGCAGCGGAGTATATCTACAACGCCTACCGCAACGTCAAAACCTGCGGTGTGATCGAAGAAGATAAGTCTTTTGGCATCAAGAAAATCGCCGAGCCTATCGGACTCGTGGCGGCGGTCATCCCGACCACAAACCCCACGTCTACCGCGATATTCAAGACGCTCATTTCTTTGAAAACTCGCAACGGTATCATCATCAGTCCTCACCCCAGAGCGAAGAAGTCCACGATTGCGGCGGCAAAAGTCGTGCTCGAAGCGGCGGTAGCGGCGGGCGCACCCGAGGGTATCATCGGTTGGATTGACGTGCCTAGCCTTGAAATGACGAACCTTATCATGAAAGAAGCGGATATTATCCTTGCGACCGGCGGTCCCGGTATGGTCAAGGCGGCGTATTCGTCGGGAAAACCCGCACTCGGCGTGGGCGCGGGCAACACTCCCGCAATCATCGACGACACCGCGGATATTATCCTTGCGGTCAACTCGATTATCCACAGTAAGACGTTTGACAACGGTATGATTTGCGCGTCCGAACAATCGGTCATCGTGCTCGACTCCGTCTACGACGTCGTGAAAGCGGAATTTGCAAATCGCGGTTGCTACTTCCTTGACGAAGAAGAAACCGAAAAAGTCAGAAAGACAATCATCATCAACGGCGCACTCAATGCGAAAATCGTCGGACAACGTCCCGTGACTATCGCGGCACTCGCTGGCGTGAAAGTCCCCGAAGGCACGAAAATTCTCATCGGCGAAGTGGAAAGCGTCGAACTCAGCGAAGAGTTTGCACACGAAAAACTCTCTCCCGTCCTGGCAATGTATAGAGCGAAGAATATCGGCGACGCATTCGACAAGGCGGAAAAACTCATAGCGGACGGCGGTTACGGTCACACGTCTTCTATCTATCTCAACGTAGCGACCGAAAGCGCAAAGCTCGAAGAATTTACGGCGCGTATGAAGACCTGCCGTATTCTCGTCAACACTCCCTCCTCTCAAGGCGGTATAGGCGACCTTTACAATTTCAAACTTGCTCCCTCTCTCACGCTTGGTTGCGGAAGTTGGGGCGGAAATTCGGTGTCCGAAAACGTCGGAGTAAAACATCTATTGAACGTGAAAACCGTTGCGGAAAGGAGAGAAAATATGTTGTGGTTCAGAGCGCCTGAAAAGGTTTATATCAAGAAAGGTTGTTTGCCCGTCGCTCTCGACGAGCTCAAAACCGTCATGGGCAAGAAAAAATGCTTTATCGTCACCGATAGTTTCCTGTATAATAACGGATATACGAAACCTATCACCGACAAACTCGACGAAATGGGCATTGCGCATACGACGTTCTTCGACGTCGCACCCGATCCTACGCTTGCATGCGCAAAAGCAGGCGCGGAACAAATGAAAGCGTTCAAACCCGATTGCATCATCGCACTCGGCGGCGGATCCGCTATGGACGCAGGCAAGATTATGTGGGTTATGTACGAGCACCCCGAAGTGGACTTCATGGATATGGCGATGCGCTTTATGGACATCAGAAAACGTGTCTACACCTTCCCGAAAATGGGAGAGAAAGCGTATTTTATCGCAATCCCGACTTCCGCGGGCACCGGCTCCGAAGTCACGCCGTTTGCCGTCATCACCGACGAAAAGACGGGAGTCAAATATCCCCTTGCGGACTATGAACTCCTTCCCAAAATGGCAATCATCGACACCGATTTCCATATGAGCGCACCCAGAGGCTTGACCGCCGCAAGCGGTATCGACGCAGTCACTCACGCACTCGAAGCGTATGCGTCCATGATGGCGACCGACTACACCGACGGACTCGCACTCAAAGCGTTGAAGACCATTTTCACCTACCTGCCCAGAGCGTATGAAAACGGTCAAACGGACGTCGAAGCAAGAGAAAAAATGGCAAATGCCGCGACTATGGCGGGTATGGCGTTTGCAAACGCATTCCTTGGCGTGTGTCACTCAATGGCGCATAAACTCGGCTCCTTCCATCATCTCCCGCACGGCGTGGCGAACGCATTGATGATAGACGAAGTCCTGCGCTTCAACGCATCCGAAACCCCCGCAAAGATGGGTACGTTCCCGCAATACGACCATCCGCATACCCTTGCAAGATACGCAGAAGTTGCGGAATATCTCGGAATCAAGGGCGGTAGCGACCAAGAAAAACTCGAAAACCTTATCAAAGCAATAGACGAATTGAAAGCAACCGTCGGCATCAAACCCACTATCAAAGACTACGTCGCGGACGAAGAAGACTTCCTTGCCCGTCTTGACGAGATGGTGGAGCAGGCGTTCGACGATCAATGCACGGGCGCAAATCCCCGTTACCCGCTCATGAGCGAAATCAAACAAATGTATCTCAACGCCTATTACGGCAAGTCTTTCACGGAATCGGAATTGCCCGAAGTCAAGTCCGCGAAAAAGACGAGCGGTAAAGGCGCACGTAAATAGGGAGGAGTATTATGAATCTTGACAGAGTTATCGCAGTCAGAAACAACAAAACCATTTATCGCGACGGCGACAAGTGTATCAAAGTTTTCGGCGAAGGCTTTTCAAAGGCGGACATTCTCAACGAGGCTCTCAATCAGGCGAGAGTGGAAGAAACGGGACTCAATATCCCCAAAATCGAGGCTGTCGAAACCGTTGACGGAAAGTGGGCTATTGTGTCAGAATATATAGAGGGGAAGACTCTTGACAGACTCATGGCGGAAAACCCCGAAAAGAAACACGAATATCTCTCCCTTTTCGTAGACTTGCAAATCGAAGTCCAATCGAAAACTTGCCCTATGCTCAACAAACTCAAGGACAAGATGAAAGGGAAAATCTCAAAAGCGGACCTTGACGCTACCACTCGTTACGACTTGCACACTCGTCTCGAAGGTATGCCCAAGCACTCCAAACTCTGCCACGGAGATTTCAACCCGTCCAACGTCATCATCGCAAAGGACGGCACTCCCTACATCATCGACTGGTCGCACGCAACGCAAGGCAATGCGTCCGCGGACGTTGCAAGGACCTACCTTTTGTTCTGGTTGCAAGGGGATATCGACGGAGCGAGAGATTATCTCGATTTGTTCTGCCAAAAGACTGATACTGCAAAGCAGTACGTCCAAAAATGGATGCCCATCGTAGCGGCTTCTCAATCCGTAAAAGGCAACGAAAAAGAAAGAGAATTTTTGTTGTCTTGGGTTGACGTCGTCGACTACGAATAAATGATAAGGAGAAAATTATGATTAAAGTTACGGTATGTATCGGCAGTTCTTGCCATATCAAAGGTTCAAGACAAGTCGTTGAACAACTGCAATATCTCATCGCAACGAACGGACTCGGCGAAAAAGTCGAACTCGGCGGAACGTTCTGCATGGGCAAGTGCCAACAGGGCGTATGCGTTACGGTGGACGACAAGTTATTCTCGGTGTCCCAAGATACCGTGAAAGATTTCTTTGAAAAAGAAGTGCTTACGAGGGCGTAATTATGGTTATAGTCCAAGTGTGCGTAGGCAGTTCTTGCCACTTGAAAGGCTCTCCCGAAATCGTGAATTTGCTTCAACAATACGTTGAGGCAAACGGTTTGGGGGACGACGTTGCCCTTATGGGCAACTTTTGCACCGGGCAATGCAATCGCGTGGGGGTTACTCTCACCGTCAACGACGAAGTTTGCACCGGTATCACGACCGAAAACTTCAAAGAGTTTTGGAAAGATAAAGTCATGTCTGCGGTGAAAGCGGACAGAGGAGAATAATAGTCATGTCCGATTGTCTGACTCTCAAAAAATCAAACTGCAAAAATTGCCACAAATGTATCCGTCATTGCCCCGTGAAAGCGATAAGATTCTCGGGCAATCAGGCGCATATCATAGGCAACGAGTGTATTTTGTGCGGTCATTGTTTCGTCGTATGCCCGCAAAACGCCAAGGAAATCACCAGCGAAGTCGAAAAGGCTAAAGTCCTTATTCAGTCGGGTGCGCCCGTCTACGTATCCCTCGCGCCGTCCTTCATTGCAAACTACGAAGGTATCGGCATCAAGGGTATGAGAGAGGCACTCAAAAAACTCGGTTTCTACGACGTCGAAGAAACGGCAATCGGTGCGACTATCGTCAAAAACGAATACGAAAGAATGTTGCGTGAAGACGGAAAGGATATTATCATCACGTCCTGTTGTCATTCAGTCAACCTTCTCATACAAAAATATTTTCCAAACGAATTGCAATTCCTTGCGGACGTCATGTCGCCTATGCAGGCGCACGCGTGCGAAATCAAAAAGAAAAACCCCGACGCAAAAGTCGTATTCATCGGACCTTGCGTTGCCAAAAAGGACGAAGCGGCTTTCTATGAAGGTATCGTAGACGCGGTTTTGACTTTTGAAGAGTTGACTCAATGGCTCAAAGAAAGCCGTATCGAATTGGTCGCGGATATGGACGAAACCGCAAAGAGTCGCGCAAGATTTTTCCCGACTGCGGGAGGCGTCTTGAAGACTATGGCGCAGGATATTCGCGGTTATACATATATGGCGGTGGACGGCGCGGAAAATTGCATATCTGCACTTAAAGATATCGAAAGAGGGCATATACACCGCTGTTTCATCGAAATGAACGCTTGCGCGGGCGGTTGTATCAACGGACCCGTCATGGAGAAATATCACCGCTCTCCCGTCAAGGATTATACCGCGGTCGCAAACTACGCGGGGGATAGGGACTTCGACGTCGTGCAACCCGACCCCGTTGAAGTCAAAAAACAATTCGGAGTCATTCCGCAAAGAGCGGAAATTCCTTCCGACTACGAAATTTCTCAAGTCCTTCGCGAAATGGGCAAGACAAAACCCGAAGACGAACTCAACTGCGGTTCGTGCGGATATAACACCTGCCGTGAAAAGGCAATCGCAGTCTTGCAGGGCAAGGCGGAAATCTCAATGTGCTTGCCGTACCTTAAAGACAAGGCGGAGAGTTTCTCGGATTGCATAGTCAAGAACACTCCCAACGGAATTATCGTGCTCAACGAAAATCTCGAAGTGCAACAAATCAATTCCGCGGCGAAGAAAATCATGAACGTGCGCTCCGCCTCCGACGTGCTAGGCGAACCCGTCGTGAGAATACTAGAGCCCCTTCCTTTTCTCAACGTGTTGCAGTCAAAGCGCAGCATAAAAAACAAACGCAAATACCTTGCCGAATATCAGAAGTTCGTCGAACAAACCATAGTGTACGACTCGACTTATCATCTTCTCGTTTGCATTATGCGCGACGTAACGGACGAAGAAAGCGAGAAAGAAAAGAAAGAAAATATCAGTCGTCAAACCGTCGAAATCGCGGATAAGGTCGTGGATAAGCAAATGCGTATCGTGCAAGAGATTGCATCCCTTCTCGGTGAAACGGCGGCGGAAACCAAAATCGCTCTCACCAAACTCAAGGAGTCTATAAGCAATGAATGATTTGTGTGTCGATATAGGCTATAAAAGCATAAATCACTACGGCGAGCAACTCTGCGGCGACCACGTCGATATTGTCGAGCAGAACGAAAACTCAACCGTAGTCGTGCTTGCGGACGGACTCGGTAGCGGTGTGAAAGCGAGCATTTTGTCCACGCTCACTTCCAAAATCATATCCACTATGATGTCCGAAGGGCTCTCGATCGAGGACTGCGTGGAGACTATCGCGGCGACTCTTCCCATATGTTCGGTCAGGGGAGTCGCATATTCTACGTTCACTATCATCCATATAGTTGACAACAGTGAGGCAGAAATCATACAATACGATAACCCGCAAGTCATTCTGCTCCGCGACTACAAAAACTACGACTATCCCAAAATCGAGATGAATATCGGCGGAAAGAAGATTTTCAAATCCGTCGTCAAACTCAAAGAAGGGGACGTTTTCGTCGCAATGAGCGACGGTTGTCCGCACGCGGGTATCGGCTTGCAATACAACTTCGGTTGGAAAAGGGAAGACATCATCGACTTCCTTGAAACTATCGCGCCCGTAGGCTACACCGCAAAAACCTATTCCACCATTCTCGTGGACGAGTGCAACAAACTCTACGGCGGAAAACCCGGGGACGACGCGACCGCTTGCGTGATAAAAGTCAGACAAAGAGTGCCTATGAACATTCTTTTCGGACCGCCCGCAAACCGCGACGACGCAAACAGAATGATGGCGTTGTTCTTCTCGAAAGAAGGCAAACATATCGTATGCGGAGGGACGACTTCGTCTATTGTCTCGAAATATCTCGGCAAGCCCGTCAAGGCAAGCCTAAACTATATCGCAGGGGACGTTCCGCCTACGGCGGAAATCGAGGGCGTCGACCTTGTGACTGAAGGCGTTATCACCGTCAATAAGGTGCTTGAATACGCCAAGGACGCTCTCAACAACAACGAACTCTATGAAAAATGGAGCGTGGGTAGGGACGGCGCAAGCCTAATTTGTAGGTTGCTCTTCGAGGAGGCGACGGATATCAACTTCTACGTGGGTAGGGCGATAAACCCCGCTCACCAAAACCCCGACCTTCCTATAAATTTCAATATAAAAATGAACCTCGTTGGAGAACTTTCAAAGTGCTTGCAACAAATGGGAAAAAGAATAAAGGTGAGTTATTTCTAAACTATGAGAAAATTTGACACAAAAGTACAGTATCTCAAATACAAAGTTTTGAGAGAAGTCGCAAAAGAAGCGTGGGCGGACCGTCTTCCCGAATCCGCCATCGACATTCCGAAAACGATTGTACCCGGCAAAGTGCCGACAATGCGTTGTTGCGTTTATAAGGAGAGAGCAGTCCTCCTTGAACGCGTCAAAATCGCAATGGGCGGCAACAAAGATAACCACAACGTAATCGAAGTCATAGATATTGCGTGCGACGAGTGCCCTATGGGCGGATATGAAGTCACCAACTCTTGCAGAGGTTGTCTTGCGCATAGATGCGAAGACGTCTGCAAATTCGGCGCAATTTCTTTCGACCACAACCACGTCGCTCATATCGACAAATCCAAATGTAAGGAATGCGGTGCGTGCGCAAAAGTCTGCCCGTATAGCGCAATCCACAACTACAAACGCCCCTGCCAAACCGCTTGCAAAGTCAAGGCTATCAGTATGGGCGAAGACAAACAAGCACTCATCGACAACAGCAAGTGTATCGCTTGCGGTGCGTGCGTCTATCAATGCCCCTTCGGCGCAATCACGGACAAGTCATTCATCTTGAACGTCATAGACGATTTGAAGAAGAGCGAAAACAACACGAAGTATAAAGTTTTCGCAATCGTTGCACCGTCCATTTCGAGCCAATTCACCTACGCAAAACTCGGTCAAGTTATCACCGGTTTGAAAGAACTCGGGTTTTATACGGTCATAGAAGCCGCTTTAGGTGCCGATATGGTTGCTCACGCCGAATCGCAGGAACTTGCGGAAAAAGGATTTTTGACCTCGTCTTGCTGTCCCGCTTTCGTGGATTACGTCGAGAAAAACTTCCCCGACCTTGCGCCTTTCGTGTCCCATAACCTGTCCCCGATGGCGACTATCGCGAAGTATATCAAAGAGCACGAAGCACCTTGCAAAACCATTTTCATCGGTCCTTGCACCGCGAAAAAAGCGGAAGTCCAAAGGGAAGAAGTCAAACACTACGTTGACGTCGCTATGACCTTTGAAGAATTGCAAGCACTCTTCGACAGTAGGGAAATCGATATCACCACGCTTGAAGAAGGCGTGCTTGACAATGCGTCCTACTTCGGCAGAATTTTCGCGCGTTGCGGAGGTCTGTCCGACGCGGTCGCGGAAGGTCTGAAAGAGCAGGGTATCGACTTTGAAGTCAAGCCCGTTTCTTGCGACGGAATAGATGCGTGCCGTCTTGCTCTCCTGCAAAAGAGCAAAGGCAAACTCGACGCCAACTTCATCGAAGGTATGGCGTGCAACGGCGGTTGTATCGGCGGAGCGGGTTGCCTGACTCACGGCGAAAAGAGCAAATCGGACGTCGACAAATACGGCATGGAAGCCTACGAAAAGACGATAACCGACGCACTCTCTCTTCTCAAAAAATAACCGAAACCAGAAATCAAAAAGCCGTCATTGAGACGGCTTTTTATTGTAACACAAAACCACCAGATAGTCTGGTGGTTCAGTAGAGGTTTACC
>CAZJZV010000013.1:0-43496 GCA_964550635.1 uncultured Bacteroidaceae bacterium
CGAAGTTCTCGCCGCCGTTGCGGCTCGTGTTCCGTCTTCGAATAAGTGAGTGCGTACTCACACCCGCTCATAGTGTGGCGAAAAATGCCGAGCGAGACACAGGGGTATCCCCACTGCGAAAACAAGCCTATGGCAATATGATTTCGTACTATGTTTGCGCAGGCACAGTTTTTCGCAGAAGGGGAAAAAGGAGCAAGGCTCTGCGCATAGAAAGCCGTCGCAGAGGGCATAGCGCAAAGTGCCTTGTGACGCGCTCGGCACTCGAAGTTCTCGCCGCCGTTGCGGCTCGTGTTCCGTCTTCGAATAAGTGAGTGCGTACTCGCACCCGCTCATAGTAACTGCGCCTGTGACTGATTACATGCCATTGCTTTCGCAATGGATAAAAAAAGCGCACCGAATAGTGCGACTTTTTTTTGGAGCGAATGATGGGAATCGAACCCACAACCGCAGCTTGGGAAGCTGCTGTTTTACCACTAAACTACATTCGCGAAGTATTTACATTTTATTAAAACGGCGGTCAAAAGTCAATCTAATTGTGCGTTTCGGGGTAATATTTTGAAAATTTGGCAAGTTGTCGGGCATATTGCGTATTTTCAGTTGATTTTTTGACTATTATCATTTATACTTTTTTTAATTTTATGCGTTATATGCGCACGTGAAAAGAGGATATTATGTACAAACCTGTAGACACAAATCTCAACTTTGTAGAACGTGAAAAAGAAATCCTCGCTTTCTGGAAGGAAAACGAGATCTTTGAAAAGAGTGTCGATAAGAACGACGGTCACGAATGTTTCAATTTTTACGACGGTCCTCCGACCGCCAACGGCAAACCTCATATCGGGCATATTCTCACCCGTGTTATGAAGGATATTATTCCCCGTTACAAGACGATGAAAGGCTATCACGTCCGCAGAAAAGCGGGCTGGGATACTCACGGTCTCCCCGTCGAACTCGAAGTCGAAAAACTTCTCGGTATGGACGGCAAGCAAGATATTGAAAGATACGGTATCGAACCTTTCATCAAACAATGCAAACAGTCCGTTTGGAAGTATACGAGCGAATGGGAAAAGATGTCCGACCGTATCGGTTACTGGGCGGATATGAAACATCCTTACGTCACCTATCATGACAATTATATCGAGTCTGTTTGGTGGGCGCTCAAGACCATCTACGACAAAGGTCTCATTTACAAAGGCTACAAAATCGTGCCTTATTGCCCCCGTTGCGGAACGGCGCTTTCTTCTCACGAAGTCGCTCAAGGATATAAGGACGTCAAGGAAACTTCCGTCTATGCGAAATTCCGTCTGAAAGGGGAGAGCAATCGCTACTTCTTGGCTTGGACGACCACCCCTTGGACTCTTCCGTCAAACGTTGCGCTCTGTATGAACGCGAACGAAGACTACGTTGAAATCAAGGTCGATGACGAGCAATACATTCTCGCGGACGCTCTCGTCGAAAAACTCTTTGAAGAAGGCACCTACGAGAAACTCTCCACCAAGAAAGGCGCGGACTACGAATATCAAGAATACGAACCTTTGTTCAACTACGAAACCGGCGCGAAGAAAAAGGCGTACTACGTCGTCAACGACGACTACGTCACTCTCACCGACGGCACCGGCGTCGTCCATATCGCTCCCGCATTCGGTGAAGACGATAGCAAAGTCGGCAAACGCTACGACTTGCCTTTCGTGCAAATGGTCAACGAAAGAGGTAGATTTATCGACGCGGCAACCGATTATGCAGGTATGTTCGTGAAGGACGCGGACAGACTCATCATTGGTCAACTCAAAGAAGAAGGCAAACTCTTCAAAGAAGAACTCTTTGAACATAGTTATCCTTTCTGTTGGCGTTGCGACACTCCGCTCCTTTACTACGCTCGCTCGAGTTGGTTCATCAAGATGACCGAAGTCAAAGACCAACTCATCGCAAACAATCGCACTATCAACTGGATGCCCCCTACAATCGGCGAAGGCAGAATGGGCAACTTCCTGGAAAACGTTGTCGATTGGGGTATTTCTCGTGAAAGATATTGGGGCACACCGCTTCCTATCTGGGTGTGCAACAAGTGCGGTAAACTCCACGTCATCGGAAGCAAAGAAGAACTCAAAAACTGCGGTCATCTCACCGAAGATATCGAACTTCACCGTCCGTATATCGACGGCGTGAAGTGGGAATGCGAATGCGGCGGTACTTTCGAGCGCACTCCCGAAGTTCTTGACTGCTGGTTCGACTCCGGTTCAATGCCCTTTGCACAGTGGCATTATCCCTTTGAAAATCAAGACCTTTTCAAAGAAGAATATCCCGCAGACTTCATCTCCGAAGCGGTTGACCAAACGAGAGGTTGGTTCTACACCTTGCTCGCGATTTCGACTTTGCTTTTCAACAAAGCGCCTTTCAAGAATTGTATCGTTTTGGGACTCGTCAACGACAAAGACGGCGTAAAAATGAGCAAGCATAAAGGCAACGTCGTGGATCCTTGGTCCGTCCTTGACAAACAGGGCGCAGACGCTACCAGATGGTATTTCTACACCGCAAGCGCACCTTGGCTCCCGTCCCGTTTCTCCGGGGATAACGTCAGCGAATCTCAACGCAAGTTTATGGGTACTCTCTGGAATACCTACGCGTTCTTCGTGCTTTACGCCGAGATCGACAAGTTCAATCCCACCGAACACGACCTGTCCAAACAAAAACTTACCGTTATGGATAAGTGGATTTTGTCCGAACTCAACAGCCTTATCAAGTTCGTGGACGAGGGACTTAACGAATATAAAATCACCGAAACTTCAAGAAAAATCGCGGAATTCACCGACAACCTTTCAAATTGGTACGTCCGTAGATGTCGCGATCGTTTCTGGGGTAGCCTAATGACTTCGAGCAAAGAGGCGGCGTACACCACTCTTTATACCGTCCTTTCCACGCTCAGCAAGGTCATCGCACCTTTCGTGCCGTTCATGGCGGAAAATATCTATCAAAACCTCGTCCGCAACTTCGACGAAAACGCACCTTTGAGCGTGCACCTTTGCGACTTCCCCGTCGCAGACGAGAAGTATATTGACGAGAAACTCGAAAAGGGTATGGACGACGTGCTTAAAGTTGTCGTTCTCGGTCGCGCGGCAAGAAATAAGGCAAATCTCAAAAACCGTCAACCTTTGAAACGCCTTATCTACAACGGCAAGACTAAACTCAGTCAAGAACTTCAAGCGCTCATCGAAGACGAACTCAACGTCAAGAAACTCGAACTCTCGGACGGTAGCGCGGAATATATCAACTATATCGTCAAACCGCAACTTCGCACTCTCGGTCCGAAGTACGGATCTTTGCTCGGCAAAATCAGAGAGATTTTGAACACCGCGGAAAGAGAAGTCGTCGCGGCGGTCAAGAACGGCGGTCACTTCAAACGCGAAATCGACGGCAAAGAAATCGAACTCTCCGAAGAAGACGTTCTCATTTCCGTCCAAAACAAGGAAGGTTTCTCGGCAGAGAGCGACGGCAATATCACAGTCGTGCTCGATACCGAACTCAACGAAGAACTTATCTTCGAAGGTGCGGAAAGAGAAATCGTCTCCAAAATCCAAACCATGCGTAAAGAAGCGGGCTTCGAAGTCACCGACCATATCGCAGTCGGCTTCAAGGCGGAAGGCGTCGCACTCGACGTGTTCAAGAAAGCGGACTTCTTGTCCGACGTACTCGCGGATAGCATAAGCGAAAATATCGACGGCTACACCAAAGATTGGGACGTCAACGGAGATAAGGTCACCATTTCCGTCAAACGCATAGAGGGTTAATATGTTGCTTGCACCCGATTGGAAAGAATACGAAGTCATTGCCACCGGCGACGGAGAAAAACTCGAACGCTGGGGGAATTTGACTTTGCTCCGTCCCGATCCGCAGGTGATTTGGCACGCGAAAAAACCGCTCCGCTCTTATCCGAATATCGACGCTATATACGAGCGCAGTACGACGGGTGGGGGCGCGTGGCACTACAAAACCAACTTCAACGACGAATTTTTGCTCTCTTGGCGGGACTTGAAATTCAAACTCAAACTCATGGGTTTCAAGCATACCGGACTGTTCCCCGAACAAGCGGTCAACTGGGATAGAATGATGAAATTGATTGAAAATGCGGGGAGAGAAATCTCCGTGCTCAATCTTTTCGGGTATACCGGAGCGGCATCCGTCGCTTGTCTGAAAGCGGGTGCGAAAGTCTGTCACGTGGACGGCGCGAAAGCAATGGTCGAACGTGCGGGCGAAAACGTGCGCTTGAGCGGTATGGATAACACCGGTATGCGCTATATCATCGACGACTGCTTCAAATTCTGCTCGAGAGAGAAGAAAAGGGGTAGGACTTACGACGCGATAATTCTCGATCCCCCAAGTTTCGGCAGAGGTCCGAACGGTGAAAAGTGGAAGATCGAAGAGGGTATCAGCGAACTTTGCGAACTCATCGCCGATCTCCTTTCGGACAATCCTTTGTTCGTCTGCCTGAACAGTTACACGACGGGACTCCAACCCACCGTCATGGCAAATATATTGAAACTTACACTGCCCGATAACGCGGTCATCACCGCCGACGAAATCGGTATCGCAACAAGCGAAGGACTCGTCCTTCCTCAAGGTTGCACCGCTTTCGCAACTTTCAACAAATAAGAGGATATTATGACCTACAAAGACATCGAAATACTTTTTGAAGACAATCATCTTCTCGTCGTCGTCAAGCCGGCGAACGTTCCCGTGCAAGCGGACGAAAGCGGAGATGCGGATATGCTCACCCTTTTGAAACAATATCTCATCGAGAAGTACAACAAACCGGGCGACGCTTATCTCGGACTCGTGCATAGACTCGACCGTCCTACGGGCGGTGTTATGGTGTTTGCTAAGACGTCAAAAGCCGCTTCGAGACTCAGCGAAGCAATCAGAAACGGCGACGTCGAAAAGAGATATTTCGCAATTGTCGAAGGCACTCCCCGCGAGAGAAGTGAAAAACTCACTTGTTATCTCAAAAAATTCCAAGATACGAACACCGTCAAGGTCGTTCCTCAACTTACCGAAGGCGCAAAGTATGCCGAACTCGATTACAAGGTGCTTGAATCCAAAAATAACATGAGCCTTGTGTCCGTCAATCTCATCACGGGCAGGGGACACCAAATAAGAGTGCAGATGTCTGCAATCGGAAATCCTATCCTTGGCGACGCAAGATACGGCAACGGCGAAAAACTTAAACTCCCCCTATGCCTGTGGGCTGTGGAACTCAGGTTCGCACATCCCGTCAGTGGCAACCAAATGATGTTCAGAGTGTATCCTCCCGAAGAGGGTGCTTGGACTCAATTCGATATGGAGAAATATTTAAGTTTGACAATTAGGAACAGTTAGAATATGGAAATGATACAAAAAACTTTGGGCGACGTGATACGCGGTCTTGCAAAAGACTATCCCGATCGCCAAGCGATAAAATACACCACCCGCGACTATGAGCGCACTTGGCGCGAACTCGACGAAGAAACGGATAAGGTCGCAAAAGGGCTTATGGCTCTCGGCGTGAAAAAGGGGGATAAGGTCGCAATTTGGGCAACTAATATTCCCGAATGGTTGCTCACCCTTTTCGGTGCGGCAAAATGCGGTGCCATTCTCGTCACCGTCAACACGAATTACAAAGTCTTCGAGCTCGAATATCTGCTCACGCAATCGGACACGAAAGTCCTTGTGATGATGGGCGGTTTCAAAGATGCAAACTACGTTGATATAATCGACAATCTTATCCCTGCACTCAAATCATCCGAGGGCGGTAAAGTCAGCGAAAAACACCTGCCTTTCCTTGAAAGAATCGTGTATGCGGGCGAAGGTACTCCGTCGGGTATGATGAATTTCAAGGACCTTTTCCGCCTTGCAGAAAGCGTGTCCGATGAAGAATACGCCGAAAGAACCGCAAGTCTTAACCCCGACGACGTCATCAATATGCAATATACGTCGGGTACGACCGGTTTCCCCAAGGGCGTTATGCTTACGCATAAAAACATAATCAACAACGGCAAAACCATTGGCGACGGTATGGCGTTCACAAAGGACGACAGACTCTGCATTTGCGTGCCTTTGTTCCACTGTTTCGGACTCGTGCTTGCGACTATGGCGTGCATCACTCACGCATCCACTCTCGTGCCCGTCGAAGCGTATTCTCCCGTCACAGTCATGAAAGCGATTTCGACGGAGAAGTGTACCGCAGTCCACGGCGTGCCTACTATGTTCATCGCTATGCTCGAACACGCAACTTTCGATCAATTCGATTTCTCGTCATTGCGCACGGGCATTATGGCAGGCTCGCCCTGTCCTATCGAAGTGATGAAGAAAGTCGTGGATAGAATGAATATGAAAGACATAGTCATCGTTTTCGGACAGACCGAAGCGTCCCCCGGTTGCACAATGACCACCACGACGGATAGCATTGAAAAACGCGTATCGACCGTCGGTAGAGCATTCCCGGGAGTTGAGTGCAAAATCGTCAATCCCGAAACAGGGGAAGAAATGCCCACTGGACAAGCAGGCGAATTCGTCGCGCGCGGGTATAATATTATGAAAGGGTACTACAAAATGCCCGAAGCCACCAAACAAGCAATCGACAAAGACGGTTGGCTCCACACGGGCGACCTTTGCACCGTTGACGAAGACGGATATTACAAGGTTGTCGGCAGAATCAAGGATATGATTATCCGCGGCGGTGAGAATATCTATCCCAAAGAGATAGAGGAATTTTTGTACACTTGCGACAAAATTCGCGACGTGCAAGTAGTGGGCGTGCCTAGCAAACAGTACGGCGAAGAAATCATGGCGTGTATCATTCTGAAACCGGGCGAAACCATGACCGAAGACGAAGTCAAAGAACTTGTCAAAGCGAATATGGCGCGTCATAAAGTGCCTAAATACGTGCGTTTCATGGGGGAATTTCCTATGAATGCCGCGGGAAAAATCCAAAAATACAAATTGCGTGAGGAAGCGATTGAAATCCTGAAACTTCAAGAAGACGCTTCCGTCGAAACCGCATAAAGGGGGAATATATGAAACTCTGTTTTTCAACGATAGGTTGCCCTGATTGGAAAATCGGCGAAATCGTGACGACGGCGAAAGACCTCGGCTACGACGGAATTGAAATCCGCGGTATCAGAGGGGAAATCAACGCTACCGTTATGCGCGAATTCAACGAAGATTTGGACAAAACCCAAAAACTCCTTGACGATACGGGCGTGAAAATCGCAATGTTGACGTCGGGCGCATCCCTTGCAAACCACAACGACGAAGACGCCGTCGACGAAGCGAAAGCGTATATCGACCTTGCAGTCAGACTTGGAGTGCCTTTCGTGCGCGTTATGTCCACGGATAAACCCTACTTCGACGGTGGTGACCTCGATCTTTGCTTGAAGCGTTATCGCGAAGTCCTTGACTACGCAAAAGGCAAAAACGTTACTCCGCTCATGGAAACCAACGGACTTTTCGTTGATACCGCGTTGCTTTCACGTTTCCTTGACGATGCGGGCGAGGGCGGTGGCGCGCTTTGGGACGTGCATCATCCTTTCCGTTTCAACGATGAGAGCGTGGAAACCACGATTAAAAATCTCGGTAGAAAAATCAAATACGTACACCTAAAAGACAGCGTCATCGAAAAGGGCAAAGTCGCCTACAAGATGATGGGTTACGGCAACGTTCCTTTGAAAGAAGCGGTGACCGCTCTCAAAGACAACGGCTACGACGGTTATTGCACTTTTGAGTGGGTGAAACGCTGGAATAAGGAACTCGAAGACGCAGGCATCGTGTTTGCGCACTATGCAAACTACATGAGAAGATTTTGACAAAATGCGAGCAAATGCTCGCATTTTTCATATCGTATTCGATTTTGCTTGCGAGATCAAAATTTATCTTTTTCGGGAGTGAAGTATTTTTCGTCGTCGAGTTGCTTTTTTATCCCTGCAAGTAGGGGGCAATTTGAATATTCTTGTTCGAGCCATTTTTCGCCGTAACCCATCGCGGTAAGGGCGGAAGAAAATTTTTGTTCGGCAGATGAAAACAATCTGAATACCGTGCGGAGCGGTTTTGATACGATCTCGGATATTTCTTTGAAGGTTTTTCCAAAGCAAAGTCTACCGGTTAGTACGTCTTTTTCACATTCGGGGAGTTTTGAAAGTGCGGTTTCCACGATGAAAACCAAGTTGCAAGCCTTCCTTTTATCGTCGTTTAATTTTATTATTTCACCAATTAATTTCTCATTTGATATTCCGTTTTTGAGATGAACGCTCTGATATGCGGAATTTATGCGGTTTTTGACCGAAACGTCTATGTTCTTAACGATTTTAGGTATACGAGAATAAGCAACAAGCGCAGTGTTGCTCCAAGATTTGTTCATGATTTGATGAAACCTCCAATAAAAAATATTGAAAAAACGTTTTGCCAATAGCATAAATGGTGAAATTGCATAAAGTCAACGTTTTATGTCAAAAAATTAAAGAAAAAATTATTGAAATCAAAAATGCCAATATGCTTTGGGTGATTTTGCGTGAAAGGTAGTCGCGAAAACGCACTCCGCACTTCGATAAAAATCCGTATGATTGCAAGGTGACGGACAGTCCGCCGAAAGTTACGACCGCAGTCGCAACGGCGATTGACAGGGGAAGATAGGAAATATACGACGACAACAACGCACCCCTTGTCATTTCAATCATACCGAATAAAATTGCGGATACGGCGGGGGATAGGCTTATCGGGATGAGCGCTAAGGCGTCGATTTGCATATTACAAATCACGATATATCCGCCGACGGATAGCATAGACAGGGCGGAAGAGCCTACGACGTCGGCAAGGTCGCCGTCAACGGTCTCAACGTGCAAGAAGTTGCGGTGAGTTTCACCGCCTTTTCTCCGCCAAATCAAGCCGTTTAGAAAGGTCGCAAGATAGTGAGATAGTAGGATGACAAGAGCAATCGTTTTGTTTTGAAAGATACCGCCCACAGTCCCCAAAATGAATAGCGGTCCCGAAGTCGAAGTGATAGAGAGTGCACGCCGTGCGTCGTCCGAAGTCAGATAACCGTTATCGTACAGATTTTTAACTGTGGACGCTCCCGCAGGATAACCGCTAACAAGTGATATAAACATCGGAAAAGCGGTAATTTCAGGCACGCAAAAGAGTTTCGATACGGGTTTTCCGAAAACCTTTGCAATGGAATACGCACCGCCTATTTTCGTGAGCAAGAGCGAACAGAAGAAAAACGGGAATATAGCGGGCAGTACTGACGAGAAAAAAAGAGCGAGTCCGTTTCTTGCGGACGACGTGAAATAGTCGGGTTTCACGACGATGAGAATCATAAAAATCAAAACGGACATGACGAGCGGAATTTTCTTCACGTAAAAAAATACGTCGCACTTTTCAAAATAATGCGACGTAAGATTATTTTTCTTTCAAAAACCGCAATTCAGGCGGTTAGAATACCGTTATTGTTTGACGCAGAGATTGAGAATTTTGGCGGCTTTCAGGTCCAAATCAATGAGCGGACGGACGGGGGAGTCCTTGGGACAATCGCTCGGTTTGTAGTAAAAATAGCCGTCTGCGGACGAGAGCAGAGGGAGTATTTTTTTGCGCTTGCTATCCTTGATTGCGAGTATGGTCGTGTAGGGTTTTTCGGTTTGCGCAAGTTCGAGAAGTGCTTTCGTTGCGCCAACTGCGGTGCAAGCGGCGATACGCTTTATCGTAGAGCGGGTGTATCTTCTCGTAGTCAATTCCAAAAACTCTTCAAAGGAATTGAAGTCGGATTTTGAAATTCTGTTCTCCATACCTTCGGAAATGTTCGCGATTTCCGCAAGCTCGTCTGTGGTTTTGGATTTGAGCGCATAGGTGGATATAGTTTGATAGACGGTCGGATTGACGGTCATCTCTTCGGGTTTGACAAACTCGGGCACCAAACGTGAGAAATCTTGCCCTGAATAAAGACGATTTCTGATTTTCGTGGACGATGCGATTGTTCTATCGTTGTCGGGAATGCGCGGAATATTGTGGTGTTGCACGCGGTTTCCGTACTGTGCGCTCGCTTTGATATACTCGACCGCCAAAATATTGTTTGGGGTTTGGAGCATATTCGCAATATCTGGACGGATTTCGCCAAGTGCCAAAGTGCGCGATTTTGCGACGGAGTAGCCTTCGGACAGATAGCCTTTCAGCATTTTGGACATATCTTTCGACTCGAATGCCATAAATTCCGCAACCATACTCAAATCTTTCAATTCTTCGGTTTCGGTGCCGTAGCAGAGCGTAAATTCATCGAACATAGAGAGAGTTTTGAGCGCACCTTCTGCAAATGTTTTCGCGGGAGTCAGGGAATAGATGGTGGGAAGTTCGATGACGACGTCCGCTCCCGCCTGTATCGCCCAGTTTGCACGGGTGTATTTGTCCGCCACGCATATATCTCCGCGCTCGGTAAAACTACCGCTCATAACGACGGCAAGTATATCCGCGCCCGTCTCTCTCTTCGCTTTGCGAAGTTGTTTGAGGTGTCCGTTGTGGAATGGGTTGTATTCGGCTATTATCGCAGTAACTTTCACTTATTTTCTCACTTTGACTCAATTGGTTGCATTTTTTTGTAAATATACTATAATTATATATGCATTTGAAATAAAGGCAACAAAATTTCGACACATTATAATAGGGAGTAAAACAATGTCACAATTTTTGGACAATCTCATGATGAGAGCATCAACCCTTGGCAAAACTATCGCACTCGCGGAAGGTTTCGACGTCAGAGCGTGCAAAGCGGCGGAAATTCTCACGAAGAAAGGCGTTTGCAAAGTCGTGCTTATCGGCGATGAAAACGAAGCAAAAGCAAAATTCCCCGAAATCGACTTCACGGGCGTTATGTTTGACAATCCTCAAACTTCCGATAACACCGCAAAGTATGCCGCGAAACTTTACGAACTTCGCAAAGCGAAGGGCATGACCGAAGAAGCGGCTCTCAATATCGTGAAAACCAACAATATGTTCTATGCCTGTACCGCACTCAAATGCGGTGACGTCGACGGCGTAGTCGGCGGAGCGGTTTTCTCGTCCGCGGACGTATCCAGAGCGGCATTCCAAGTCATCAAACCCGCACCCGGCATCAAGAGCGTGTCTAGTTGCTTCATCATGATTCCTCCCGAAGAAGGTTTCAAATATCAAAACGCACCCGCATTCATCTTCTCCGATTGCGCGGTCATCCCTTATCCCACCGAAGACCAACTCGCTGACGTCGTCGTCGCGGCGTACGATAGCGCGAAGAAAATCGTCGAAATCGAACCTAAAATCGCAATGCTCAGTTTCTCCACGAAGGGTAGTGCAAATCACGAATCCGTCGAAAAGGTCAGAAACGCATATGCAAAAGTCAAAGCGGAACATCCCGAAATCGACGTTGACGGCGAAATGCAATTCGACGCGTCTCTCGTGTCCTCCGTCGGCAAACAAAAGGCTCCCGAAAGCACCGTTGCAGGTCATGCAAACGTGTTCGTATTCCCCAACCTCGATGCAGGCAATATCGGCTACAAAATCGCTCAACGTCTCGGCAACTTTATGGCAGTCGGTCCCATCATGCAAGGTCTTGACCTTCCCGTCAACGATCTCTCTCGCGGTTGCGTAGCGGAAGACATCGCGGCAGTCGCGGCAATCACCGCTCTCCAAAGCGTCAAATAAGACTAAACGAAAGGAAATATATTATGAAAATTTTGGTTCTCAACGCAGGCAGCTCGTCCTTGAAGTATCAACTCATCGACATGGATAACGAACGCGCTCTTCTCACCGGTATTTGCGAAAGAATCGGTGCGACCGGCGGTATCCTTACCCAAAAGAACGAAGCAGGCGCAAAGTTCATCAAAAAACAAGACTTGCCCACCCACAAAGAAGCACTCGAACTTGTCCTTCAAGCACTCGTAGATCCCGAACACGGCGCAATCAAATCCGTTGACGAAATCCACGCGGTCGGTCATAGAGTCCTTCACAGCGGTGAAGACTTCGACAGATCCGTCGTCATCGACGACGAAGTCATCGCAATTTGCGAAAAGAACGCGGAACTCGGACCTCTCCATATGCCCGGTAATATCGCGTGCATTAAAGGTTGCAGAGAAGTCATGCCCGGCGTGCCTATGGTCGCGGTTTTCGACACCACCTTCCATAGCACCATGCCCCCCAAAGCGTATATGTACGGCATCAAGTGGGCGGACTATGAAAAATATAAAGTCCGCAAATACGGTTTCCACGGCACTTCTCACAAGTTCGTTACCGAAGAAGCAACCAAATATCTCGGAAATCCCAATGCGAAACTCATCATCTGCCATCTCGGCAACGGTAGCAGTCTTTCCGCAGTCAAGGACGGCAAATGCCAAGACACCACTATGGGCTTCACTCCGCTCGAAGGTCTTATCATGGGCACGAGAAGCGGTGATATCGACCCCGCGGCAATCGAATATCTCGGCAAAAAACTCGGCAAAAATATGTCTGAAATGGTCACCTATCTCAACAAGGAATGCGGTATGTACGGCTTGAGCGGAGATTTCAGTTCGGATATGAGAGACCTCGAACCCATGCGCGACAAGGGCGACGAAAAATGCACTATCGCAATCGAAGCGGCAGGTTACAGAATCAAGAAGTATATTGGCGCATTCGCGGCGGCACTCAACGGCGTTGATGCAATCGTCTTCACCGGCGGTATCGGCGAGCACAGCGACGTGATGCGTAAAGTCGTCATGGAAGATATGGATTATCTCGGCACTACGCTCGATCTTAATATCAACTCTCAATACATCCGCGGATACGAACCCGGCATCTACGAACTTCAAACTGCGGATAGCAAAAACAAGATTTTGATCGTTTCCACCAACGAGGAACTTTCAATCGCAAGAGAGGCTGAACAACTCACCTCGAAAAATTAACCTAAATCGTTTGACAACTTGACGATTATTATCTATAATCATACAAGTTAAATATGAAATAATAGCGGAGGATATAGATATGGCACTACCCAAAAATAAGATTTCAAAATCCAAGACCAATTCCCGTTTCGCAAACTGGAAGATCAAAGCACCCGGCCTTGTTGAATGCCCTCAATGCCACGAACTCAAAAAGAGCCACGTAGTTTGCCCCAAATGCGGTTACTATGACGGCGCACAAGTAGTCGATAAGAAAGACGAGAAATAATCAAAAACGGCAGAGAGCGGTTTTCCCGCTCTCTTTTTCTATACTTTTATGAAAATTGTTGTTGACGCAATGGGTGGCGACTTCGCTCCCGAACAAATTATATTAGGCACCGCAGACGCACTCCGTCAAGATAAAGATCTCGTCGTTGTGCTAGTCGGGGACGTCGACAAGTTCGACAAATCTCAACTTGCAGACGTTGAGGATAGAGTGGTCTACGTCGATGCAAAAGACGTGATCACCAACGACGACGTGCCTACAGCCGCAATCATGCACAAGAAAAACAGTTCTCTCGTGCGCGCTTTCGACTATGCAAATAACGATGAAGAAGTCGGCGGACTCGTTTCCGCAGGCTCGACAGGCGCGGTTTTGGTCGGTTCTTATATGAAACTCGGCAAAATCAAAGGTATCACCCGTCCCGCACTCGCACCCGTGCTTCCCACCGTGAAAGGGGATAAGAAAGTCATTCTTTGCGATTGTGGCGCAAACGTGGACTGCAAAGCGGTCAATCTTCACCATTTCGCGATTATGGCAAATGCTTTTAGCGAAAGCATGTTGGGGATTGAAAATCCCGTCGTCGGACTTCTTTCAAACGGCACCGAAGAGCATAAAGGCAACTCACTCAATCAAGAGGCTTTCGCACTTCTCAAAGCGGACAAGAAAATCAATTTCGCGGGCAACTGCGAAGCAAGAGATATACTCTCGGGTGATTTTGACGTGGTCGTCGCGGACGGTTTCAACGGTAATATCGCACTGAAATCCGCAGAAGGCACCGCAAACGCAATCTTCTCAATCCTTATGGAAGGGGTGAATAGCGGCGGTATGAAGTCGAAAATCGGAGCCCTTCTTCTGAAACCCGTCCTTCGCACAGTCAAGCATAAACTTGACTACAACTCTCAAGGCGGAGCAGTATTTCTCGGTTGCAACAAAGTGGTCGTCAAGTCCCACGGCAGTTCAAAACGCACGTCGATTTGCGGTAGCATTTTGATGGCTAAATCTTTGGCAAGCGCAGGTCTGCCCGAAAAAATCAGAGCGGGCGTTGAATTGAACGATGCTGAATAAGGCGGATATTGAGTATATCGAAAACGCGATAGGGTACGCTTTTAGCGATAAAAGTTTGCTTTCTCGCGCTTTCACGCACGCTTCGTTTTCGGAGGACGACAACTATGAAAATCTCGAATTTTTGGGGGATAGCATAGTTGGTTTCGTGGTGGGTGAAAAACTCTACAAAACTTATCCCGAAAAAAGCGAAGGCGCACTCACTAAAATGCGCATAAATCTCGTCAGCGAAAAACCGCTTTCGCAAGCAATCGAACGCATTAGAATAGCGGAAAAGATGAAATTCGGCATTGGCGAAACAAGGTCGAAAATCTACACTCACTCGTCGATAAAATGCGATTTGTTCGAGGCGATAACGGGCGCGATTTATCTTGACGGCGGAATGGATAACGCGCGAAAATTCGTCCTTGATATGCTCTCCGATTTCAACGTGAGCGATGAAAGCGAAGACTTCAAATCCGCTCTCAACGAATATTCGGCAAAACGTGAATTGTCGGTTGAGTACGTGATGATTGAAAAGAGCGGTCCCGCACATAAACCCGTTTTCACGTGGGCGGTCAAAGTAGACGGAAAAGAACTGGGAAAAGGCACGGGCGGTTCAAAAGCGGAAGCGCAACAGCTTGCTGCAAAAATTGCCTTGAATGCACTTCAAAACTAATTGACACGCATATTGTGCATTTTATGGTTGCAGAATTTGTCGACAATAGACCTTGTATTTTTAATGTTTCACGGATTTTGTGAAACATTTTTTATTTTGCTTGAAATGACGGCTTTTATATGATATAATTTTCTAAATAATTATAGAGGTATTTGTTTTGAATCTCGAAAGAATCGAACTTCACGGCTTCAAATCCTTCGCGGATAAGACGGTTATCGCCTTGAAAGACGGCTTCACCGCCATTATCGGACCGAACGGTTGCGGTAAGTCGAACGTTGCCGAGGCTATCCGTTGGACTCTCGGCGAGAGAAGTGCGCAGTCCTTGCGCGGTAAGACTATGACCGACGTCATTTTCGCGGGTACTGAAAAGCGTCGCAGTATGTCCTATTGCGAAGTTTCCCTTGTTTTCAACAATGCGGGACAACGTATCTTCCCAAACTTGCCGTATGACGAAGTGTCCATTTCGCGTAAACTCGACAGGAGCGGATTGTCCGAATACTATCTCAACAACACGAGAGTCAAGTTGAAGGACATCATCAATCTTCTTCACGATACCGGTATCGGCAAGGAAGGCTACTCAATCATCGGACAGGGCAGAATTGACGAAATTCTATCCGCGAAACCCGAAGACAGACGAAACATATTCGAAGAAGCGGCGGGCATTTCCAAATTCCGTGCTCAAAGAGTGGAAGCGGAAAATAAACTCGCAAAGACCGCGGATAACCTTGCGCGTGCAAACGACGTTATCGCGGAAATCGAACGTCATCTCGTGCCGTTGCGTCGTCAGGCGGAGACCGCAAAGAAGTATTTTGAACTCAAAGACGCCTTGAAAAACAAGGAAGTCAACCTCTATATCTACAACTACGAGCACAACGAAGAAATTAGAAAGAACGTCATCGACAGAATCGAAGGCTACAAGAGAGCGTACGATGCGAAAAATCTTGCGTACAATGGTTGCGTGAGCGAATATGACAATACGATGAGAGAAAGTTCTCAAATCGACCTTGTCTACGAAGCGCAAAACGCAGAGTTGTTGTCATTGAAAGTCGATGCGGAGAAGATGGCGGGACAAGCAAACGTCATCAAAGAAAAGATCACGCACTTGCAAGCGGATAGCAATCGTTTGAACGGCGAATTGAAAGAAATCGACGCTCAAATCATCATATCCGAAGGGCTTATCAAAGCATCCGAAGACAAGAAAGAAGAGAGTTTGCAAGAGTATTTGCAAATCAGTCGCGAATTTGAGAGCGCAAACAATGCCTTTGAACACTTGTCAAAATCCGTAGCGGGCAGTGAATCCGACCTTGAAACCAAAAATGCGGAATACGTTCGCGCGTTGCAAGAACTTGGCAATTTGCGTAGCAATTCTTCCACTTATATCGAAGAAAAGGCTATCAATCAATCCCGTCTTGACAACTTGACCGAACTTCTCAAAGACAAGAAAGCACGTCTCGATCAAGAACTCACCAACTTGTCAATATATGACTCCAATCTTGCAAGAGTCGCCGCAAGACGTAAAGAAGCGTCGGCAGCGAATAACGAAGCGGTCGCAACGAAAAACGACTGCCAAGAAGCGATCAAAGGTTTGTCCGAAGACGCACTTGCGCTCAATAGCAAACTCGGTATGGCGGAAGGCAATCTGAAGTTGCAAATATCCATAAAAGAGCAATATTCGGGATTCCAAGAAGCAGTCAAGCGTATGATGCAGGATGCGAAATCCGATCCTATGCTCAAATCAAAGATACTCGGCGTGCTTGCCGAAGTCATCAACGTGCCGAAGGAATACGAATCCGCAATCGAATACGCGCTCGGCGGAAATCTGCAAAACGTTCTCGTAGAGAACGAAAGAGACGCGGCGGCACTCATAACGTATCTGAAACAAAAGAATTACGGTCGTGTTACTTTCCGTCCGCGCACCGCGTGCAGACCCCGCGACCTTGGCAGTATGCAAAAAGTCGTGCTTGCGGAGCAAGGGTGTTTGGGTATCGCATCCGACCTTGTGTCGTATAAACCCGAATACGACGATTTCGTGCGCGCGCTCATTGGCTCGACGGTCATCGTTGACAATATGTTGACTGCGGAAAGACTGTGGAAGAAATACGACAGAGCGTTCAAGATCGTGACTCTCGACGGCGAAATCTACGCGCGTGGCGGTGAAGTTACGGGCGGTTCGAGACGTCAACAAACGAGCGGTCTTCTCGCACAGGAAACCCAAATCGAACAAGCGAAAGCGCACCTTGAAAAACTCCGCACGAATATCGCAAGGCTCAATCAAGAGAGAGAAGAAAGACAAGCGGAAATGGAAGTCGCGGACGAGCAGATTGCAAAATATACCGCAGAAATCGGCGAATTGCAAATCGAATTTTCTCTGAATACCGACAAGAAAAACGCATCCGAAAGCGCAGTCGAATCTCTCCAAAGAGAAATCGCGGAAGATGCGGTCGAATGCGAAAAGATCAAGGCGGCAGTCAAAGACCTTGAATATAAACTCTCGTCCATTGACAAACTCGAAGCAATCGTCAAGGATAAGGAAAGCGAATACGGCACTCTCGTTGAAGCGTCCAAAACGCAGTCGGGCGAGCAGAAAACCGAACTCGAAACCAAGAGAGAAGAGGTTATGAATTTGAGAGTCCGCCTGACTCAAGCGAAGAGCAGTATCGACGTTATCGATGCCGATATATTCCGTTACAAGCGGGATATGGAGAGAATACAGGAAGAAAAACTCGACAAGATTGCCGAAATCAAGACCGTTGAAAATCAACTGAACGCCATAACCAGCGCACCCGAAAAAACCTCTTTCAGTGCGGAAGACGCGAAGAAGATCAAGGAACTTGAAGAAGCAATCCAAGGTTTGTCCGAAAGAAAGCGTAACGTCGCGCAAAAACTCATCGATCTCGACAAGATGAAGACTACACTTCTTGACGAGAAAAACGCTTTGAACGAAAAGAGAGTGCGTGACGAAGGTATTCTCGAAAGGATAGATTCCGAAAACAGAATACTCCAAGAACACGTTCTCGAAGAATACGATTTGACCTATACGTCCGCTCTCGAATTTAAGGACGAAACCTTCGAGGCTTACGGCGCAAAGACCGCAATTCAGGAACTCAGGAAGGATATCAACCGCTTGGGTGACGTCAACACGCTCGCAATCGAGCAACTTGCGGAGAATGAAAAGCACCACGAAGAGTACGTTACGCAAAGGGACGACATCCAAAAAGCGTACGACGATATAAACCATATCATCGAAGAGTTAACAAGAGAGATGACCGGCAAATTCGTGGATGCGTTCGAGAAGATACAAGTCAACTTCAAGGACGTATTTGCGCAACTATTCGGCGGTGGCAAAGGCGAACTCAAACTCAATACGTCCGAAACCGACGATCCGCTTGAAGCTGGTATCGAAATCTACGCGCAACCCCCGGGAAAATCTCTCCGACACATATCCTTGTTGTCGGGCGGAGAAAGGGCGGTCACCGCAATCGCGATACTGTTCTCGATACTGAGTCTGAAACCTATGCCGTTTTGCGTGCTTGACGAAATCGACGCGGCGCTTGACGAAAGCAATGCAAACTTGTTTGCGGAATTCATCACGAAGTTCAGTGATTATACGCAATTCATCGTCATCACCCACCGTAAACCCACCATGCGCCATGCGGACAGTATTTTCGGCGTGACCATGGAAGAGAAGGGCATCACCAAGACCGTCGCAATCGAATTTGAAGAGGCGGTCAAACACGCATCCGACGGCGGTTCGGACGATGACGGAAGTGATTCCGCATTCGCAATGGAGGCATAATATGGGATTTTTTCAGAAGATATTGGACGGAGTGAAAAAGACGAAGGATAACTTCCAAAAGAAGTTGTTCTACGCTTTCTCTGCAAAGGAACTCGACGACGAGTTTTACGACAATCTCGAAGAAGCACTGCTCGCGGCGGATATGGGTATCACCGCAACGGAGAGCGTCATCAACGAACTCAAAGACGAAGTGTTCAAAAACAAAGTCAAGGTCCCCGAAGACGCAAAAGGCTTGCTCCGTCAAATTCTCATCGACGATATTGATTTCGAGATTGACGAATATGAATATCCGTTGGTCATTCTGCTTTCGGGAGTCAACGGAGTCGGCAAGACTACCGCTATCGGCAAACTTGCAAACTACTTCCACACTCAAGGCAAGAGCGTAGTCGTGGCAGCGGCGGATACCTTCCGCGCGGCGGCAAGCGAGCAACTCGAAGTTTGGGGAGAAAGAGCAGGTGTGCGCGTCATCAAACACGGTGAAGGCAGTGATCCTGCGGCGGTGGTTTTCGATGCCATAGCATCCGCAAAGGCAAAGGGTACGGACGTCATATTGGTGGATACGGCGGGCAGACTTCACAACAAAGTCAATCTGATGAACGAACTCAAAAAGATATGCAGAGTGGTGGAAAGAGAACTGCCCAACGCAGACTTCAGAAAGTATCTCGTGCTTGACGCAACGACGGGACAAAACGCATTGTCCCAAGCGGAAATTTTCGGAGAGGCAATCGACGTAGACGGCATAATTCTCACCAAACTCGACGGTACCGCAAAGGGCGGAGTTGTCGTCGCAATAAGCGAAGAACTCGAACTTCCCGTCCTGTTCGTAGGCGTAGGCGAAAAGATAGACGACCTTATACCTTTCGACCCGACTGACTTCGTCAACGCATTGTTTTAAACTCACCAACAAAAACAAAAAGCGGCGTTTATCACGCCGTTTTTCATTTTTAACAGCCGTTATGTATTAAAATATATTGTTTTGCATTTGTTGATTTTAATATGCGACTGTTTTAATTGGCAGTAAAAGTTGCCGCCTGTTTGTTAAATAAGTTGTTTGAAAATACTGTTTATATTTTGATAGTCATAAATAGACGTTTTTATTTTATATAAATAAATATTTTTGTGTAAAGGAAAAATGCTTGACGGCGGGGCGGGAAAATGGTATTATACTGTCAAGTGAGAGGACTTTACATTATGGATAGATATACTATATCGAATCTTCGTGCCTACTACGGCGACTTGTTGACTAACAAGCAGAACGAAATGCTCCGCTTGCGCTACGACGAGGATATGTCGCTCAGCGAAATCGCGGATGAGTTTTCCGTGTCTCGACAAGCCGTTGTGGATGCAGTAAAGTCGGGAGAGAAGTCCCTTGTCGATTACGAAAGTAAACTTCGTCTTCTCGAACAAAATACCTCTCTCGGTGAACAAATCGACCTTGCCGTCCGCGCTATCAAAGACGGCAACCTCGAAGTCGCGCTTGACGCACTTCTGAGTGCACGTGAAATTTTGGAGTGATATGGGTACATTTGCAAGTTTAAGCGACAGAATGAATCACATCTTCTCGAAACTGCGCAACAAGGGCAAACTTACTGAACTTGAAATCAAGCAGGCTATGAGAGAAATACGCGTCGCCCTTCTCGAGGCGGACGTCAATTTCAGCGTTGTCAAGGACTTCGTGAGTAGGGTGAGCGAGAAGGCTCTCGGTGAAGATATTCTCAAATCTCTCACTCCCGCTCAACAAATCGTCAAAATCGTCAATGAAGAGTTGACCGCCCTTATGGGTAGCACTCATCAAAAACTTGCCACGAGCGATCGTCAACCCACCGTATATATGATGTGCGGTTTGCAAGGCGCGGGCAAGACCACAATGTGCGGAAAACTCACCGCATATCTCAAAAAACAGGGCAAGAAAGTTTTGCTTGTTGCAGGGGATATATATCGTCCCGCCGCAATTCAACAACTAAAAGTTGTTGCGGGCAAAGCGGGTACGGAAGTCTTTGAAGAAGGACAAATCAATCCCGTCAAAATCGCAACGGACGCAATTCCGTACGCACTCAAAAACGGCTACGACACCGTCATCATCGACACCGCAGGTCGTCTGCATATAGATGAAAAGTTGATGGATGAACTCGTCGCAATCAAGTCCGCAGTCAAACCCACCGAAATTTTGCTCGTGGTTGACAGTATGACGGGTCAAGACGCAGTCACCGTCGCGGACACATTCAACAAGACTCTCGATATAACCGGCGTCATCATGACCAAACTCGACGGCGATACGAGAGGCGGCGCGGCACTTTCAATCAAAGCGGTCACCGGGAAACCTATCAAATTCAGCGGTATCGGTGAGAAAATGGAAGATCTCGAACCCTTCCATCCGGATAGAATGGCAAGCCGCATTCTCGGTATGGGTGACGTGCTAACCCTCATCGAAAAGGCGGAAAACGCTTTCTCGAAAGAGCAGGCGGAAAACCTGCAAAAGAAACTCAAAGAACGTTCGTTCTCCCTTGAAGATTATCTTGAACAACTGGATAGCGTCAAGAAAATGGGCAATCTCGGGGATATGATGAATATGATTCCCGGTCTTGCAGGCAAGATGAAAGGCGGTGCGCCTGAAATCGACGAGAAACAACTTCTTCGCACGAAAGCAATCATCCAGTCGATGACTCCCAAGGAAAGACGCAACCCCGACATTATCAAGGCAAGTCAAAGAAAACGTATCGCAAAGGGTAGCGGAACTAGCATTCAAGAAGTCAATCAACTGCTCAAGCAATTCGAACTCACCAAAGATATGATGAACAGAATGCAAAAGGGCGGTTTGAAAGGACTCAAAGGACTGAAAGGCTTCCCGTTCTAGAAAAAATCCGCAGAGTTTTAGCACTCGACGGAACAACTATCAAAACAAAACAACAAAAATAACATATAACTTCACTTAAAGGAGAAACAAATCATGGTCAAACTCAGACTTACCCGTATGGGCGCAAAGAAAGCACCTTTCTATCGTATCGTAGCAGTCGATTCCCGCAAGGCAAGAGACGGTGAATATATCGAACAAATCGGTATCTACAATCCCGTCGCAGATCCGAAGGAAGTCAGAATCGATGCAGATCTCGCAAAGAAATGGCTCGCTAACGGCGCACAACCCACCGAAACCGTCCGCAACCTCTTCAAAGCAAACGGTATTCTGTAATTATGCTCGAACTCGTAGAATTTTTAGTCAATAAACTCGTCCCCGACGGGGACTTCGAAGTGCAACTCGTTGAAAACGACGAAGTGAGTGATATTGTCGTCACTATCTCCAAAAAGGATATCGGCAAGGTCATCGGAAAGCAGGGCAGAATCGCCAAGTCTATCCGCACTCTCGTCAAGGCGGCAAGCGGTAAAAGCGGCACTCGCTATAACGTAGTTATAGACGAAAAAGAATGAAATCCGAATTTACCGTAGGGAAAGCGTTGCGCCCCCGCGGTCTGAAAGGCGAACTTCGGTTTGAACTTTACACCTCGGACTCAACGCGTTTTTCCAAGATTAAACGAGCAAAACTCGACGGCAAAACCTTCAACGTGGAGAAAATCTCCGTTGAAGGCGATTTTGCTTATATCAAATTCGAGGGTATCGATAGCGTGGAAGTCGCAGAAACTTACCGCGGTAAATCCCTTGTCGTCGAGAGATCCGAACTGCCTAAACCAAAAGACGGAAAAGTCTATATTGCGGATATAGTCGGCTCGGACGTTTTCGTCGACGGAGACGTCATCGGTGAACTCGTGGACGTTTTGCAGTACGGCTCGGCGGATATCTACGTAATCAACCTGCCCGCAGGCGGAAACGTACAAGTCCCCGCGCTCAAAGAACTCGTCAAAGATATCGACGTCGAGAACGGCAAAATCGTGCTTGACGGCTACGTTTTTCGCAGAGTTGCGGTGTACAACGACTGATTATGCGTTTTGAAATCCTAACCATTTTTCCTGAATATTTCGGCGTACTCTCCCAAAGCCTGATCGGAAAAGCGATCGCAGGCGGTATTTTGGATGTCAACGTAACTAATATCAGGGATTATAGCAAGGATAAACACTCCAAAACCGACGATTATCCCTACGGTGGCGGTGCGGGTATGGTTATGACACCCGACCCCGTCGTTAGCGCAATCGAAGCGGTTGATCCCGAGCATAAGTTGAAGAGAATTTATCTCTCGCCAAAGGGCGTTCAACTCAAGCAAAAAGTCGTTGAAAACCTTGCAAAAGAAGAAGGATTGCTCCTGCTTTGCGGTGATTACGAAGGTATCGACGAAAGAATTATTAACCTTTGCATTGACGAAGAAATCTCTATCGGCGACTATGTTTTGACGGGGGGAGAACTTCCCGCACTCGTGCTTATCAACGCGGTCGCAAGATACGTTGACGGTGTGCTAGGTTCAAGCGAAAGTACGGATGAAGAAAGTTTTTCAAACGGTCTTCTCGAATATCCGCACTACACTCGTCCCGCAGAGTATAGAGGGCTCAAAGTTCCCGAAGTTTTGCAGAGCGGTAATCATGCGGAGATCGCAAAATGGCGACGTGAACAATCCTTGAAAATCACTCGCGAACGACGCCCCGATCTTCTCGACGAATAACTTTATGATTGCTTTTGCAATCATTTTTTTAAGAGGATAAAGTGAATATACAGTGGTTTCCCGGTCATATGACCAAGGCTATACGAATGATGGAGGAGAATCTCCGCCTTGTCGACGCGTTGATCTACGTGATAGATTCTCGCGCGGTTTATTCGTGCGCCAATCCTCTTCTCGACAAACTCATCACCGGGAAAAGAGTGTTGTACGTTTTCAACAAATGCGACCTCGTCGACAAAAACGACCTTGATAGATGGATGGATACCTATAAAAAATTCGGTAAACCGTGCGTGAAAGTGGTCGGCACTTCGGGGGATTGCAGAGAAATCGTCGCAAAACTCAAAGAAATTATGTCGGATAAACTCACTCACTACTCCGGTAAAGGCGCAAACGTGTCCGTCAGAGCGATGGTCGTCGGCGTGCCTAACAGCGGTAAGTCCACCATCATCAACTCGATGATTGGCAAGGCAAAAGCGGTGACCGGGGATAGACCGGGGGTTACTCGCGGAAAACAATGGCTCTCAATCGACGGCATTGATTTTCTCGACACTCCGGGGACTTTGTGGGGCAAATTCGACGATCAAATAGTCGCGCATCACTTGGCGTATATCGGCAGTATTCGCGACGAAATTTTGGACACGGGCGACCTTGCCTACGACTTTCTCGAAGAGATTTCAAAGACCTATCCCGACAATATTCTTGCTCGCTACGGGCTTGACGAAATTCCCGATACGACTATCGAACTTTTCGACAAAATCGCATTGTCGCGCGGTTTCAAAATAAAGGGCGGAGAGATCGATTACGACCGCACCGCTCGCACCATACTCGACGACTTCAGAAAAGGTCGTCTGGGACTTATATGTCTTGAAAAATAACCGATTAGAATACCGAAAATGATACACGCCGAAGAATTGCTTCAATATGAAAAACAGTTGCTTGACGCAGGGTATAAATACATCTGCGGAGTGGACGAAGTTGGCAGAGGACCGCTTGCGGGTCCCGTCACTTGCGCCGCTGTGATTATGCCGCTCGACGACCTTATCGACGGCGTCAATGATAGCAAAAAAGTGTCCAAAGGCAAGCGTGAAAAACTCTTCCCGATTATACTTGAAAAGGCTATCGCAGTGAACGTCGTGTCCTATGATAACCACAAAATCGACGAGATGAATATTCTCGAAGCAACGAAGGCTTGTATGAAAGACGCAATCATGGGACTAAACGTCAAACCCGACGTAGTTCTTGTTGACGCGTTGAAACTCGATATTCCGTATAAAACTATTGGTATCGTGCACGGCGACGCGATTTCATATTCAATCGGTGCGGCGAGCATAGTTGCAAAGGTCACGAGAGATAAGTTTATGACCGAAATGGCGGAAACCTATCCCGAATATGATTTTGCAAACAATATGGGTTACGGCACCGCAAAGCATATAGCGGCTTTGAAAGAATACGGCGCGACTCCCATTCACCGCAAAACCTTCATCAAAAACTTCGTGAAAAACTGATATGGGTGTTTTCGGGCGCAAAACTAAAGCAATAGGGGATATAGGCGAGAATATCGCTTGCGATTATCTCAAGGATAACGGCTACGAAATTCTCGAAAGAAACGCAAAGTATCTCGGCGCGGAAGCGGATATAGTCGCAAAGGATGGAGAAGTGCTGGTTTTCGTCGAAGTCAAGACGAGAGCGGACGCAAGATACGGAAATCCCGCGGAAGCGGTGACGGCCGAAAAGCAGAGAAGATACGTCTTTTTTGCAAACGCATATATGACTCGTCACAATCTTTTCGACGTGGACGTGCGTTTCGACGTGATCGAAATCTACGACGAAGGAATCAATCATATCGTCGACGCATTCCGTCCGAAATCGAGATTTTAACCGCTTTTTAGCAAAAAATCGAAATTACGCGGATTAAATGACAAAATAGTTGTTCAATTCGTTTGCATAATAATTAAATATATGATAATATACACGCGTGACTCGGGCGTTCCGCCGGCGAAAGATATTCGTTGTGAACGCTTTGTATTATAGGAGGTAAGTCAACATGAGCAACATTATCGACACTCTCGAAAAAGAAGGTATGAAACAAGATCTTCCCGAACTCAGAATCGGTGACAAAGTCAAAGTCTTCGTCAAAGTCAAAGAAGGCGACAAAGAAAGACTTCAATCTTACGAAGGCGTTATCATCGCATTCAAAAACGGCGGAATCCGCGAAACCGTTACCGTTCGTCGCGTAACCTACGGCATCGGCGTAGAAAGAACGTTCCCCATCCACTCGCCGAAAATCGACCACTTCGAAGTCGTCAGCCACGGCAAAGTCAGAAGATCCAAACTTTACTATCTCCGCGAGCGCACCGGTAAAGCGGCAAAACTCAAAGAAATTAGATAAGGAAACCATCTATGAAAAAAAGATTGTTTTTAGCATCTGCAATCGTGCTAGTAGTCGTACTAGCACTTTTTGCATTTACTGCTTGTAACTCCGGGGACGTCGCCTACGACACCGAACTCGTTCAAAACGGCGGTTTCGACAAGGTCACCACTTCGGATAGCAAAATCAAAATCGACGGTTGGAGCGTCAAGAGCGATTGGAGTAGCAACTCCACTTATTCAAAGGATGAGGGAGAATATCTCAACATCACGAATAAGTCCGCTTCTTACGCATATCTCTACCAAGAAGTCAAGGTCGACAGAAACGCGATCTACCACGTCAAAGTCGATATGAAACTCCCCAAGAGTTTGTCAAAGGGCAACGATACCACCTACCGCGGTGCGTACGTCACCTTCCTTGAAAACGTCAACTACTTCTTCGTGGAACAAACAAAAGCAACGAACGGTTGGCAAACTTACGAATTTTACGTGAAACCCGTCGATAGCGATTATCTCACTATCTGCCTCACTCTCGGTGCGGAAGACGCAAGCGTAAAAGGCTCCGTCTACTTCGACAACGTGTCTATGATGAAAGTCGAAGAAGCGGCGGAAGGGTTCACCGTCCACAAATTCACCAAAGAAGAAATCTCTCGCTACAACACCAACGTTAGCGGTATTCTTTTCGTCGTGTTTCTGTCCTTGTTTTCGGTTGCAATCGTCGCGGCGGGCTACGTGCTTATCAGACGTCTGTATAGCAAAAAGACCGCTTTCATTAACTTCAGCGACAACGGCAACGGCGGAAAAGGTGCGAAGGGTGGTGCGGTTGCAACCAATCCTTGGTTCATCGCAAGCATGCTCGCAATCGGCGCATTCATCGTCAATCTCATCTTCTTGCTCACCATGTACGGTTTCGGTAGCGAAATGACCTACACCGTCAATCTTGCAAAGGCTCTCTCTGCAAAAGGTGCGGTGAGAAGTGCATATGCAACTTACGGCACGTCCCTTCAAAGCACTTCACCCGGTGTGCTTTATATCCTTGCACTCGTCGGTATGGCAGGCAAAAACCTTGACTTCGACGGAATTTCCATTCTCATCAGAATGGTCAACGTTCTTGCGACTATGGCAACCGTCGTGATGATCTACTTCTACGGCAGAAAATACGTCGGCGACCGTCAATCCACTATCTTTGCGGCAATGTATGCGCTCCTTCCTATAACTTTCGTTATGGGCGGTCTTGACAACACGTTCACCGCACTTCTCGTGGCTCTCGTGCTCGGCACTCTCATCTGCCTTGCAGAGAAGAAGACTCTTCCTACGTACTTGCTTTTGAGCTTGTCCGCACTCCTTGACGTCCGCGCTCTCGCTATCGCGCCTATCGTCATCGCTTGCTTGTGCTATCGCTACTACAAAGCGGACGACACCATGAAATCCTTCGGCAAACAAAGAGCGGAAATCGTCTTTGGTCTAGTCGGCGTGTTCGTGCTTTTGTACGTCTTGACGATCCCCGTCGCAATCGACTATATCGCTGCTGCGGATAGCAAACCTTTCTACGGTTGGACTCTCATCGCAAACGAATTTATGAAGAAGACGGTATTTGTCGACAACGGTATCGGTCTCTACGCAATGGCGACCATGAACCAAAAGACCTCTTCAAGCACCGCGGCAATTCTCAACTTCATCTTCATTCTCGTGCTCGAAGCGTATATCGTGTCCTTGTATCTCAAGAATAGAAACAAACAAGAACTCATCATGCTTTCGTCCTTCACGTTCGCAATGCTTGCAGTGTTCACTCTCAAAATCGACTACACTTATCTCTTCCTCGCAGTTGCACTCGGATTTATCTATGCAATGGTTAGCGGTGAAAAGAGAGCGTATATCGTGTCGGGTGCCTACGCATTTCTTGCTTTCTTGAATATCGGACAACTCATGAACAACTCCGGTTTCGTCGCGTCCACATCCTACTTCACTTCGATGATAGCGGAAGGTGACGTCGCCTACTTTGCAAACTACGAAACCACCAGTCCCGAACTCATCGTATTCAGTGTGTTCGCGGTTCTCGTGTCCTTGTATTATGCATACGTGAGTTACTCCATTTCCAACAACGGCAAACTCGTCGATATTCCCGCAATGTCCGAGCCTTTTGCGTTGACGGTCAAAGAATGGTTTGCATCTTTCGGCGACAACGTGAAAAAGATCTTCACGAAATCGACTAACGACTGATCGAAAGGAAATCTAAAATGAAAAACCCGACTGAAAAGTCGGGTTTTAATTTGTCTTTTGATGGAATCAAATTGCGTTATGCAACGGTGTTTATATCATTTAATGTGATGGTTATATCATAAAATGATATAGGTTATTTGTTTTCCGCTTCGATAAGGTCGCAAATATCTTCAAAGATGACGTTGTCCGCAATCTTTCTTGCAAGTGCAAGTTTGTCTGCGGAATTGATCGTCCAGCAGAGAAGTTTCTTTCCGTCCGCTTTCGCTTTGTTGAGATATTTTTCCGCTTTGACCGCGTTTCTAATATCGTAGGCAACGAACAAAGGTTTCGAGAATTTGCAAGCGATGAGTTTGCCGAGCCAATCAACCCAGTGATTGATTTTGTCGCCGCCCCAAGTGCAGAGTTGACCGTAGGCATGCACGTCGTCGTGACGACGGCAGTAGATGACCGCACCAAAATTGAAAGATTGAAGTGCGATATTGCCTTTGTAGGTTTTGAGACGCTCAACCGTCGCTTTTGCAATGTCGAGTTCCCAAGGAATAACGCCTTTGATTTCGCAAAGCACGCCTACTTTTCCGTCTACGAGTGCAAGAAATTCGTCGAAAGTAGGGATGGTATATTCGGTGCCTTTCAGACGATAAGTTTTGAGTTCTTCAAGAGTGCAGTCCTTGACCTTTCTGTCAACTCCGCAAACTCTCTTGAGGTTGTCGTCGTGGAAGACTACGATATGACCGTCTTTCGTGAGATGAACGTCGATTTCAATGTTGAAACCGTGTTCGATAGCAGCCTGATATGCAGGCATACTGTTTTCGGGATAATTGTCGTCGTGAAGTCCTCTGTGCGCGATGGGCGTGTCGAGAAGCCAATTAAAATTTACGTTAGACATAAAATGCCCCCTAATTTTTATTGATAAAATTTTATAATTCTATTATAATATTGTCAAGAATATAACGAAAATTACGGCGAGGTAATTTTGAAAAAGGACAAAATTCGCAACTTTTCTATCATAGCGCACATCGACCACGGCAAAAGTACCCTTGCGGATAGGCTTATCGAACGCACGGGCGCGGTTTCTTCACGCGATATGTCCGACCAACTCCTTGACAATATGGATATTGAAAAGGAAAGGGGTATCACCATAAAACTTCAAACTTGCCGTCTTTTCTACGATTACAACGGAGAAGAATACACTCTCAATCTCATCGACACTCCGGGACACGTTGACTTCACCTACGAAGTTTCCCGCTCGCTTGCCGCTTGTGAAGGCGCGTTGCTCGTCGTGGATGCAACTCAAGGAGTTGAGGCGCAAACCCTTTCAAACGTTTATCTTGCACTTGACAACGACCTTGAAATTCTCCCCGTAATCAACAAAATCGACCTTGCTTCCGCAGACGTGGACGGCACGAAAGCGGAAATCGAAGATATTATCGGTCTCGATACGGCGGATTGCCCCTTGATTTCTGCAAAGGAAGGATTGGGTATCGACGACGTGTTGAAGGGCATAGTCGAAAAATTGCCCGCACCCAGTGGGGACGAAAACGCTCCGCTCAAAGCGCTCATATTCGACAGTTTCTACGACAACTATCGTGGTGCTATCTCTATGGTGCGTATCGTGGACGGCACGATTAAGGCGGGGGATAGAATCAGAATGATGTCGTCGGGAAAGGAATTCGACGTAGTCGAAGTCGGTGTGTTCTCGCCGTCAATGAAACCCGTCGATCAACTCTCCGCAGGGGAAGTCGGCTATATCGGCGCAAGCATAAAGAACGTGTCGGACACCGCAGTCGGCGATACGATAACTCGTGCGGATTATCCCGCAAACGAGCCGTTGCCCGGCTACAAAAAGGCAACTCCGATGGTGTTTACGGGTGTTTTCCCCGCGGACGGCGCAAGATATAACGATCTCAAAGAAGCACTTCTTAAACTCCAACTCAACGATGCAAGTTTGAGTTTCGAGCCTGAAGTTTCAATCGCACTAGGATTTGGTTTCAGATGCGGATTTTTGGGACTTCTTCATATGGAAATCATCGAAGAACGCCTTGAAAGAGAATTCGATCTCGACCTTATCACGACCGCACCCAGCGTTGAATATATCGTGACCAAAACGAACGGTGAAAAACTCACCGTCGCAAACCCCACAAATCTCCCTGCGGCAGGGGAAATCGAATATATCGAAGAACCAGTCGTCAAGGCGACTATTTTCTCACCGCCCGACTACGTTGGACAGATTATGGACTTATGCCAAGACAAACGCGGTATTTTCCTTGATATGTCCTACGTCGATACGTCGAGAGTGCAGATAACCTATCAAATTCCCTTGAACGAAATCATCTACGATTTCTTCGATAAACTCAAATCTCGCACCCGCGGATATGCTTCTCTCGACTACGAAACGGACGGCTACCAACGCAGTGAACTCGTCAGACTCGATATGCTCATCAACGGGGATATGTGCGATGCGCTTTCTCTCATCGTGCATAAAGACAAGGCGTATGCAAGGGGTAGGGGTATTGCGGAAAAACTCAAAGACGCAATTCCGCGCCAACTCTTTGAAATTCCCATTCAAGCGGCAATCGGCGGAAAAATCATCGCTCGTGAAACCGTAAAAGCACTCCGCAAAGACGTTCTTGCAAAATGCTACGGCGGAGATATTACCCGCAAAAAGAAACTTCTCGAAAAGCAAAAAGAAGGCAAAAAGCGTATGCGTAGAGTGGGTAGCGTAGAGATTCCGAGCGAGGCTTTCGTCACCATTTTGAAGGTCGGCGACGACGATTAAAATGCAAATTTACGTCCATGTTCCCTTTTGTAAATCGAAGTGTTTGTATTGCGATTTCACGAGTTTTCGTTGCAAAAGCGAAACCGACGTTTTGGGCTATCTAACCGCATTAAATTCGGAAATCGACAACGTTTTCGACGGACTTGACGAGAAAAAAATCACCACAGTATATATTGGTGGCGGGACTCCGTCCGTTTTGTCTGAAACCCAATTTAAATATATCGTAAAATCCCTTTCAAAACACGTTGATTTGAGCGCAGTAGATGAGTTTACCGTCGAGTGCAATCCCGAGAGCATCGACGAAGAAAAACTCCGCTACTACAAAAACGTCGGCGTCAATCGTTTGAGTATAGGTGTGCAGTCGCTAAACGATGAGAATTTGCACGCAATAGGCAGACTTCATAACGCAGAAAAGGCGATAAGTGCGGTGAAACTTGCGTCGAGTATATTCGATAACGTGTCAGTCGATTTCATAGTGGGACTGCCGTACGACGACTTTTCGTCCGTCGAAAACGAGATTGCAATACTTGCGCCACTTGTCAAGCACGTTTCAGTTTACACCCTACAAGTCGAAGAAAATACACCGCTTGAAAAACTTGTGAAGAGCGGAAAAGTCAGTCTTCCCGACGACGATACGACGGAAGATTTGCTTGCAGTCGCGATGAAAACCTTGCGCGGACTTGGCTTTGAAAGGTATGAAATCAGCAATTTTGCAAAGGAAGGGTATCGTTCAAAACACAATTCGGGCTACTGGACGAGAGAAGAATATTACGGTTTCGGACTTGGCGCAAGTTCGCTTGTGAAGAGAAAAGACGGCGAATTTAGACTGAAAAACGTTGAAAATCTTTCGGAATACGTCGCGGCACTTACAAGAGGGAAATCACCTGTTGAAGAAAAAATTTTAATCAACGAAAACGAGATAAAGCGTGAAAAAATTATGCTCGGACTGCGACTGAAAGACGGGATAGACGAGAGTTTGATTGCCGACAAAACCGAACTAATCAACGGTGAATATTCGAAATTCTTCGTGAGAAAGGACGGAAAAATCTCTTTCAACGACGAGGGTATGAACGTGTCGAATTATATTTTGTCAGACCTTGTCTACTGACAAAAAACAATCTGAAGAGTGCAAAATACGGCTTGAATATCTTTAAAATAAAATAATATTATTATTTAGCGTACAAACCGTTGAAATTTTGCAAACTCTTTGCTATAATAGTGTAAAGTCTACGGAGGATAGCATGACACCTGATTTTTCAATTTTTGATGAAACACCTGCAGCACCACTCGCTATAATTGCAACCCCGGGCGCGCAAGAGCTTGCCGAACTCATCGACAAACGCCTCGTTCAAATGTACAACGAATCCGCTCCCGCGAAGATGCGCATTAAAAAAGGCTCTTTCCTTATCAAAGCGAATTGCCCTCGTTTTACGAGCGGTGACGGCAAAGGTATGATTATGGAGACCGTCAGAGGCAAAGACCTCTACGTTATTTGCGACCCGATGAATCACGGCGTCACCTACAATTTCTTCGGACAAGAAATTCCCATGACTCCCGACGAGCATTTCGCGGATTTGAAACGTATCATCTGCGCAGCAAACGGCAAACCTTATCGTATCACCGTTTTGATGCCTATGCTTTACGCGGGCAGACAACACCGTCGTGCAAGCCGTGAATCTCTCGACTGCGCGGTCATGTTGCAAGAACTTCAACAAATGGGAGTGAGCGATCTCATCACTTTCGACGCACACGATCCGAGAGTTATGAATGCGGTTCCGCTCATGGGATTTGACAACTATTTCCCGACCTATCAGGTTTTGAAGGCACTCACGAAGAATTTCCCCGACGTCAAACTCGACAAAAACAGCCTTATGTGCATTGCTCCCGACGAAGGCGCAATCGGCAGAAACGTTTACTATGCGTCCGTTTTGGGTCTTGACCTCGGTATGTTCTACAAACGTCGCGACTATGCGAACGTCGTCAACGGCAGAAACCCTATCATCGCTCACGAATATATCGGCAGTCCGGTTATGGGCATGAACGTTTTTGTGGCGGACGATATGATTGCAACCGGCGACAGCATCATCAAACTCGCAAAAGAAATCAAAGAGAAGGGCGCACAAAGAGTGTTCCTTTCCGCAACGTTCTCACTCTTTACCGAAGGCGTAGAGAAGTTCAATAGGGCATACGAAGAAGGAGTTTTCGATGCAGTCATCTCCACAAACCTTACCTACCGTATTCCCGAACTCAAAAATTGCCCTTGGTTTATCGAGGCGGATATGTCGAAGTACATTGCGTACATCATCGCCGCCGCAAACTTCAACGAGCCCGTATCCAATTTGCTCGAACCCTTTGAGAAGATACATCAACTCGTTAATTCGCTCAATCAAAAGTGATTGAATCGGAGGATATAAGTGAAACTATCTTGGCTTGGTCACTCATCATTCAAGCTTGAAGAAAGCACGGGTACGACTGTCGTCACCGATCCTTACCACTCGTACGTCGGTTACGATATGCCCAAAGTCACCGCGGACATCGTCACGGTGAGCCACCCGCACAACGACCACTCTTTTATCTCTGCGGTCGAAGGTGATCCCACCGTTATCCGCAGACAAGGTTTCTATGAAATCGGCGGTGTTCATCTCTTCGCGCAAAAGACCTACCACGACGACAAAAAAGGCGCGGTCAGGGGAGATAACCTCGTTTTCAAATATCGTATGGACGGAGTCGAACTCTGTCATATGGGAGACATCGGCGAAGAATGCAACGCAATGCTCGTCGAATCCATTATGCCGGTGAACGTTCTGATGATTCCCGTTGGCGGAAACTTCACGATCGACGCCGAACAAGCAAAGGAATACGTGGATCGCATAATGCCCGACGTTGTTATTCCTATGCACTACAAAACCAAGGACTGTGAATTCGACCTTGCGAAATTGAACGATTTTCTCGATTTGTTCGAGGATGAAGACGTCGTTTACATTGAGGGCGATACGGTGGAATTCGACCGCGCGGATTTCGACGGCGAAAGCACCAAAGTTCTCGTTCTTGAAAGAGTTTTTGACTGATTTTACTTTTGAAAAAGCACCGTCCCCGACTTTTGTCGGGGCGGGTTGAAAATCCTTTTAGCAAATCTAAATTTTATATATATAGGAGGGTTCTATGGTGACTTATCAAAGACCGGAACTTGACGAAAAAAGCATTTTCCAACTCAGGGATATTGCCAAAGATTTGGGAGTACCCGCACCGTCGAAATGCAAGAAAGCTGAACTTGTCGACTTGATTTTCAAAATTTCAAACGGCGAAATGGAACCGCCCGTCGCACCTAGACGCGGTAGACCTAAAAAGAATGCAGACGCAAATTCAGCAGATAACAAAGTAGACGCAAACGCAGGAGAAGGAAAACAAGAAGAAAAACAAGAGTTTAAGAAAGAAGAGAAAAAAGGTTTCGGAGCGTACAGACAAATCCATAACAACAATAATTATGGAAACAACAACTACGGCAACACCGGATTCAAACGCCCCGACAATTTGAAAGAAAAGAGAGAAAAAGAAGAAAAGCCCGAAAAGTCCGAAGAACAAATCAGAGAAGGTTTCCTTGAAATCAATCCCGACGGATACGGCTTTTTGCGCGTGAAAACGGGTGAGTTTAGCGAAATGGATGCATACGTCAGTGTGCCCAAAATCAAACAATTCGGTTTGAGAAAAGGGGACTACGTCAAGGCGCAATGCAAACTTTTGCAAGAGGGCAAACCCCCTGCGGTCGTCAACGTTTTGACAATCAACGGCGTCGACGCATTGACAATCGGCAGACGTCCCAACTTTGACGATCTCGTGCCTATCTATCCCGATCACAGACTTCGTCTTGAAGTCGCGGGCAAACCGCGCGATTTCGCAACTCGCTCAATCGACCTCGTCGCACCTATCGGCAAAGGTCAACGCGGACTCATCGTGTCTCCGCCTAAAGCGGGCAAGACGACCTTGCTCAAAATGATTGCAAACTCAATCGCAATCAATCATCCCGAAATCGTGCTTCTCGTGCTACTCATCGACGAGCGTCCCGAAGAAGTCACGGATATGCAACGCTCGATCAACGGAGAAGTCATCTATTCGACGTTTGACGAACTTCCCGAACACCACACCAAAACCGCGGAAATGCTACTTGAACGTGCAAAACGTATGGTTGAAACCGGCAAAGACGTCGTTATTCTTATGGATAGTTTGACTCGTCTGGCACGTGCTTACAACTTGACGATTCCCCCTACGGGCAGAACGCTTTCAGGTGGTATCGACCCCGGCGCGTTGCACTCGCCTAAACGCTTTTTCGGCTCGGCGCGTAACATTGAAAACGGCGGTTCGCTCACAATTATCGCAACCGCACTCGTCGAAACGGGCAGTCGTATGGACGACGTCATCTACGAAGAATTCAAGGGCACCGGCAATATGGAAATCCACCTTGACCGCAGACTTCAAGAAAAGAGAATATTCCCCGCAATCGACCTTGCGAAGAGCGGTACGAGAAAGGAAGAATTGCTCCTTTCGAGCAACGAACTCGAAGGCATTTGGTGCGTGAGAAAGATTCTCGGACAAGGGGATAGCATGGAAGCAACCGAAGCACTCCTTGCAATGCTCATGAAGACCGCGAACAACAAAGAGTTTATCGAGCAAATGCTTTTCCAAATAAATAAATATCAAAAGGACGGTTTCACGGTGCGCAGACCGACTATGCCGACCGGTAACAACGCATGACGGATATTACGAATGATAAAGTCGAAGTGATGCCCGCGAAAAAGCAAGTCGACCTGTACGATTTCGACAAGACCTTGCTTCCTTTCGACAGTGGTTTCAGATATTGGGGATATTGCATGTTGCATAATCCTTGGATTTTGGTTTTCCTGCCCATACAGTGCTTCATCGGCACCCTTATGGGCTTGAAAATCTATCCGATAAACCAATTCAAAAAGGTATGTTTTTTCTACGTCAACTTCATCAACAACGAGAAAAACGTAAAGAAGTTTTGGGACAAGTACGAAAAGAGTATCTACGACCAATTTAGAAAGGAAAACCGCGCGCGCGAAAGCGTGATTATCAGTGCTAGTCCGAGTTTTCTCATCGAAGAGATAGCAAATCGACTTGGGTTTGAATACTGCATAACCTCAATCCACGATATGAAGACGGGTGGGCTTACGGGCAAGGTGTGCAGACGCGCGGAAAAGGTGCGCAGACTGCAAGAAGTTATGCCCGACGTCGAAGTTGTGGACGTTTATTCGGACTCAATCAAATCAGATAAATACATAATGTCACTCGGAAAGCGTGCGTTACTCGTCGGAAGACACGGAAAACTGACGGACGTCACAGAGAAAATCAAAAACATGAAGATTTAACGGCGCAAGCCGTTTTTTCTTTTTATACTGTGAAAATTTACGTTTTGATTGTGCAAAAACAATGAAGTAGTTGTGTTTTGACTTTGTGGTTCTGTCGGACAATTCGACCGTATAGTCGTTGAAAAATCGACCGCACGTTTTGCAAATTGAAATTCACTATTGAAGTATTGGAAATTTGGTTATATAATATATCTATAAACGTTAAATGATAACGGAGGAAATTATGGCTAAAGAAACCAAAAGAACTTATCCGTCGTTTAGGGAAGTCCCCAAACGCAATCAAAGAGAATATACCGCACCCACTAAACTCTTGGGCGACGACGGCAAATTGCTCGCAAGCGGTTGGGCGCGTCATAACGTATTCGACTACGACCGCACCAAAACTCGTCCGCAAATGAGAGCGAAAGAATGGGATTTCTATCAGGTTTGCGACGGAGAAACAATGGTGCAAATCAGTTGTGCGAATATCTCAATCGGCGGATATTGCTCGATGAGCGTCGTCGATTTGAAGTCTGGCAAAGTTGACACTTCGATGTCCTTATTCCTTGGCGGAAAGAACAAAGTCATACTTCCCGCAAAAGGCGACGTACCCAACTATTTCGAGTATAAAAAAGGCAAATTCCGCGCCGTATTCGACACAAAAGAAACCACTCGCACACTCTATTTTGAAGGACCGCTCAAAGGCAAAACCTTCAAGGCGGAATTCAAGATGGATATACCCGCAGGACTTGAAAACATAACCACCGTGCTTCCTTTCAAGAAAGAAGAAAAGGATCAGTCCACGAGATATTTCATGACCACCAAGCAAAACTGTATGCCGACAGAAGGCAATATCGCCCTTGACGGAAAAGTTGTGAAGTCGTTCACGAAGGACAACACGTTCTGCGTGCTTGACTGGGGCAGAGTTTGCACACCGTACAAAATGGTATGGTATTGGGGCAACGGCTCGACCTATCTCACCGATGCGGACGGAAGCAAACATTTGTTCGGATTTGAAATCACGTGGGGCATCGGCGACGAGTCAAACGGCACCGAAACCGCAATATTCTACGACGGCAAACTTCACAAATTCGGCTCTGTTGATGTGAAAGTCTTCCCGAAACCCGATAAATTCTCTGATCCGTGGGTGTTTGTGTCCGAAGACGGCAGGTTCAATTTGACGATGACTCCGTTCTACGATCACCATACGGACACGAATGCACTCGTTGCGCGTATGCACGCACACCAAGTCCACGGACTTTGGAACGGTACTGTCGTGCTTGACGACGGCAAAGTGCTTGAAATCAAGGATATGTACGCATTCTGCGAATACGTGGAGAACAGGTGGTAAAAAATCAGCCCAAATCCGCTACAATATAGATTATCTCTTATAGTATCTAATATCTATATATATCAATATGTGAGAGAACAGCGGTAGAGAAGTACAAAAGAAAAATTACAATATGAAAAGCCCCGCAAAATCTGCGGGGCTTTCCATTCGGGGTTTTTATAGGGATTAGGGTTCTTATTCTTGTTTTTCTTCTTCGTCCTTGTCTTCGCGGTTTTCGCGGAGTTCTTTCAAGGATTTCAGTTCAAATCTTTTGGACTCTTGATTGTCCGCGTTTTCTTCTTCTACGGGATTGATCTTAACTTTGACGGAAAGGATCTTTCTTTGGGTGAGTTTGTCGACGGTTATCGTCAAATTCTTGTAGTCGAAAGACGTGAATTTTTTTGGGATTTCGCCCATTTGTTCGATGATCCAACCGCTTACGGTTTGAGAGTCGAAGTTGTCAAGGTCGGCGGAGTCGAGATTGAAAGTGTCGAAAAACTTATCGATTTCCGCTCTTGCGTCAACCATATAGGTGTCGTCGTCGATTTGATTGAAGTAGTTGACGATTTCATCGTGTTCATCCCAGATTTCACCGACGAGTTCTTCAAGAATATCTTCGAGAGTAACGATACCGAGAGTTCCGCCGTATTCGTCGACCACGACCGCCATATGCACTTTTTGACGTTGCATACTCTTGAGCAGGGTGGATATTTTCATATGCTCGGTTGCGACTGCGACGGGGGTGATATAGTTTTTGATATTCTTTTCGCCCTTTTCGAGAGCGGCGAAGAAGTCGATATTGTGGAGCATACCCACAACGGTGTCGATAGTCCCGCGGTAGACGGGCATACGAGAGAAGTTATATTCAAAGAACATCTCTTTGATTTTGTCCATCGGCATATCGATGGGGAGAGAGATGACGTTGACTCTGGGGACGAAAATATCTTGAACTTCTGCGTCGTCAAATTCGATAGCACTTGAAATAAGTTCGCGCTCTTGAACGTTGAGCGAGCCGTCTTCCTGCGCCTCTTCGACGAGAGAAAGGAGTTCTTCTTCGGTGATTTTGTCGTCGTCCTTGGATTTGAAGACCTTGCGCAGTACCCATTTTAGACCTGCAAAGATAAACGTGATGGGGTAGAGCACATACATAATGACTTTGATAGGATAGCCGAAAGCCATAGTGAGTCTTTCGGAGTTTTCCTTGGCGATCATTTTGGGGGTGATTTCGCCGAAAGTCAAAACGATGACGGTTGAAACCGCAACGGAAACTATACCGCTAACCGCGGGATTCGGGATAGCCGTTTCAAATATATTGTTGAAAAGGACGGACAGAGTGATATTGACGATATTGTTTCCGACGAGAATAGTGGATAAAAGCTTGTCGAAATCGTCACACAATTTCAATGCGTTTTGGGCGGATTTGTTGCCTGCTTGCGCTTTGAGTTTGAGTTTGGTTCTGTTTACCGAACTGAAAGCGGTTTCGGTTGCGGAAAAGAAACCTGAAAAAAGTACTAAAACGACGATGAATACAACAGATAAAATGATACTGTCGGGGTCAGGGTCTGCGGAATCGGTGTTCATATTGCTCCTTTATATTGATATAAATTATAGAATTTATTGCATATATAATAACATAGGCGTGCGCGTTTGTAAATAGTATTTTGAAAAATGGCATATTCACACTATTTTTCATAATATGTAGGAAAAGTGTTGCAATCGAGCGCAATATATGGTATAAAATAAACGAGCGTTCATTTTATGAATGTAGGAGATTTATGAGAATAGCAAACGTTGAACAACACAATCGCAAAAAAGTCGAACTTATGGAGCGTTGCTTCGAGTGCTACGCAGAGTACGGTTTGACGAACGTAGGCGTGAAAGGGCTTGCGGAGTTTTGCGACGTGTCGGTTGCGAGTTTGTACACCTATTTCGACGACCTAGACGACCTTATAATTCAATCGACAGCACACTGCATGAGCAAGGTCGAAGACGAATTTATGCATATTGCGCCGTCAAGTCTTGAAGACATCGAACGCTACGTGAACGAGGTCCCTTATTGGACTGCACGCGAACACGGCAAGAAATATCGCCTTATGTATCAGATTTACACCAATCCGAAATACCGCGAGGCAGGGAAGGAGTTTTTCGATGGCGTCAACAAGAGATACACCGCCTATTCCGAGAGCCTGTCGAAATTGATCGGTTTCCCGTCGGAAGTTATTCGCAGGTTGATATTCATGTTTGTGCGTGCATGCGTGCATTTCGCCCTGTTTGAAGACGAATTCTATTTGCAAGAACAAATCGTATATATCAAAAACAGCATAGTGCTTTACTATGAGAAATCTCTGTCAATGAGTTAACTTGACGATAAAAGCGTGATCCGTTTTGCGGTTGCGCTTTTTTATATAGCATTCAAAACGTGCGGTTATACGCCGTGCAAAAATATAATCAGAAGGAGAAGATTATGACCAAATCAGCAACAAAGATGCTATCAATCACCCTTTGTCTACTGCTCGTACTGCTCGCGGGCGCAGTCGTCGTTCTCGGTTTGAACGGCACTCCCGCATACGCGGCGGGTACGACGGCTGAAGGCGGAGATCCCTCGGCAGAAGGCGGAATTTCTGCGCCTGCTACGGCACCGACGTTCACGGCTATCGCCGGAACGAGCGGTTATGCGAATCTATATGACGGGAATTTTGAATCCAAACTTTGTGTGGATATCACGACTAACCCCAATATTACCTTCCAAGCGAGCGACATAGGCACTATCGTTACCGCGTACAAAATCTACACCGGCAACGACACCCAGCCCGACCATACCGGAAGAAACCCTAAATCTTGGAAGTTACAAGGCAGCAATGACAATTCAAACTGGACGGATATCCACGTCGTCACCAACGACGATAAATTACTCACCGTTGAAAACCTTAAAGGGTATAACTATACGTTTGAAAATACAACTCCGTATTGGTACTACAAAATCACTATCACCGAACGTCAAGGCGCGAACGGAACTTCCGGAACGGCTGAAAACGATTACAATTTGATGCAGATTTCCGAAATTGAATTTACAGCAACCACTAACGTAGCCGAAATCGACACGGAAGAAGAGCTTGTTGCTGCGTTTACAAACGGTGGAAGTTACAAACTTGTCGGAGACATTGCTCTCACCGCAGATCTTGCTATAGGCAATAAATTTGTCTCTCTTGATCTCAACGGCTACGTAATTAGTGGTAATAAAAAAATCACAATATACGCTAAGGCGCCCGACGTATGTTCTACTTTTATTCTAAATGATAGCCGTCCCACCGTAATGCATACGAATAATACTCTTCCTGCGGGTGGTGTTATTGATTGCACAATTGTGATGGATTGTCGCTCGGACTATAACACCGAAACTAATAACGCCTATTTATATGCAAACGGCGGTACGGTGACAAAGCCCTTAACAATTCACACCGGTTACTCTTGCGTAGATTATATGGGCGGTAATGCGACCACGTTTGCCGCAGGCATGACCACTTCTACGAACCCACATATCAACGGCGGTTTCTACTACGGCGAAGTCACTTCAACCAAGGCAGATATATCCGTCCGAATTAAAAATAAAAAAGTTCTTTACAAAAACGGGGATACTGTATATGCAACTCAAATCGTGAAAAGCGGCGACAAAGCAATGATACCCACCAAGTCGGCGACTGCACCCGAAACAGGCCTTACGTTTGTCGATTGGTATAGTGGAACGCAAAAGTACAATTTCTCGTCAACTGTCACTGCAGATACGACCGTCTATGCAATGTGGCTTAAAGAAGCCGCAACTGCAAACGATTTCAAGAGCGCAATCAACAGCAACTACAGCGTCAAATTGACCGCGGATATTGTTTTGGATGCAACTTTTGTAATCAACAACGGCAAAGCGTCGACAATCGACTTGAACGGTCACGTCATTAGTTTTACAAACAACAACTATGAAATTCTGATCAAAACACTCGGATATTCTAGAATTACGCTTATCGACAGCAATCCTACCGCTACTCACGAAAACACCAGCTATCCCGTCGGCGGTTATATCACTAAATTGTCAATGAACAAAGATACGGGCGACCAATATTCTCATGCTTACCTATACGCAAACGGTGGAACAATTGGAACTCTTGGATCAAACACTAGTTATACTGAATTGCATTCATCAAGTCCGACTCCTACCGTCATTAAAAACATGACTTCAAATAACATTGTTTTAAAAGCAGGCACTTATTATTATAATGAATCAAAACTTGGATCGCCTTCTATCATATTTATGAACGGTGATAACTTCTATGCAAAAGTCGCAACGAGTTCAAAAATTGTTGCTGCTCCAGCAATCGAACCTACAAAAGAAGGGTATACGTTTGTTGGTTGGTACAACGGCAATACCGCACACGATTTCACTAAAGAATTGATTTCAAGTGTAACTCTCACTGCAAAATGGGTTGACTCTGCGGCACCCGTCATAACCGGTGTTGATGCGGATAGCGTTTACTGCACCACTCAAGAAGTCACCGTCACCGATGATTCTTCTGTCACCGTCACAGTTGACGGCACTGAAGTCACTCTCACGAGCGGTAAATTCAATCTCGATATGTCTTCGGGCACCGACAAAACTATCGTCGCAACCGATGCGGCAAACAATGCTACCACTCTCGTCGTCACCTACGGTCATCACTTCGGTGATTGGATTGAAAAGATTGACGAAGACTGTTCGAATGACGGCACTCTCGGTCACAAAATCTGCGCCGACTGTCATGATAACTTCGACACCAATGGCGTGAAATTGGAAAGTTTGGTCATTCCTGCTTGCCACGTTTACGGGGCTGTCGGCTACACTTGGGCGGACGATAACAGCACTTGCACCGCAACCAGAGTTTGTTCTCGTGACAGTAGCCACGTAGAAACCGAAACCGCAACTGCATCTTCGTCCGTCACTCAACAACAATCTTGTATGAACGACGAACTTACGACCTACGTCGCGACCTTCACCAATACCGTATTCGTCCAACAAACCAAAGCGGACGTAGTCACCAATGCAAAACACGGTCACAACTACGGCGCAGTGCGCTATTCTTGGACTTCTGACAATCTCAAGTGTACTGCAACGAGAGTTTGCTCTCACGATGATAGCCACGTCGAAACCGAAACCGTGAATTCCACGCCGTCCGTTACGCAAGCGCAATCCTGCACTAATGCGGAACTCACCTCCTACGTTGCGACCTTCACAAACTCCGTTTTCGCACAACAAACCAAAGCGGACGTTCAAACTAAATCCGCGGCAGGTCACAATCTCGGCGCACTCGCCAACGAAGTTGTTGCAACTTGCACCGAAAACGGTGTGAAAGCACATGCAGATTGCTCCGTTTGCAACAAGCACTTCGATGCGACCGGAAACGAAATCACCGATCTCGTCATTCCCGCGCTCGGACATAGCTACGGCGAATGGGTTGACGAAGTGGGCGCAACCACAACAGGAAACGGTTTGAAAGGTCACAAGGACTGCGACACTTGTCATAAACACTTCGACGATAACAACGCGGAAATTTCCGACGTCGATCTCGTCATTGAACAACTTCCCGCACCTCCCGCAGAAGAAGGACTTTCGGGCGGCGCAATCGCAGGTATCGTCATTGCTTGCGTAGTGTTTGCAGGCATCGTAGCATTCGCGATCGTCTGGTTTGTCGTCAAGAAGAAAACCTTTGCAGACATAGCATCCATCTTCAGAAAGTAACAAAGTCAAATCATCTCCCCAAAAGCCCTGACAACCGTCAGGGCTTTTTCATAGGGCAGTGGTGCGACTCAATATACAATCCAAACGGAATTTTCAAGAAAATTTCAAAAACACTTGTCAAAACCGCTATAATCATATATAATTGCTTGCGTTGGGTTCGAGAGAAATCTCAATCGACGGTTGGCTGAATTAGTTTTGTTTTCTATATCTACCAACCGCCACCCATTATAACTGAATAAGTCAGTTATCTTGCCTAGTTTGGTACTTCGCGTTTCACGCTCGTTCCAAAAGGCGACTGCACTCTGCGAGTGCGCAACTTCGTTGCCTCTCCATATACGCAGTCACTAGTGCAAGCATGTAACTGCGTAATATGGAGAAGTC
>CAZJZV010000014.1:0-38354 GCA_964550635.1 uncultured Bacteroidaceae bacterium
GAGGGTTTTACCCTCAAATTAAAAACCACCAGTTGAACTGGTGGATTTTTATTTACTTCTTTTCGTCGTTTTTGCGGATCTCTACGCGGCGGATTTTGCCTGAAATCGTCTTCGGCATTTCGTCGACAAATTCGATGATGCGCGGATATTTGTACGGCGCGGTCGCTTGTTTTACGTGGTTTTGCAGTTCCTTTTTCAGTTCTTCGCTGGGGGTGTAGCCGTTTGCAAGCACGATCGTTGCCTTGACGACTTGCACGCGGAGCGGATCGGGTACGCCCGTGATTGCACATTCGAGAACGGCGGGGTGTTCCATAAGCGCGGATTCCACTTCAAACGGTCCGATACGGTATCCGCTCGATTTGATTATGTCGTCCTTTCTGCCCACGAACCAGAATATGCCGCTTTTATCGCGCATTGCAAGGTCGCCTGTGTGGTAGTATTTGCCGTCGCGTGCCTGTGCGGTGCGTTCGGGTTCTCCCTTATAGTTTGAGACCAAACCGTATTGGTGGGGGCGTAGGCGGATTGCGATTTCCCCTTCGACGCCGTCCGCAACGGGATTTTCGTCGTCGTCGATCAGGTCTATGTCGTAGCAGGGACTAGGCTTGCCGAGAGAGCCGGGGATAGGCTCCATACCCTTGAAAGTCGCAAGGATAACGGATGATTCCGTCTGCCCGAAACCCTCGTAGATTTTGTGTCCCGTCGCGTCGTAGAATTGCTTGAAAACTTCCGCATTCAATGCTTCGCCTGCGGTGGTGCAGTGCACGATAGAGCCGAAATCGTATTTGGACAGGTCTTCTCTTATCAAGAAACGATATATCGTGGGCGGTGCGCAGAAAGTCGTAACGCCGTATTTGCCGAGAAGGGGAAGAATATCCGTAGGGGTGAATCTGCCGTTGTAGTCGTAGACGAAAATCGCGGTGCCCGCAATCCATTGTCCGTAGATTTTGCCCCAACTGCACTTCGCCCAACCTGTTTCCGCCATGGTGAAATGCAGACCGTCGTCCACGACCTGTTGCCAGAAAAATGCGGTGAAAATATGCGCCAAAGGATATTCAAAATTGTGTTGAACCATTTTGGGCATACCGGTCGTGCCCGACGTGAAATAGCAGAGCATATCGTCGTTCCATTGGGGGCGGGGCAGGTCGGACGGCAAAACGTCGGATTCCTGCATGATAAGGTCGTCAAAACAACGATAACCGTCGACTTTTTCGGTGTATATACACTCTTTGAGAGTGGTGCATTTGTCAAGAGCAAGCCCTATATGTTCGATGACGTCCGCTTCCGCCGTCGCGACGATGACTTTGACTTCCGCATTGTTCGCGCGGTAGTATACGTCTTTGGGGGTGAGCAGGTGGGTGGCGGGGATTAGCACAACGCCGATTTTGCAACAGGCAACCGCGAGCACCCAAAACTCCCATCTACGATTGAGCATACCCATCACATAGTCGCCCTTTTTCAGTCCCATACCGAGAAGAAGATTTGCGCAACGATTGCTGAGTTTTGAAATATCGTCGAAAGTGAAGATGCGCTCTTCGCCTTTGCTGTTGCACCAAGCCAATGCGCGCTTTGACGGTTGGAGTCGCGCGTATTCGTCAACAACGTCAAAACCGAAATTGAAACCATCGGGGACGGTCAGTCTGCAATTCGCACTGAAATCCTCGTAATCTTTGAAGTCGGTTCTGTTCAGAAATTTTGACAAAAGGTTCATCGTTAGTCCTTTTCCGCTCGCGCGGAATATACGTCGAATATATATTGCTTTAGTACGCTAAATAAAATAATAACACAGTTTTTACGTCTTGGATAGCATTTTGTTAAAATTATTGCATACGGCGACGGTTTGTGCTAAAATCATATAGCAATAGGAGGTCGCTATGCTTGACGGAGATGCCAAAGTAGTGTACGAAGCACTCAAAAAAATCACGGGGGACGACGAAGTCTACAAAGTCGTCGAAGCGGAAGAAATCATGGAGATTTTGCCCTATGCTATGTCCAAGCTCCAACTCTCCGGCGCAATCCGCGACTTGAAGGATAGCGACTACGTCAGAGTCAAATATTTCACCCCCGACGAGTATTGTCTCATCACGTTGAAACGCAACGAGCAACCCGCCGTCGTCGCGACAAGCGAGAAGAAAGAAACGGCACCCGAAACCACTCCCGAAAAGACTGTCGTCACCGTCAAGAGTGGCGGCGGAAAAGCGTTCTTGGGCGCATTTCTCGGTGCTTTGCTCGGCTCTGGTATCGTCGTCGCCATTGCTATACTGATAACAAAATTCGCACTTTAACCATACATAACGATGATATAAACGTCGCATTCTGCGACTTGGGAGATTATGGCAGTTACACTCGAAAAACAACACGTTCTCACCAAAAAAGAGAAAAACGTCATGCGCGTTATCTATCAGGCGTCCGCAAAAAACGGCACCTGTTTGATCACGCCTATCGACATTTTCGAGAAACTCTCTCTCGACCTTGAATACGACGAAGAAGAGTTGGATACCATTCTTCGTGACTTGGAACTCGACGACTATTTCGACTTGACGAGATCGGACAAAAAAGGGGAACTCGTCTATTGTATCAATATGCACCAAAAGGGACTTGCCTTTGCAAGAGTCGAAAGAGCGTTCAGAAGCAATATTGTGTTCAGACTCTTGCTTGCACTGGCGACCGGCACTGTGTCCGCAATCATCGGCGTGCTTATCAAGTACGTGTTCGTTCCCCTAATTCAAGGCTGATGAAATTTGAACTTGTTTCTTCATATAAGCCGTGCGGCGATCAACCGCAGGCAATAGAAAAACTTGCCGAAGGCATTGAAAACGGTTTTTCCACTCAGGTACTATTGGGCGTTACCGGGAGCGGAAAAACTTTTACTATGGCAAACGTTATCGAGAAAGTTCAACGTCCCGCGCTCGTCATCGCGCACAACAAAACCCTTGCCGCCCAACTTTGCAATGAGTTCCGCGAATTTTTCCCGAAGAACAGAGTTGAGTTTTTCGTGAGTTACTACGACTACTATCAACCCGAAGCGTACATTCCCCGCTCGGATACCTACATCGAAAAAGAACTCGAAATCAACGACGAAATCGATAAACTCCGTCACTCCGCCACCGCGTCCCTTTGCGAAAGACGGGACGTTATCGTGGTGTCGTCCGTCAGTTGTATTTACGGCTTGGGCGCACCCGTAGACTACTATTCGCAGGCGGTTTCGTTGAGAGAGGGTGAGGACGTCGACCGCGACGAGCTTCTCCGAAAACTCGTGGACATTCAATATAAACGCGCGGACTTCGATTTCGTGCGCTCCACTTTCAGAGTGCGCGGGGACGTCGTGGATATTTTCCCCGCAAGCAATAGCGAAATCGCAATAAGAGTGGAGTTTTTCGGGGATACTATCGAGAGAATAAGCGAAATCGACGGCGTGACCGGCAAAATCGTCAACGATTTGAAACATACCGTCATCTTCCCCGCAAGCCACTACGTCGTAAGCGGTGAGAAAGAAAAAATATTCGCTCAAATCATGCGCGACAAGCAGGCGCAAGTGGAGTTTTTCGAGGCTAACGGCAAACTCATAGAAGCGCAACGCATAGATGAAAGAGTCAATTACGACGTCGAAATGATGAGAGAAATGGGCTACTGCACCGGTATCGAAAACTACTCCCGCTACTTCGACGGTAGACAGGTCGGGCAACCGCCTTATACTCTCCTTGACTTCTTCCCGAAAGACTTCGTAGTGTTCGTGGACGAGAGCCATATGACTCTTCCGCAGGTCAGGGGAATGTTCAACGGCGATAGGGCAAGAAAGAAAAATCTTGTCGATTACGGATTCCGTCTTCCCGCGGCGTACGACAATCGTCCCCTTGAATTTAACGAATTTGACAGTCGCATACGCCAAATGGTATGCGTGTCCGCAACCCCCGCACAGTTTGAACTCGAACGCGCCGACGAAGTTGCCGAACAGCTCATACGCCCGACGGGACTGCTCGACCCCGAAATCGAAGTGCGCCCTGTGGACGGACAGATTGACGACCTAATCGGTGAAATCAAAAAAGTCACGGACAGAAAGGGCAGAGTGCTCGTCACCACTCTCACAAAAAAAATGGCGGAAAATCTCACCGAATATCTGAAAGAAGTCGGGGTGAAAGTCAGGTATATGCACTCGGATATCGACACCTTGGAGCGTATCGATATAGTGGGTGCGCTACGCAGCGGAGAGTTTGACGTGCTTGTGGGTATCAACCTTTTGAGAGAAGGACTCGACCTTCCCGAAGTGGAACTCGTTGCCATTCTCGACGCGGACAAGGAAGGCTTTTTGAGAAGCGAGCAGGCACTCATTCAGACCATAGGCAGAGCCGCCCGAAACGACAAGGGCAGAGTCGTCATGTACGCCGACGTCATGACGGACAGTATGAAGAAAGCAATTGACGAAACCAACCGCCGTCGCAAGATTCAAGACGACTACAACAAGGCGCACGGCATCGTCCCGAAGACCATAGAACGCAAGTTCACAAACACCCTTGAAATCACCAAAAAGAAAGTTAAAGATACAAAATTGTCACCTAAAGACCTTATTTCGGAAATTGAACGATTGAAAGGACTTATGAAAGCGGCGTCCGCAGAACTTGATTTCGAGCGCGCTATCAAACTCCGCGACGAGATGAACGAACTGAAAAAACAGGTCAAAAAACTGAAATAATATGAAAGATATAATCGTAAAAGGCGCAAAAGAAAACAACCTTAAAAACGTTGACTTGACCATACCACGCGACAAACTCGTGGTGTTTTCTGGTTTGTCGGGAAGCGGTAAATCTTCCCTTGCTTTCGATACCATTTTTGCGGAAGGACAACGCAAGTATATGGAGAGTTTGTCTTCGTATGCGCGTATGTTTCTAGGGCAAATGCAAAAGCCCGACGTCGAGTATATCGAAGGGCTTTCCCCCGCGGTTTCCATAGACCAGAAAACCACTTCCAAAAATCCGCGTTCAACGGTCGGCACCGTCACAGAAATTTACGACTACTTTCGCCTACTTTACGCGCGCATAGGCAAACCCCATTGCCCGAAGTGCGGACGTGAAATCGAAAGGCAGACCATCGATCAAATTGCGGATAGGATTATGACGAGAGAAGGTGCGAAAACTCTTATCATCGCGCCTATCGTCAGGGGTAGAAAGGGAGAATATAAAAAGGAACTCGAAATGCTCAAACGCGCGGGCTACGTCAGAGTGCGCGTGGACGGAGTGAATTACACCCTTGACGAAGAAATCAAATTGGATAAAAACGTCAAGCATGAAATCGGCGTGATTATAGACAGACTTGTCATCAAAGACGGCGTTATTCGCAGGGTAACCGAAGCGGTGGAAAACGCGGTCAAACTTGCGGAAGGACTTGTCATTGCGGACTTTGACGGTGAAGCCGTCACCTATTCCACGAAATATTCTTGTCCCGATTGCGAATTGAGTTTTGAAGAACTCACTCCGAGATTGTTCTCTTTCAACAATCCTTACGGTGCGTGTCCCGCCTGTACCGGACTCGGTTTCACGCAGGAAATCGATCCCAACTTTCTCATCAAAGACAAAAATTTGTCTTTGCGTGAAGGCGGTATCAAGGCAAGCGGTTGGTTTATCGACACGAGCAAAATGTGCGATATGCAATTCCGCGCGCTTGCGGACGCGTACGGTTTTTCTATTGATACGCCCATAAAGGACTTGCCCGAATGGGTGTTGAATATGATTTTCTACGGAAACGACGGTGATAGGATTCCTATGGAATACAACACTCGCAACTTTTCGGGAAAATTCAACAGCAGTTTTGAAGGCATAGTCAACAACCTGCAACGCAGATACCGCGAAACGGATAGCGAAATGGTCAAAATGGAAATCTCTCGCTATATGCGCGAAGTCCCTTGTACCGTTTGTGGCGGAAAACGTTTGAAACCCGAAGCGCTTGCGGTCACCGTAGGCGGAAAAAATATCGTCGAATTGTGCGATATGTCCGTCGTGGACGTGGAAGCGTTTTTGTCCGCACTCACTCTCACCGAAACAGAAGAGCTTATCGCGCGCAGAATACTCAAAGAGATCAATGCAAGACTGCAATTTCTCATCAACGTCGGACTCGGCTATCTAACTCTTTCTCGCACGTCGGCGACTTTGAGCGGCGGCGAGAGTCAACGCATCCGCCTTGCCACGCAAATAGGTAGCGGACTGACCGGAGTGCTTTATATTCTTGACGAGCCGAGCATAGGTTTGCACCAACGCGACAATCAAAAACTCCTTGCGTCTCTCAAAGGATTGAGAGATTTGGGCAATACCCTTATCGTTGTCGAGCACGACGAAGAAACCATACGCGAAGCGGACTATATCGTAGATATAGGTCCCGGCGCGGGCGTGCACGGCGGTGAAGTCGTCGCGTGCGGTAGCGTGGACGATATTATCGCTTGCAAGGATAGTATCACAGGAAAGTATCTGTCGGGAGAATATAGCATTGACGTGCCTATTGCAAGGCGCGAAATCTCGGATAGGTGGATTGAAATTAAGGGCGCAAAACAAAATAACTTGAAAAATATCGACGTCAAAGTGCCTGTCGGAGTGTTCACCGCGGTAACGGGCGTGTCGGGAAGCGGAAAATCTAGCCTTATCAATGAAATTCTTTATCCCGCACTCTCGAACGAACTTATGGGTAGCAAACTTCCCGAAGGTGCGTATTCCGAAATCAAGGGCGTCGAATATCTCGACAAGGTCATCTGCATAGATCAAAGCCCGATAGGGCGCACTCCGCGCTCAAATCCCGCAACGTATACGGGTGTATTTTCACCGATTAGGGAGTTGTTCGCATCCTTGCCCGACGCAAAGTCAAGGGGATACGGAGCGGGTAGATTTTCCTTCAATATCTCGGGCGGTCGTTGTGAGCATTGTTCGGGAGACGGCATCATCCGCATAGAAATGCACTTCCTGCCCGACATCTACATTCCTTGCGAAGTATGCAAGGGCGCAAGATATAACCGCGAAACCTTGGAAGTCAAATACAAGGGCAAGAGCATAGGCGACGTGCTTGAAATGACGGTGGAAGAAAGCCTTGAGTTTTTCAAGAACGTGCCGAAGATTAGGAACAAAATCCAAACCCTTTACGACGTCGGACTCGGATATATCAAACTCGGTCAGTCGTCCACCACGCTCAGTGGCGGCGAAGCGCAGAGAGTGAAACTCGCGACCGAACTCAGCAAGCGTAGCACAGGCAAAACCATATATATTCTTGACGAACCCACGACCGGACTTCACACCCACGACGTAGCAAGGCTTCTCGACATACTCGGACGACTTGCGGACGCAGGGAATACCGTCGTCGTCATCGAGCACAACCTCGACGTCATCAAAGTCGCGGACTACGTGATAGACCTCGGAACCGAAGGCGGAAACGGCGGCGGAAGAGTCATCGCAAAAGGCACCCCCGAACAAGTTGCAAAAACCAAAGGCAGTGCCACCGGTGAATTCCTATCCAAAATTCTAAAATAAGAAATGAAAATGGTTGCGGTAGAAATCGTTTAATCGCAAAGTGTTGTTACAAAATATAATTAAATAAAAAAAGCAAAGAAAAAAGCGGGACACTAAATGTGTTCCGCTTTTGGTTTGGGCGGCGACGAAAAAATGGAGAAAACGTCGCGCGGATTAGTAATTTCTTCTGCCGATAAGGTAGTCGACCGATACGCCGAAAAGTATGCTCATCTCAATGAGTACGTCAAAATTCGGTTGATTTCTGCCGACTTCCCAACCTGATACGGCGGATTTTGTGACTTTGAGATGTTCTGCAAGGTCGCTTTGTTTCAAACCTTGCTCTTTGCGCAGGGACTTCAATCTTTCAGGAAAACAGGTGTGTAGCATATTTGCCTCCGTAGTTATGAAAGCATTATAAAACACGGTTTGTGTTTTGTCAACGCACGAACCGTGTTTTTCGTCAAATTTTTCGATATTTTGTCAAAATCTACGCACGTAGCGATTTTTTGCGGTTAGGATTGAAGTTCAACACTCTCAATGCGTTCAACACTGCAAGGCAGGAGAGTCCTACGTCTGCAAACACTGCCCAAGCAAGCCCGGTCACTCCGACGAGTCCAAGCACGACGAATACGATTTTGACGGCAAAGGTTGCAAAGACGTTTTCGGCAACCGTGATTTTCGTGCGCTTTGAAATCTTCATCAGGGTGACGAGAGATTTCGGATCGTCGTTCATGAACACGACGTCTGCGGTGTCAACGGTTGCGGAACTTCCGCCAAGTCCCATAGCGATGCCGACGTCCGCGCGATTGAGCACGGGAGCATCGTTGATGCCGTCCCCGACGTATGCCACGACGTCCGACTTTTTCCCTTTATTTCCGATGAGTTTTTCCATTTCGTCAAACTTGTCTTTGGGGAGCAAGCCTGCTTTGAACTCATCGACACCAATTGCGGTTGCGACTTTTTCGGCGGACTTCACGTTGTCCCCGGTGAGCATTTCGGTGCGCACTCCCTTTTGTTTGAGATAGGAAATTGCGTCGATTGCTCCGTCCTTAATTTTGTCTTCAAGGTGCAATACCGCAAGAATTTCTCCGTCTTGTGAGACAGCAACCGAAGTGCCTCCCGCGTCGTCCCATTTGCCGACTTCGATGAGTTTTCCGTCCGCGGTATACTCAACGCCTTTTCCCGCGATTTCTCTGACGTCCGAGATTTTCAACGGATTTTCAAGCCATCCGTCCACCATAGGCGACACGTAATTCACGATTGCTTTTGCGATGGGGTGGGATGAGTTGCGCTCCGCAAAGTAGGCATATCTCAAAGCGTTGTCAATGTCCCCTTGTTTCAAGTCCACTTTCACGACGTCGAAGTTGCCTGTGGTCAGGGTGCCGGTTTTGTCAAACGCTACGGTTTTGACTGCTCCGATACAGTCGAGATAATTCGTGCCTTTCACGAGTATGCCGTTTTTGGATGCGTTGCCGATGCCCGAAAAGTAGGAGAGCGGTACGGAGATTGCGACGGCGCAGGGGCAGGACACGACGAGAAACATCATCGCTTTGTAGATTGCGTTTTCGATGCCGTAACCCGAGAGACCGAATGCAAGTCCGACGACGACCGCACATACGATGACGGCGGGGACGAAATATTTCGTGACTCTTGCGACGATAGTTTCGCTTTTTGCTTTTCTTTCGGAAGCGGTTTCGAGAAGGTTGAGAATTTTTGTTATCGTGCTATCGCTATCAGTGCTTGTGGTGCGCACGGTAAGCACACCGTCGATACTGACCGCGCCCGAGGTGATTTCACCGCCTTCCGCGACTTCGACGGGGAGACTTTCACCGGTCAGAGAAGACAGGTCGAGAGAGCCGTGACCTTCTTCGACGACTCCGTCAAGGGGAACGATTTCACCCGCTTTGACGAGAATGAGAGAACCGATTTTTACGTCTTCGATGGGTGTTTCGACAAGGCTTTCACTGTCCTTGACAAGCACCGTTTCGGGCTTGACCATCATAAGACTTTTCACACTATTACGGGTTTTATCCACCGCTTTTGACTCGAAGAACTTGCCGATTTGATTTAATACGATAATCATAAGTCCTTCAAAACCTTCGCCGATTGCGATTGCGCAGATGCTCGAAATGCTCATCAAAAGGTTTTCGTCAACGGTGTGCGAACGCACGAGTTTCGTGATTGCGATGACGAGAGTTTTGGACACGAGCATCGCACCGCCTATGCAGATAAACACAAATGACACAATGGGCGGTGGAAAGTTTCCGTCAACGTGGGCGGGGAGAAAATCGAGAAGTACGCCGACCGCTCCAAAGACTAAACCGATGATGAACAAGGGGAGATACCAGTCCACGGTTTTTTTCTTTTCCACAGTGGATTTCGCTCCGACAATGGTGCATTCGGGCTCGACGGAACGTGCGATTTCGTTGAGTTCGGATAGAAAATCATCGGTGCGATTTGTCGTTATAACCACCTTTTCGGTGTTGAAATTGACGGTCGCACTCTCAATCCAATCGACAGTGTTCAGTTTTTCTTCGACTTCCTTTGCGCACACTGCGCAGTCAAGGTCTTTGATTATATAAGAATATCTTTCCATAGTCACTCCGTAACGTGTTCAAGAGTCATAACAATGAGTTTTTCGACGTGCTCGTCGGAAAGGGAGTAGTAGACGACTTTTCCGTCCCGCCTTGTATGCACGACGTCTGCTTTGCGAAGTACGGACATTTGGTGAGAAACGGCGGAATGTTCCATACCTATAAGACTTGCAATATCACAAACGCACAATTCGCTGTTGAGAAGAGCGGTAGCGATTTTGAGTCTGGTGGGGTCTGCAAGGACTTTCAAGAATGCGGACATTTTGGTCAAAATCTCTTCGTCGGGCATTTGGGTTTTGACGGAAGTTACGACTTCGGGGTGCTTGGTGCAAACGTGTGCCATATTATCTCCTTTCGGTGCGACGCGTGATTGCGTTATGCGTTACGCTATAATCTAGAGTTGCGATCGAGTGTGATTTTTATTTTGTATAACATATGAACGAACATTCATATGAAACATCATTCATATATTATTCCCGCAATTTAGATTTGTCAACGGTTTTGAAAAAATCTTTCAAAAAATTTTTACGGATAGGGCGGGGATAGCGGATTTTCGTTGTCGCTTTTTCGGCAAAAAATTTTGACAAATGAACGGTTATATTGTCTAAACTCGGATTTTAAGAAATCAAAATGAAATGATAAAGTGTTTGCATTGCAATTTTCAAAAAAAAACCCCATTGCTTGACAATGGGAATTTTTGGGTGGTGATTAAATGGGATTTTTTGGTTGACTTTTTTGAAAGGGGCAATCAGTTTCCGCTTCGCAGGGCAATGACGGGGTCTTTCTTCGACGCCATTATTGCAGGGATAAAGCCCGCTATCAAGTTCAGTACGATTGCAAGGACGACGAGAAGTATGCCGTGAATCGGGTTGAGTTGCGCAAGGTTGGACGGCGCTTGCGCGGCAAGGGTGGATAGCCAATAGTTGAGCGGTATCGTGATGAGATATGCGATAAGCACACCGAGCACACCCGAGATTGCGCCGATTATCGTCGTTTCCGCATTGAACACGTTGGCGACGTCTATCTTCCTTGCGCCGATACTGCGTAGCACGCCGATTTCGACGGTGCGTTCAAGGACGGATATGTAGGTGATGATTGCAATCATTATGCTCGACACCACAAGTGAGATTGCCGCAAACGCGATAAGCACGTAGGACACGAGTTTTACCACAAGAGACACAACTTCGGATATGGTGCTTGCAAGGTCGGTGTATTCCACGGTTTCGGTGGAAGATTTGCCGTCGTTCCAAGCGTCGAGATAGCGAAGCACTTCGTCTTTTGCGTCGAAGGACGCGGGGTAGATATAGATTGCAGTCGGTCTATCCGACGCACCGATTTCTTGCAATGCGGTTTGGTAGGCACTGTTGAGAAGTTCGAGAATGACGTCCGCACTTATATCAATGCCTTCTTGCGCCAGTTTTGACGAAATCAAGGACGACATTACAATCTTCAACGCACCGATAGAAACGCCGTTGTTTTCGAGCACTTGGGTGATTTCGTTGACTCTCGTGCAGTCCTGAATTTGTTGGACGATAGACGAACTTTCGCCGAGATAGGACTCAAGTCCTTGTTTGAGAGTGGACACGAGTACGCTTTCGCTCATTCCGTAGGACGAGAATAGGGAAATCACTCCCGACATATCGCTGTTGAACGAACTGCCCGTGAGAAGATTGGTATCTTTGTCCGCGATTTGCGCTCTGGCAACTTCCGAGTCCGCGGCATTAGCAAGCGCGAGAGCGGTGAGATTTTCGGTGTATGCGATGCCCTGTTGCATGAAGGGATACATCACGTTTTCTTTGATACGGAGAATGCCTACGATAGTCAGGGTTTCGGACTTGTCGCTATCCCAAGCGGATTGGTAGTCGTTTTTAGGCACGTAGTAGGTTTTGCCGTCCACGTCCGCGGTGGTGTAGTAGTCGTCGTTATGCACGACCTTGAACTGCTTCCCGATGAACGTATCGAAAGGCATAGGGTTGTAGGTGTTCGTATCGGGATCGAAGAATGCGCCCACGTCGAAGCCCATACTTTCGAGGATATCCGTTTCGATCATATTGAACGAGTTGACGACGAGAAGCACTTGTCTTGCCTTTTTGCCGTCCGCGTCGTAGGTGGCGGAGTCGGCATCGTAGGTGGATTGAATGGAATCCGCTTCGCTACTGCCGGGGTAACCGCCCGCAAGCACGTCGTACTGCGCTTTCATGAAGTCGTCCCAGAGTAGTTCCTGCCAACCGGTGTAGCGGTTGTTGAGTCTGACCGCCTGACCGCTTGCGTTTTTGCCGATGACGTTGATTTTCATCGAGTGGATATACTGCACCGAACTCAACAACGACTTATCCATTGCTTTCACGTAGTCCACGTATTCGTCGGTGATGATATTCGCACTGACGGACACACCACCCATAGTCCTTTCGGGCTCGTAGGGGATGACGTAGTCGACGTCGGGGAAAGCGCCTTCGGAATCTCCGCCGCTCATAGTTTCGTTCATCATATCGTTGACGTCCACCTTGATACCCACGCTTGCGACGGTGACGGGCATAATGGATAGGGTGGAGCGTTCGAGGTCGTTCATATAGATGGTGAAGCCGTTGGACAAACTCAACACAAGCGCGATACCGATGATGCCGATAGAGCCTGCAAAAGCAGTGAGACTTGTGCGCATTTTCTTCGTCCAAAGGTTTCTTGCGGACAGGGAAAGTGCGGTGAAGAAGTTCATCGAGCTATGTTGACGGACTTTTTTCGGTCTATGCCTGAAACGAGTGAGTTGTTCGGGTTTTTCGGGGGTGATTTGCGCGATGAATTTCTCGTCGGTATCGTTATCCGTATTTGTTTTGGTTTCGATTTCGACGGGGACTTCTTCGACGATTTCTTCTTTCTTTTTCTTTTTGCGGTTTTGTTTGGATTTCTGCTTTTTGGGGACGGAATCGCTTGCCTTATCGCCGTCGTCGTCGATAGGTTTGACCTGTTCGAGCACGGTGGGAAGTCCGTCGTAGGGGTTCGTGTCGCTGACGATAAGTCCGTCTTTCAGGGACACGGTGCGGGTTGCGTAGCGGGAAGCGAGTTCGGGATTGTGCGTGACCATGATGACGAGTCTGTCGTCCGAAATCTCTTGCAACAAATCCATAATTTGTTCGCTTGTTTCGCTGTCGAGTGCGCCTGTCGGCTCGTCGGCAAGGATAATATCGGGGTTGTTGACGATCGCTCTTGCGATAGCGACTCTCTGCATTTGACCGCCCGACATTTGAGAAGGTTTCTTTTTGAGTTCATCCCCTAGACCGACTCTGATTAGAGCGTCGGTTGCGAGTTCGCGTTTTTTGGACGAGCTTACGCCCGAAATCGTCAAAGCGAGTTCGACGTTTTGAAGAACGTTTAGGTGGGGTATCAGGTTGTAGGACTGAAAAATGAAACCGATAGTGCGGTTGCGGTATTTATCCCAATCGCGACTTGTATACTCTTTGGTGGACTTGCCCTCGATCATCAAATCGCCGTCAGAATACCTATCCAGACCACCGATGATATTGAGCATAGTAGTTTTTCCGCACCCGGACGGACCGAGAACGGCTACGAATTCGCTTTTGCGAAAGTTAAGACTGATACCCTTCAACGCGTGAACGGTGTAATCAGCCATTTTGTAATCCTTGACGATATTGCAGAGTTTAAGCATAGTCCTATAAGTGTTGAGTGTAAGAGCGGAGATTGCTACGGGATTGACATTATATGCGCGCGCATATATATTGTCAATACCGAATGGTAAAACTATATCATTAAAAAGTTGTTAAAGAGAGAAAAAAATCACCGCCTTTTCTGGCGGTGTGATTTTAGTACGGATAATTTTTCTTTTCTTCCATTTGCTTATCCCAGTCGGGTTTTTCTTCCCCTGTGACGAGTGCGCCGAGTGTATTCGCTCCGCTTTCGGGGTAGAAGTCGTAGTAGGTTTCGAGTCCCTGATTTCTGCGCTCGATATGCTTTTTGGAGTTGCACCAGATGATAGACGGCAGTCCTATGACGAGAAGATAAAAGGGTCCGAGAATGAGCGATTGAATGGTGTGTCCGTATTCGTGCACCCTTGCGTACTTCGTCCAAATCGGCGGTCTATTGCCGTTGACGAGAGTGAACATACCAAGGGAAATACCGCCCCAATTCCCGTTGTGGTAGGTGATGATTGCGCCGTGATAAAACTCTCTTTTCACCTTGCCTTGCGCAAGAGAATAGACGAGTCCGATGAGAGTTTGTGGAAGCCCCCACGTCCATTGAATGAGCCAGTAGATAGGGTAGAGAAGTTTCTTCATTTGAGTATCTCCTTGATTGCAAATTCCGCTAGCATAAGTCCCGAAATGGGCGGGACGAAAGATATGCTTGCAGGAGCGTGTCTGCCGTTTTCGGTGAGAACGCTCGTCCTTGGTTCTTCGGTCGAATAGACGACGGGAAGACTTGTTACGCCCCTTGATTTCAACTCTTTACGCATGACTTTTGCAAGGGGACATACTGACGTTTTGAAAAGGTCGACTTGCTCAAAACGGGTGTTTAACTTATTTCCCGTGCCCATTGAACTCACGATTGTGACGTTTTGCGCCTTTGCACGCACGATGAGTTCTATCTTTGCGGTGACCGTGTCGATAGCGTCTATAACGACGTCGTAGTCGTCGAGCGCAATGCGGTCGGCGGTTTCGGGAAGGTAGAAAAAGTCGTAGACGTCCACTTTGCAATTCGGGTTTATCGAGAGAATGCGTTCTCTTGCCACTTCCGCCTTTTTTCTGCCTATGGTTGCGGTGGTCGCAAGGATTTGACGATTGAGATTGCTCTCGTGAATATCGTCGTTGTCAAGCACACCTATGCGCCCGACTCCCGCCCTTGTAAGTGCTTCGATAGCGTATCCGCCGACACCGCCCGCACCGCAGACGAGAACGGCGGACGACGAGAGTTTTTGCACTCCGTCCGTACCTATAAGTAGTTCGGTTCTTGAAAAAGCGTTTTCCATATTATTCTGCTTTCTTCCACTTTCTGTCCGTACCGCGTTTGACGGTGCCGTTGTATCTTGAATCTGCATCGAGTTCCGCCGCGACTTCGTCGTAGTCGATATAGTAGTCGTCGTAGTAGTTGGGGATGACGTCGCGCGCAAAGGTTTGGGACACCGTAAAGTTTCCGTCCGTGGAAATCGTGATAGTCGTACCCCCTCTGTCGTCGCCGTAGTTGTCGACGCGCTCGAAACTGATACCCGTCCAATCAGACATCACGATACCGTTTGAATCGTGCGTAGTGCGGTAGTTGTGCGCGAGTCCCGAGTGTTGACCGAAAGTCAGGCGGATGCCTTGATAGTCCACCGAGAAATCGTTGTCGTGGTGGTGGCACATGAAGATAGCGGTCGTGCTTCCGAGTTCTTTCGCAACGCTGAAAATCTGCTCGTCTTTCGGCATATCGCCGTAGTTTTCAGTGTAGTTGCCTTGAAGTCTATATCCGTAGTGGTAGTTTTCAGTGGGGTTGCCTTTGTTCCAAGCCTCGTCCCAAGCGGTCTTAAATTCGGGAATGCCTACGTGGTTGAAAATCATGGATTTCACGACGTCCGTCCTATCCGTGCCGAGAGCGACGTCGGATAGGGAGTTCACCGTATCGCGATACCACCTGACTTGCTCTGCGGTGGGAGTTCTGGAATAGGTTTTGTTTTCCTCGTCGTAGACGCAGTCGAACAAGCACAGAGTGTAGGCAAGGGATTCGTCCTGTCTGCGCACGTTGACGAAGTAGTTGCCGTCGCCGTCCGCGCAGTTTTCGTCGGAGTTAATCATGCAATATTCGAACTCCGCCATATATTCGACCATAGCCGCTTTCGTGATTTGTTTGTATTCGTCGTCTATGGTAGCGTTTTCGTCCGCGTACTGTCCGTCGCAATCGTGATTGCCGAAAGTGAACGCCCACGGCATCTCGATTTCGTCGAAAAGTTCACCGTAGCGAGTGAAAAGGGGGACTTGAGAAGGGTTGATGCCAAGAAAACCGTCCGCCATAACGAGATCGCCGTTGATGATGACGAAGTCGGGATTTGCGGACGTAACAAGGTCCTTGATGAAGTCAAAAGTCGCGTCGTTTCCGAGACTGCCGACTGCGGTATACTTTTGAGTTGTGTCTACCTGCGGGTCGGAGAGAAGAAGGATATTTATATCCCTATCCGACGGAATATAGACGGTTGCGTAACCGTCCGCGCTTTTGTCCGCCTTGACAAAGGTCTTGTCGGGGTGCGGTGTGGGTGGTTCGTTGCAAGCAACGAAAACCACGGACAGTGATAGCACGATTGTAAGCGTGAGCAACACGCCCACGAGTTTTTTAAGGTTTGACATAATCACCTCAAATACGCAAAAATCGGCGGAGATTTTCTCCGCCGATTCAAGCCAAGAATATTATTCGTTGTCAGATTGTTCTTCGACGATTTCGCTTGCAGGTTCTTCTGCGACGTCGTCGATGATTGCTTCGCCGTCTGCATTTTCGTCTTCGACGACGGAATCTTCTGCAACTTCTTCGGTTGCTACTGCTTCCGCTTTTGCCGCGTCACGCTCTGCGATTGCCGCACAAATCTCTTCGTATTTCTCTTCGGAGATATTGTACTTCATCATATAGAGTATGAATGCGCCGATGATGAAGATCATAGGAATGACGGACATAAACACGATGAGCCATTGTGAAATGCTGTCGTCAGCACCGCTGAGAATTTCGGTGATGCGAGCCACGTCGGTAGTTCCGCCCGTAGCATACGCTTCGTTTTCGATTTCGGAAATTCTGTTCGTAATATCGGTGACACCGAGGATGACGAGTCCGAGACCTTGGATACCTACGCCGATTGCGCTTGCCATTTTCGCCATGAAGGGACGGACGGAGAAGATTGCGCCTTCGTTGCGTTCGCCCGTCTTGTAGTCGTTGTATTCGACGGTGTTTGCGATTGAGATGGTGAGCACTTGATAGAACAAGGTTTGACCGAAGAATGCGATTGCGCCACTGATTGCGATGAAGTAGAACACGATAGAGTCTGCTTTGGAGCCTTGTTCAAGCGCGAACCCGGTGACAAGACCGAGGATGAGCAAGAGAGAGTAGCCGATGATAATCGTGGAGAAGGAAATCGTTGCGATTTTTCTTCTGGACATACGCTTGGACATCCAAGGATAGACGATTATGATGACTGCGGAGCACGCAGTGAGCAAACTGAATACGGTGACGAGAGTGCCTTGATAGCCGTAACGGAACCATACGAAGTAGGTCGCGAAAAGGTTAAGAACCGCCGCGCCTACGTTATACATAAGCATAGAACCTGCGGTGACGAGAAGTTGGTCGTTCTTGAAGATGGTTTTGAAAATCTTTTTGAGAGGACCTTCTTCGCCTTTGACTCTGGGTTGGAGCGGGGGAAGGGGTTTTTCTTTGACCACGAAGAAAGTCATGGTTTGGCAAATCGCGAAGATTGCGCAAATAACGCCTGCGATAATATGGTATGCATTTGTGGAGTTTCCGAAAATCGAATTTGCAAGGTTGCCGTAGGTGAACAAAGAAGTTGCGCCGATTGCAAGACCTGCGCCGATACCCGCACCGATATTTGCAAGTGTGGAGATGTTGTTTCTGTCGTCGGGATTAGAAGCAAGGGACGGCATCATTCCCCAGTAGGAGATGTCGTTCATCGTGTAGGTGATACCCCAAAGGAGATACATAAATCCGAAGAAGATAACCCAATCCCAACCTTTCAGGTCGACGAAGAAGAGTAGGCAGATGATGACGACGTTGGTGATCATACCGATCATCATCCAAGGTTTGAACTTTCCGAATTTCGTTCTCGTACGCTCGATGATTGCGCCCATGAAGGGGTCGTTGCAACCGTCGAATATACGGCAGACAAGGAAGATAATGGTGATTGTGGAAACCATTGCGGCGTCCAATTGTTTGGTGATGAGCATGAAGGTCATCAACGCGGTGTTGACGAGTTGATAGACCATATCACGACCGATACCGCCCATGGAGTATCCCCAAAGATTACGCTTGGAAAGCCTTTCTTCTTGCAGGGTGTTGATAGTGACTTGTTGTTCCATAATAAACTCCCGTTCGTTATTTTTATAAATCAGACTGCGTAGTGCAGAAAATTTATCTAACTCTCACAACCGCTTGTTTATCGTGCGGAATTTTGCCGATAAAATGCGGATTTTGCGTTTTAGCACTCAAACACAAAGGACAAAGGCCCGTCCTGTTGTTGCTCGATATACATATGCGCGCCGAACACGCCGTTCTTGACGGTGATCCCTTGTTCGCGGATTTTCTCGGTGATATACGCGTAGAGAAATCTTGCTCTTTCGGGTGCTTCCGCATTGCCAAAGTCGGGGCGGTTGCCACTGCCTTTGCCGAGTTTCCCCGCAAGCGAGAATTGGGACACGAGAAGAATTTCTCCGCCTGCTTGACGAATGTCGAGATTCATCTTGTCGTTCTCGTCGCGGAACACGCGCAGTTTCGCCATCTTGCCCGCGAAGTAGTCCGCTTGCGCTTCGGTATCTCCCTTTTCGATACCCAAAAATATGGTGAGTCCGCCGGGGATTTCACTGATGAGTTCGCCGTCTACGTATAGGGCGGATTTGAAAGTTCTTTGTATCAATGCTCTCATTTTTTCGGTTTCGCGCCGAGATAGGCGTACAGGTTGCATTCAAGTTCGGAATTGTACATTTTGCGAATCTTGTCCGCGCGCTTACCAAAGTACTTTTCAAACGCTCTGTACGACGTGATCACGTAGGCGCACCATTCGTCAAGGGAGGAAAACGTGCGACCAAATTCGCGATATAACGTCTTCAATTCGTCTTCTTTCATCAACCGCTCTCCGTATGGCGGATTGGTGACGATGACGCCGTGTGCGTAGCGCGACGAAAAGTCTTTCATGTCGGCGACTTGCAGATGTATTTTGTTTCTCACTCCCGCCTTGTCCGCGTGGCGTAAGGCGAGTTTGATTGCTTCGGGGTTTACGTCGAATCCGCTTATGCGAAGTTCGCGATCTCTATTTATCAGTTGTTCCGCTTCGTCCTGCACCGCTTTGCGAAGGTCGGGTGCGTTCGTGAATGATTCGCAAGCAAAACTTCTGTTCATTCCGGGGGCTATATTCAAGCCGATAAGGCTCGCTTCGATGGGTATCGTACCGCTTCCGCAGAATGGATCCGCAAGCGCGCGGTCGGGATTCCACACCGACAACATAATTATCGCCGCCGCAAGAGTTTCTCTGATCGGTGCGTCCCCGAGCCAAGTGCGGTATCCGCGCTTATGAAGTCCCGCACCCGACGTGTCGAGAGTGATTCGCACAACGTCGTTGATGATGGACACTTCGATGCCGTAGGTTGCGCCGTCTTCGGGGAAAACTTTCGCTTTGTAGTGGTTTTGCATCGATGCGATGATAGCCTTTTTGACTACGCTCTGCACACTGCTCAAAGCAAACAATTTGCTCTTCACGCTCTTTGCAGTTACGACGATTTTCGCATCGAGCGGCAACACTTTGTGCCAGTCGTATTTTGCCGTATTTTCGAATAGGCCGTCGAAAGTATCCGCAGTGAAGGTGGTGAGCAATATCCGCACTCTGCCTGCCGTCCGCAAGAATACGTTTGCACGCAACACGTCGGAATAGTCGCCTTCAAAGAGTATTCTTCCTGCTTCCGCCCCGCTCGGAGCGTAGCCGAGAGAGATTAATTCGCGCTTGGTCACCGCTTCGATACCGCTTGCGGATGCAACTTCGATATTCAGTCTTCCGTCAAAAATACTCATACGTTACTATTATAATATAAAAATAAAATAAGTCAATATCAAAAATCGCGCGCGCCCCCCTTTAAGCAAGCGGGTTAGACGGTTAAGTCGGGGAAATTAAAACTTGACTTGCTTTTCGGCTTTCGGCATAATTATAGAAAAGGAGATGTGTTATGAATTTCAATGAATTGATTTTGAAAAGAGAAAGTTGCAGAGCGTATTCGGGTGAGAACGTGTCAAAGGACGATTTGGCTCTCATCGTGAATGCGGGGCGTTTTTCGCCGTCTGCAAGAAATAGACAACCGTGGGATTTCTACGTTGTGTCGGGGAATAAAACGGACGATATGAGAAAAGCGGTGCAGTTTTACGGCGGAAACCTTTTCACCGATAAAGCGGCGGCGTTTGTCGCGGTCGTGAAAAACGAAGTCGAATTGAATATTCCGTCCGACCTTCCGCAAAGGAATTTCGTGGAATGCGATCTCGGTATGGCGGTCGTAAGTATGGCGTATCAAGCGGCGGATATCGGACTCGGCACTTGCATTCTCGGAATGTTTAACGAAGATATGGTGAAATCGGCAGTGGGTATCGACGGCGATACGCGCACGGTCAAACTCGTGCTTGCAATCGGCGTGCCCGAAACAAAATCCGTCCGCACGAAAACGCGCAGAGATGCGGACGACGTAGCGCATTTTGTAGATTGATGAAGAAAGTTAGATTGGATTTCGTATGCCTTGGCAATATTTGTCGCTCGCCTATGGCGGAATTTATTGCCGCGGACATGATCGCAAAAAGAGGACTTGAAGACAAAATATCCGTTTATTCGCAGGGTGTGAGCAGGGAAGAAGAAGGAAACCCCGTTTATCCTATGGCGAAAGCGACGTTGAGAGCGCGCGGCGTGCCTATCTACGAGCATAGGGCAAACGTGGTGACCGCACGCGACTACAACTCATACGACTTGTTTCTCGGAATGGAAGACTATCACGTGTCGAGAATGCGCAGAGTATTCGGCGGTGACGACGACGGAAAGGTGAAACGACTTCTCGACTTCACGGGAAAGGGTAAGGACATCGAAGACCCTTGGTACACCGGCAACTTTGAAAAGGTGTTCGATGAAATCAGCGCAGGGGTTAGCGCACTTCTCGATTACGTCGAAAAGAATATGCTCGATTGACTTTGATTGAAAATCGAAAGGTAACCGCTATGAAATCATAGCAACAAAATAAAACCAATAGACAACAATAAAACACGATATGTGTACTAAAAATTATTTTATGGTAAACGTATCGTGTTTTTATTTGCGAAAACCGCTTGGATTTACGCTTGTTTTTCGCTTTGAAAGGGCGGTGTGAAAACGCTCGAAAAAGTCAAAAACATTTTAATATTAAAAAATATGCACGATTGTATACTTTATCTTGCTAAATTCCTAAATTTTTAACAGTGAAAAATCTTTGATTTTTCAAGATTTTTAGTAGATTTTAATACACGCGTAACGTTATCGAACACAAATTTTGTTTTGACGGAAGAAATTTACACAAAAATGCCACTTTTGTAAAAAATCTATTTTCTTTATTCGCATTTCGTGGTATAATCATTGCAGACGTATATCCTAAACTGGCGCACGTTTGCGCGCGTATGGTCGAAAATTTGCGCTCTTGTGCGCTCCGACTCACTCAGGACCACCTGCGTCTAAAACTAAAAGGACAAATATTTTTATGTTAAAACTTGTTAATATCACAAAAGAATACAAGGTTGAAGAGGAAATCACTCTCGCCTTAAAGAACGTTTCAATTGAGTTCAGACAGAATGAATTCGTTTCTATTTTGGGCCCGTCCGGTTGCGGTAAAACAACCCTTCTCAATATCGTCGGCGGTCTCGATCGCTACACTGACGGCGACATCCAAGTCGACGGAATTTCCACCAAAGAGTACGATGACGTAGACTGGGATACCTACAGAAATAAGCGCATAGGCTTCGTTTTCCAGTCTTATAACCTCATCCCCCATATGAACATTCTCAAAAACGTCGCTCTTTGTCTTACCCTGTCCGGCGTGGATAGAGAAGAACGCAGAGAACGCGCTATGGAAGCGCTCCGCAAAGTCGGTCTTGAGTCGCAGGCAAGAAAGAAACCTATGCAACTCTCGGGCGGTCAAATGCAAAGAGTCGCAATCGCTCGCGCTCTCGTCAACAATCCCGACATCATCCTTGCCGACGAGCCGACGGGCGCACTCGACACCGAATCCGGTTTGCAGGTCATGGAACTTCTCAAGGAAGTCGCGAAAGACAGACTCGTCGTCATGGTCACGCACAACCCCCAACTTGCCGAAGAGTATAGTACGCGTATCGTGTACTTGAAAGACGGTGAAGTGGTCGGTGACACTATGCCCTACAATAGCGACGAAGAATCTGCGGTCGAGAGCGTGGAAGAAACCGTCGCAACCGAAACAGTTGCAGAAGAAAACGCAGTCAATGAAAACGCGGAAAATGCGGGCGCAGTCGAAAACGCCGATTTGACCAATACCCAAAAACTCAAAAAGAACGTCAAGAAAGCGGGCAAATTCATGATGAAGATGCTCAAACGTCGTCAATACGGCAAGTCCGCCATGAAACTCGGCACCGCAATCAATCTCAGTTGGAACAATCTTATCAGCAAAAAGGGCAGAACCTTCCTGACTTCGGTTGCAGGCAGTATCGGTATCATTGGCATAATCCTTGTCTTGTCCCTGTCAAACGGCGCAACCGCCTACGTCGAAAACATAGAAGAAGACGCACTCTCGACTTATCCGTTGACTGTTGAAGAATCTTCTCTCAATACGACCGCTCTTCTCGACGTCTTCTTGAACGGCGACGATAATGAAGACGCACACGCAAACGGAGAACTCGTCTACATTAAGACTGTTCTCGGTGCGGTTATGAAAGAATTTGGCAATTCAACCGAAGAAAACGACCTGTATTCTCTCAAAAAGTATTTGGATGAGAATTTAGGCGACGACTATTCGGATATCAGAATTGAGTACGATTACGGCACTACTTTCAATGCATACGTCAAAGATCCTGCCTATCAAGAAGGCGGAAACAAGTATGGTGAAACGGAAAAATATATGAAAGTCAATCCGTATACCGATGCTATGTATAGCGTTCTCAACAATATGGGCATCGGCGATATGAACCTTGGCGCGTCGTTCAATAATATGACGGTGAGCCAAGCACTCGGCCAGTTTGCAAATATGCTCGGCTCGTCTTGGGGTGAGATTTCCGAAAATCAAAGACTTCTCGACCAACAATATGAACTCGTAAAGGGACATTGGCCGAAGAATATGAACGAAGTCGTCATAGTTGTTGACGAAAACAACCAGCTCCAAGACATCGAACTCTTCATGCTCGGTTTGAAATCACAGGACGACGTGTTTAGCGCATTAACGAACGGCGATGAGTTTGCAAGCGGGACTTATACTATAGACGATCTTCTCAATCTCGAATATTATGTTATGACTAACGCCGATTATCTCACTGCAAGCATCGATAGCAAGGGCGAAAAAACGTGGGCATGGCCCACTGAAGAGGGCAAAGGCATTCTCGACAAAGCCTTTATTGACTCGAAAAACCCTGAAGTTATCAAGGTTTCCGCAGTTGTAAGAAAGAAAGCAAATACGGTTGGTTCTGCAATCGGCGGAGTTGTCGGTTATACAAAAGAGCTAGGCGATTATCTCCTTAAGCGCGCAAGCAATCACGAAGCTGTTCTCGCCCAAAAAGAAGCAGCTAAAAATTTGGAAGACGACACGTTCAAGACTTTGATTTGCACCAACTACGTGGGTTATACCGGCGTGTCAAAAAACGAATATATCAATCTTGACAAGAACAAAACGCTATTGTTGTCCCTTGGTGTGGCAGATACCGATTACCCCCAAAAGATATCGTTCTATTGTGCGTCGTTCAGTGCGAAAGACAAGATAGAAAATTTCTTGAAAAATTACAACGCACAAATGGATGCCGAAGCAGAAGCTGAAAGAGAGGCGTTGCGTGCGGCGGGCGCAAGTGAAGCCGATATCGAAGCAGTCAAAACAAAAGCCGTAAAATATTCTGATTCTTTGAAATCGATTATGTCTTTCGTCAACACGATGACGACGACGATAACGGGCGTACTTGTTGCGTTTGCGGCAATTTCACTCGTTGTTTCCACGATAATGATTGCAATCATCATCTACACGTCCGTTCTTGAAAGACGTAAGGAAATTGGCGTACTTCGCAGTATCGGCGCAAGAAAACGCGATATATCCCGCGTGTTCTTGGCGGAATCCGCAATACTTGGTGGTTATTCTGGAATTATCGGATTGATTATCAGCTACGTCATTTCCGTCGTAGGAAGTGTGATACTCGAAAGTCTGTTTGAAATTCAAGGACTTATGACTGTCGAATGGTGGCATTGTGTGATGATGTTCTTGATCTCAATGGTGCTCAGTATGGTCGCAGGGTTCATTCCTTCTCGTATCGCGGCGAACAAGGATCCCGCTATCGCACTCCGCTCTGAATAATTCAATACAATTCGGAAGGTCGGTTTTATGCCGACCTTTCTTTTTGCAAAATTGTTTTGACAATATGCGGATTTTAAGATTATACTTATGTAAATAAATAAAATTAACTATAAGAGGAAATTATGGAATACTTTTTGAACGAAGTCACATCAAAAGAAAGAGTGCTTGAAAATATGAACAATATGAACTCTTTCGGCGGAGGCGACCGTCTCACCGGCACCGTCGGACAACACGACTACTGCGCATGGCTCAAAGACGAAATCAAGAGCATGGGCGTCGAAGTCGTATCGAAAGAATACACTTTTGATCGTTGGGGCGCAAAGGATTTCTCCTTGTATATCGACGGAGAGAATATCCCCGTATCGTCTCCCTTCCATTATAGCGGACTCACCGACGAAGAAGGCGTGACGGGCAAACTCTGCGTGGTTTGCAACAATCCGCTCGACTTCCAACGCGCAAGAGGCAAAATCGCAGTCTGCCACATCAAAAACCTGTCCGTAATCAGCAGTAAAATCGCATTCAACAAACGCAATTCCGTCCCTGCAGACCTTGCGGTTGAGAAGAGTTACAAGGGCCCCGTCAGCACGTCTTTCGTCAAAACGTTGCTCACTTTCTGGTCTCTCAAACTCGCAGGCGTAAAGGGTATGATTTGCATATGGGAAGATATGTCCGACCAAATGGTTGACGGACAATGCCTTAATTTCATACTCGGCTATCTCAAAGTCCCTGTGATTTGGGTGAACGAAACCCAAGGCAAGAAAGTTCTCAAAGCGGCGAAAGAGAAGAAACGCGCAACCCTTCGTCTTGTCGGCGAATACGAAAAGAACGCAAAAACCGAATCTTTCCACGCTATTATCAAGGGTACGGGCAATACCAACGAAGCAATCATCATCAACACTCACACCGACGGTTGCAACTTCTCCGAAGAAAACGGCGGCGTCGGTATGCTCGAAATGATGAGATATTTCGTCAAACACCCCACCGAAAGAAACCTTATCTTCGTGTTTGTTACGGGACACTTCCGTCTGCCTAAATTCCGCGAAGGCATCATGACTTCCAATCAAGCGACGGGCAGATGGCTCGCAGACAACAAGGATATGTGGAACGGCAAGACCTATAAAGCGGTCGCGGGATGCGCGGTCGAACACCTTGGTTGCACCGAATGGAAGGACGTGAACGGCGTTTACACCAAGACCAACGACATCGACACCGAACTCGTCTACGTCGGCAACAAGAAACTCGACGCAATCTACTACGAAGCGGTCAAGGATAGAGATAACGTCCGCACGATGACTCTCCGCGGACACAATACGATGCATTTCGGCGAAGGTCAACCGCTCTCCAAGAAGCACATTCCCGAAATCGCACTCGTCACCGCACCCGACTATCTCTGCTCGGTGGACTACACGGGCAACAACCATATGGACAAATTCAATCTCGACCTTGCGTACGAGCAAATACATACTTTCGTGAAATGCGTGCAAATCCTTGACAAGAAGACCGTCAAGGAAATCGGAAAATCACAAGCGTATTCTCTCGGCTTAGGCAGACTTAAATAATCATCTGAGGAGAATTCCTATGAAGAAAAGAATGGTACCTATCACACTGCTCACCGGTTATCTCGGCGCAGGCAAAACCACTCTCCTGAACCACGTGCTCAACAACCAACAAGGTTACAAAGTCGCGGTCATCGTCAACGATATAGGGGAGGTCAATATCGACGCAAGTTTGCTTGGCGCAGGCGGTGTGGTGACTCAAAAGGACGAAAATCTCGTCCCGTTGCAAAACGGCTGTATCTGTTGCACTCTGAAACAGGACCTTATGGAACAAATCGGCAACCTTGCGGAGTGCGGTAAATACGACTATATTCTCATCGAAGCAAGCGGTATTTGCGAACCCGTCCCCATCGTTCAAACCATCGAATTTTTGTCCGAAGGGCTCGAAGACGCACCTACCGATTTCGGCGTAAGACTCGACAATATCGTGTCCGTCGTGGACGCGTCCAGACTTGTGGAAGAGTTTGGTAGCGGCAGAGAATTGATGAAGGAAGAAATCGAAGACGATGACATCGAAAATCTCATCATTCAACAAGTCGAATTTTGCACCAAAATCGTCGTCAACAAGACCGATCTCGTGTCACGCGAAGACTTGAACGAAGTCGAAACCGTATTGAAAGCGTTGCAACCCGACGCGGAATTTATCGAAGCGGAACACGGAAAAGTCGCTCTCGACAAAATCCTTGACACCAATTCTTTCGATTTCGACACCGCAAGCGGTTCGGCGGCGTGGATTAAGGGACTCGAAGAAGTGGACGAAGACGAAGAACCCGAAGGGGAAGTGCTTGAATATAACATTATGACTTTCGTCTACAAGCGCAGACGTCCGTTCGTCACGAAGAAGTTCCTTGATTGGGCAAATCACGCATATCCCGCAAGTATCATCCGTTGCAAGGGCGTGACTTGGCTTACTCGCGACAACAAGAATATGTATATGTTCGAGCAGGCGGGCTTCCAAAAAGAACTGTCCAACGCAGGTCCTTGGGTGGCGTCAATGCCCGCGGAAGACCAAAAAGAAATTCTCCGCTACAATCCCGACGTGGCGGCGGAATGGGACGAAGAAGTGGGGGATAGAATCAATAAAATCGTCTTTATCGGCAAGGATATGGACAGACAAGCGATAGAATCCGCCCTTGACGCGTGCCTGAAATAATAAAAACTAAACATAAAAAAAGTCGCTTTCGAGCGACTTTTTTTGTTTAGCCTTTGCCTTGAAGTTTGTCGATGAGTTCGCAAATTAGCGTGCGATTGTCCGCCGATAATTCGTTTATCATATGCAGAGTCGCAAGGTCGGATAACGGTGTTTCCGCATTCTTTGCGATGACGTCGTCGTCCGCGTTGCCGACCATATAGTCCACCGATACGCCGAAAAACTTCGCCATTGCAACGAGTTGCTCGATAGACGGCTCAGTCGTACCTTTTTCCCAGTTGCAGTACGTGCCCTGACTGACGTTGAAACGGTCCGCCATTTGGCGTTGTGAGAGTCCCTTCTCCTTGCGGAGTTCAAAAAGCCTTATCATGTGTGTTACCTCATCTCACTTACCCCCGCAATAATAATATTAGGAAAATTAATCACGCGCTTGCAATATTAAATAATTTCATATATAATTGTGAAAAAGATTAAAATTTCTAATTGAAATCTATTAAATTAGCAACACAAGCTTTGTCGTACAAGTTGAAACAAAGGAAAGGGGACCGTCGAATATGGCGGTTTCTTTTTATACCGCCATTGCGCACCGCACGGAATGACGGTATAAAAAATCAACGGCTTTGCCGTTGTATGTAATCAATACGAAGTATTGCATGTAATCAACGTGAAACGTTGAATGTAATCAAAACGAAGTTTTGTATGTGCGCACTTGCTCTTAGAAAGTGCGAGTTGTTTTTTTGTCATTCTTGACAACGTGCGCGCGCTATTGTAGGATATAATCATAGATTATCTTTCGGAGACGGAAGATAAATCAATGGCTAAAGGAGTGATAAATCATGTGTGCACTTGCGTTTTTCCCCGCACATCCGTCGGATGAAAAAACCAATTTGATAGAAACGACCGCTATGCCGATTTTGGAGCAATCCGCACCGTTTTCGGTCAAGGCGCTTGCAGACGAATTTTCGGAAAACGAGAATGAGTTTTACGCAAAATACTATGACAAGCGTTTTGAAGTCGTCGGAATTGCAAAAAAGGTCGGTCCCGATATTCACAACAAGCCGTCGATAGAGTTGTCGGACTCAACGCACGGCAAGACGTATGCGCTCGTCATTTTCCCGACCGAAGACCATTACGATCAAGTGTGCGTAGGGGATAGGGTGGTCGTGCGTTCAAACTATCTCGTCATGAGCAACACCTACGGCACCGTTATGAAATTTAGCGAACTAGTTTCGGTCGATAAAAACAGCGCGGAGGAAGCACTATGATAGAACTTGATCGTTTGGGGCTTGGTTGCATGGGCATGTCTTGCAGTCGCAACCCTGAAAATTCATTGAAAACCATCCGATACGCTTTGGACAACGGCATAACACTTTTCAATACGGGCGAGTTTTACAACGCCGGCGAAAGCGAAATGATAGTGGGGCAGGCACTGAAAGGAGTGGATAGAGACAGTTATTTCCTGTCCGTGAAGTTCGGAGTGTTGCCTATGCCGCAGGGCGGTATTTACGGTCTCGACGTCAAACCCTTCAACGTGAAAGGGCATTTGACGTACTCTTTGCGCCGCTTGGGACTCGACTATGTCGACTTGTATCAACCTGCAAGAATGGATACGGAAATTCCCGTCGAAGACGTCGTCGGTGCAATCGCGGATGAAGTCAAAGCGGGCTACGTGAAGCATATAGGACTGTCTATGGTCGATGCGGAAACCCTCCGTCGCGCTTGCAAAGTGCATCCGATTCACACCGTCGAAACAGAATATTCGTTGATAGAGCGCGGAATTGAAGACGAATTGATATCTACCGCAAAGGAATTGGGTGTCAAAGTGCTTGCTTTCGGGACGGTCGGTCACGGCGTTTTCACGGATGACGTCTTGTCGCATGTCGGCACTAATACGTTTATGTCAAGGGGAATGCTCTCGCCTGAAAACCGCGAACATAATATTTCTCTCATCCGTAAAGTGAAAGAGATAGCCGACGAAAAAGGTTGTTCGCTTTCTCAACTTGCGCTTTTGTGGTCGCTTTCCAAATACGACAACGTTCAAAGCCTAATCGGCACGACTAATCCCGAACACCTGCAAAGTGCAATAGACGCACTAAAATTCAATCTTACCGCAGACGAAATCGAAAATCTAGAAACCGTGATTTCTCCCGACAAAATCAAAGGAAAAGGAATGCGCACCTTCCGATTCACCAACGGCATCGCAACCATAGTGTAGAGAGTTGATTGCGCAATGAAACTTTTAATAAACGGTTCTGCCGTTGTATATCACTGACACAAACTGCGTCTTGGGGACGGAGCAAAATTACGCACAACTGCGTATTTTTGCTCCGTCCCCAAGACGCAGTTTTCTTGTCATTCCGAGCGAAGCGTGGGAATCCCGCGGGAGCGCACAACAATAATCAAATCATCATCAAAATAAAATCCACAATCAACGTGAAAGAATGAAATCACCGTTGGTGATGAAATCCAAACAAAGTTTGGATGAAATCTTCGGTGCTTACACACCTCAGATGAAATTAAATCCGCTTTTCTCTCCTTGCGTAGCAAGATTTCATCGCATAGCGATTTCATCCACGTCAGTGGATTTATTCCGACGTAGGCGGATTTAGTTAAAAAGGCTTGGAATTGTTGCCAATTCTAAGCCTTTTTTGGTGGAGGTGCGGGGAGTCGGACCCCGGTCCGGAAAGCCTTCACCGCGACTTTCTACACGTTTATCCCGCGTTTAGATTTTTCGCACCTTGGTACACGAGCGAACCGCGGATTGATGAGTCCGTGATGACAATCGCACTACCGGACGATTATGCGACGTTGTCCGTTTTTCTGACACCGCTTGCCAAGGAAACGGAAAACCTTGGGGCGATGCGCTGACTTAAATTATGCAGCGAGGGCGAAATCCATAGAGGATCTCTGAGTATTGTTTTTCGCGTTTAATTATTTGCGTTCCGTTTTTACGCAGACGAGCCTGCGACGTGCTTATCCCGACTCCAACTAGCCGTCGAATCCAGTACACCCCCGATGGCGCGAACGCGACCTGCGCCGAGAGTAGATTATTTATAGCACACAATCCTGCGGAATGCAAGTGATTTTTTCAAGTATTCGGCCGCGGTTATTGACTATTTTGCGGAAAGCGGATAAAATCACATATGTGCGTAGGTCGATACGCGCGCATATCAATAGAGGTGCATATGAGCATATTCGTTTGTCCAAAATGCAAAAAGGAGTTGACGATTTCGGGCGGTTCGTACCGTTGCGAAAGCGGGCATTGCTACGACGTAAGCCGTGAGGGGTACGTCAATTTGTTGACTGCGGACAAGAAGCACTCCCTTGAACCCGGGGACAATAAAATTATGGTGCGCGCACGCTACGATTTCCTTGAAAAAGGCTACTACAAACCACTCGCTGACGAACTCTGCGCAACGTTGAAAAGGATAGGCGCGGAAAGCGTGCTTGACGCAGGATGCGGAAGCGGATACTATTCAAGAGTGATTGCGAATGCTTTGCCTGACGTGCGCATAGGCGCAATCGACGTATCGAAGGAAGCGGTGCGCATAGGCGCGAAAAGGGGGAGTGCGGAATACGCGGTTGCGGGAGTATACGATATACCCGCCGCGGACGGCACTTTCGACGCGGTTTTGAACGTGTTTTCACCGCACGCATTTTCGGAATACGCTAGGGTGTTGAAAGAGAGCGGAAGTTTGATCGTGGTCTATCCCGCACCCGAACACCTTATCGAACTCAAACAAGTATTGTACGATGAAGGGACGTTTGAAAACGATAAATCAATTGACAGCGACTTGTTTGAAAGTCGGGATAAACGCACTGTGAAATACACCGTTGACGTCATAGGGGAAGACGTTGGGAAACTGCTTGCGATGACACCGTATTACTATCGCACTTCTCCCGACAAAATTGCGAAAGCAAGTGCGCTCGAACATATAACCATAACGGTAGCGTTTTGCGTTGAAACGCTCACAAAAAGGACTTTATGACTGAAAAAGAGTTGAATGAAATGCTTTTTAGGGATGTTGACACCTGTCGTTGCGGTTGCCGAAACGGTGCTTACGTAAGGCATGACGATGACGGATATTGGTACGTTTGCAACGACTGCGACTTGCCTGTCAAGAACTCCTATCATCTGAACGAAACCGCATCCCACCGCCACCGCGACGAAGAATACGAAGACTGAATAGTTTGCCGAAAAACTCCCATACTATCTCCAAAGGAGGTGCGTATGAGCAACGACAAATCTTTGATCAAAAAGGTCGCGGAACTCAACAATATCAATATGATGTTGTTAGGGTTGTTGATTGCGGTGATTGCATTGTCCGTAGGACTTGCGTTCTTCTTCCTTGTCCCCGGCGGAGTCGGGTTTGGGGTTGGAATCGCAATGTTTATCGTCGCGGGTTTGACCTTCGTGATAGGGGAAATAATCTACTTTGCAAAACTTGCAAAAATCAAAAGACAGGCAGAATAAACTGCAATAAAAAAGCCACCGTCAATGCGGTGGCTTTTTTCGTTTTCTTGTTAGTCTGACGCGTAGTTGGTGAAGTAGTTTTGAATGTAGATGAAGGGAGTGCCCTTGTCACCGCTTCCGCTCGTCAGGTCGCAGAGAGAACCGAGAAGGTCGGTAAGACGGCGGGGAGTCGTGCCTTGAGACGCTTGGGATGCAAACAAATCGGAGGGCTTTGCCTTGATCATATCTTGGATTGCGTGTTTTGCTTCTTCACCGCTAAGGTTGCCGATTGCGTTGTCCGCGAGATATTTGAGTTTGAGTTCGTTGGGGGTGCCGACGAGTCCGCTCGTATACGCGGGGGAAACGACGGGGTCTGCGAGTTCCCAAATCTTGCCGACGGGGTCTTTGAACGCGCCGTCGCCGTAGACCATAACTTCCACTTTCTTGCCGGTTTTTTCAAGGAGCATTGCTTGGATTTTGTCCACGATAGGTTGGCAATCGCGAGGGAAGAGTTTGACACTGTTGTCAGTGGCAAGGTTGGAGCCGAGAATGCCGTAGTCGGGATTGTAACCGCTTCCGTTCACGGGTGCGTTCATAATGTCGTGCATGGAGAGAACTTTTTTCGCGCCTGCTTGTTCGAGAATGCGTTTCGTTCTGAAGCGGGTGTGAATGTCCGCGTTGATGACGACGTCGGTATATTTGAGAATTTCTTGCGGACGGTTTGCAAGAATGATTTCGGTGTTTTCACCCGCCATTTCCTTGTAGAGTTGCACGTAGTCGATGCCGGTGAAGGGGTGTTTGATTTCGCCGAAAGTCTCGTAGATTTCCTTTTCGGTGAACACGTCGGAGTAGGGGTTGACGCCCTTTTCGTCGAGAAGGTCGATGCTCATAAGGTGATTGCCGACTTCGTCGCTGGGGTAGGACAACATGATGATGAGTTTGTCAACGCCTTTCGCGATGCCTTTGAGAAGGAGAGAGAAACGGTTTCTTGAAAGGATAGGGAAGATAAGACCAACAGTACCGCCACCCGTTTTTGCGCGGACGTCCGCCGCGATGTCGTCTACGGTTGCGTAGTTGCCTTGGCTTCTGCCAACGACCGCTTCGGTGAGAGCGAGAACGTCTTTGTCCTGAATTTTGAACCCGGTTTCGGGATCGTTCGCGGCATTGAGAAGGCTATCCACAACGATTTGAACGAGGTCGTCGCCTTGTTTGATGATGGGTGCTTTGATACCTCTGGAAATAGTACCGAGAGTTTTTGACATATATGCCTCCAAAAAATTTGATTTCGGATTGAGGCGGATGAAACCGCGGAGTGTTCCTAGAACACTCGTACAGTCTACCACACGCGCGCCCGATTGTAAACAAAAAATTTTTCAATACGGCGCGTTTTTTTGGCAAATTATCCGTATTGACAACGCATAGGATAGAAGTTATAATCTATATATAGATTAAGTCAGGGAGAAAATCATGAGCAAAATCGCTGTTATCGGTCTCGGGCAGGGCGGTGCGGTCGCCGCATTGAAACTTGCCGAGCAAGGACACGACGTCGACGTGTTTGAAATAGAACGTAAAGGGGAAGTCGGCTACGATTGGTACGACGATATTCGTTTCGACGTTTTTGCACTCTGCTCCCTGCCGTCCCCCGCGGAGAGTATTTACACCCAAAAAAGCAAGTGGCTTTTCGTTTCCCCAGATGAGAAAAACAGTCTGAAAGTCCCCCCTGCAAAACCTATGGAAGAGGTTTCGATTTCGCGTAGGGGACTGTCCTCCTATTTCGACGAATTGTTGACGGCGGCGGGAGTCAGAATATATTACGGATTGCGCGTGCAGGCGCTCGTCATCAGAGAAGAAAAAGTCGTCGGCGTAACCGTCGGCGGCGAAGAATACGTCTACGACCTTGTGATAGACGCAAGCGGACTCAATTCGCCATTCAGGGCGCAAGTGCCGTCAAAATTCGGCGTGCAGGCAAAACCCGACAAAAACGATATTATGAAAGGCTACCGCGCGTTTTATAAGCGCAAAGCGGGCAGTCCGACTCCAAACCCCGAAAGCACTCTCTATATCAAACACCTTGACGGAGTGGGTATCAGTTGGTGCAATCTCAACGACCGAAACGAAGTGGACGTGCTTATCGGCAGAATAGGCGGTCTGACCGCGGATGAAAAGGACGAAGCACTATCGGCACTTCTATCGAAAAACGCTATCATGACAACCGAAGAAATCCGCCCCGCGCGCTTTGTGGATATAGGGGTGAGAAGACCGTTGTCCGTGATGGTTGCGGACGGCTATGCGGCGGTCGGGGACAGTGCGTTTATGACAATGCCGATTATGGGTAGCGGTATCGAATCCGCGATGAAAGCAGGCGTATGGCTAGCGGACGCTGTGAAGGGGAAAACGGACTATTCCGCCAAAGAACTTTGGGGGTATCAACTCAAGTTCATGGAAGAATTAGGGGCGGACTATACGTTCATAGATATTATCAAAAGGTGGGCTTTAAATATCAATCCCGCTATGATAAACTGGCTTTTCGGTTGCGGAGCGGTGACGAATGAGGATATGGCGTTGTTGTCTACGGACAGCGAAAACCCCGTCAAATTGGGTGCGTCGGATATTCTCAAAAAGGTGTGCATTATTCTCAAAAAACCATCTCTCGTCTGTCAGGCGATAAGGTGGTTGTTGAAAGCGTTGCACGGCAAGAAAGTCGCAAGCCGTATTCCCAAAAAGTACAAGCGGTCGGCGGTCGTCAAATGGGCGAATAAGTACGACGGCATTTTCGCAAAAATCGAGAGGTAGCTTATGTCTGCAAAGGACGGAACTTTTAAGATCGCAAGAGTTGGACTTCACCGCTTTGAAGAACCTTGTATCTCGGGGACGGGCGGTAGCGGTACTATCTTCTTTTCGGGGTGCAACCTGAAATGCCTGTTTTGCCAAAACTACAAGATTTCGCACGAAGGTTTAGGACTCGAAGTCACTCCCGACGAACTCGTCAGAGCGATGCTCTATCTGCAAGACGAAGGGGCGGAGAATATCAATCTCGTCACACCGCCTGCAAACGTAAATCTGCTCGCTCAAACCCTGTCTATCGCGAAACCCGCCTTGCATATTCCTATCGTATGGAATTCAAACGGCTACGAAACGGTTGCGAATTTGAAAAAACTCGAAGGACTCGTGGACGTGTGGTTGCCCGATTTCAAGTATAGCGACGACACTCTTGCGGTGAAATATTCAAACGCTCCGAACTATTTCGAGGTCGCGAAAAACGCAATAACCGAAATGCGCCGTCAACAACCTAAAAACGTTTTCGACGACGACGGTATGATGGTCAAAGGCGTTATAGTCAGGCATCTCGTTTTGCCCCGCGGACTCCGCAACACAAGGGGAGTCATGAACGCGATAGCGGAGATTGACAAAGATATGTACGTCAGCGTTATGGGGCAGTATTTCCCCGTGCCTGCGGTGGAAGGACACGAGGCACTCGGCAGACGACTCAACGAACTCGAATACAATACCGCGGTGGACGCGTTTTTCGACGCGGGACTCACGAACGGTTTTTCACAAGAACTCGACAGTGCGAAAGAGGAGTACGTGCCCGACTTCGATTTGGACGAACTGAAAAAAATTCTCGACAAGCATTGAAATTGAAAACCCGAAAACCGCCGTTATATAGTCGGTCGAAAGGAATAAGTGGCAAACGTGCGTGCGCTCGCAATGCGTGCGCATAAATTTAAGGTGATATATGGAACTTAAAAAAGTTTTACTTGACGAAATCGCGCTCGGTCGCGCGCTACTGCGCATATCCCACGAAATCGTCGAAAAAAATAACGGCGTAGACGACGTGGTGCTTGTGGGAATACACACCCGCGGAGTGCCTATGGCGAAACGTATCAGGGATAATATCGAAAATATCGAAGGCAAAAGCGCGAATATGGGTGTTATGGACATCACTCTATACCGCGACGATTTGTCCGAGATAGGGGAGGCGGCGGACGTCAAAAGTACGGATATTCCTTTCGATATAAAGAACAAAAACGTCATTCTTTGCGACGACGTTTTGTATACGGGCAGGACGGCAAGGGCGGCTATCGACGCACTCCTTCATTTCGGGCGCCCGAAGACCATACAACTTGCGGTGCTCATCGACCGCGGACACAGGGAAATCCCCATACGTGCCGACTATGTCGGCAAAAACATTCCGACTTCCACGCAAGAGATGATCGCGGTGCGCTTTGACGAAACGGACGGCGGGGATAATCGGGTCGAGTTGTATTCGTAGCCTAAAAACATTGCCGTAATTGAAAGAAAATCGTTGACACCGATTTTTCACTATGGTATTATTTTTGTAATAAAAATCTTTAAGGGCTATACGGGATATAGACAAGATTGAAAACTATCAAAACAATTAGTTTGCCTTGTCCGTGTTCTACGCCGACAAGGTTTTTTAATAGGGTATCAACTTGTAGCTTAAACACAAGAAAATTAAAAATGGAGAGTAACACTATGAACAAAAACGGTCTTATCTATGACGTTGAAGACAAACCTAAGTTCGGTAAACTCTTGATATTCGCGCTCCAACAAGTTCTTGCCATTATGGCGGCAACTATCGCGGTTCCTACGATTATCGGTTTGCCCACTCAAATCCCCGCGGCAATTCTCGGCGCAGGTCTTGGCACCATCACTTATCTTCTGTTCACGAAGTTCAAGAGCCCCGTCATCGTATCGTCGTCATTCGCATTCTTGAGTTCCCTTTCTACCGCACTCTTGTTCGGTTATTGCGGAATCATCATCGGCGGTATCCTTGCAGGACTTGTGTACGTGATCATCGCAATCGTGATCCACTTCGTCGGCACCAAATGGGTTTCCAAACTCATGCCCCCCGTCGTCATCGGACCGACCGTCGCACTCATCGGACTTTCTCTTGCAGGCTCTGCAATGGGTGACATCGTCAAGGCAAGCGGCGCAACCGTCAACGCATCTTACAACCTTGTCGCACTCCTTTGCGGTCTCGTGACTCTCATCACCATCTGCATCTGCTCCACCCAAAAGAAATTCAAAATGGGTAGACTCATTCCGTTCATCATCGGTATCGGCGCAGGCTATGCAGTCGCATCCTTCTTCTCCATCTTCGGCTACTGCTTCGACGTGGAATATCTCAAGATAGTCAACTGGACTCCTTTGGTGCAAAACTTCGTCGTGGACGGTCAATTCACCGGCGTAACCGCATTCCTCAACTATCCTGACTTCGCACTCATCGAAGCAATCAAAGAACTCGTCAACGGCAACGTCAACGAAGCAGTCGCGGCGGCAACCAACGGTGCGGCAAGCGTCATCACCGGTGCAGGCGTTGCGGAAATCGCACTCGCATTCATCCCCGTTGCATTCGTCGTCTTTGCGGAACATATCGCAGACCACAAGAACCTTGGTTCCATCATCGGTCGTGACCTCGTCGAAGGCGAACCCGGTCTCGAAAGAACCCTTCTCGGTGACGGCGTCGGCTCCATGGTCGGTACCGTGTTCGGCATCTGCCCCAACACCACTTACGGCGAATCCGTCGGTTGCGTGGCAATCACCAAGAACGCATCTATCTCCACCATCTTCGCAGCGGCAATCATGTGCATAGTTTTGAGTTTCATCACTCCGATTATGTCCTTGCTCCAAACCATTCCTTCTTGCGTAATGGGCGGCGTCTGCCTCACCCTTTACGGATTCATCGCAGTCAGCGGTCTCAAGATGTTCAAGGACATCGACCTCGGCGACAACAAGAACCTCTTCACCGTCAGTGCAATCCTTATCGCAGGTATCGGCGGACTCGCAATCAAGATTCCTTACGCACTCGAAGGTGACGGCACCGTGTCCAAGACCATCACCATCACTTCCATCGCAACCGCACTCATTCTCGGCATCTTGGTCTACACCATCATCACCAAGATCGAAAAGAAACAAGAAGAAAACGGCATCGAAAAGGAAGAGGGTGAAACCGATAGCCTTATCACCGGCGCAGTCGCTCCCGATGCAAACTTCGAAGTCGGCACCACCGTCGTCAAAGAAGATGCAGAAGAAGTCGCAGAAAACAACAACGACGCTGAATAATATCACCATTATCGAAACCGCTCTATTTGTTTAGGGCGGTTTCTACCAAAAATGAGGTTAAAAATGAAAGAATACAAAAACGTAACCATCTTCAATCATCCGCTCATCCAACACAAAGTCGCAATCCTTCGCGATGAAAAAACCAGCATGAAGGAATTCCGCGAACTTGTCGAAGAAATCACCACGCTCATGGTCTACGAAGCGTTCAAAGACGTCCCCACCAAAAAAGTCATGGTGCAAACACCCCTTGAACTCACCGAACAAACTATGGTCGCGGACAACGCAGTGTCTATCGTCCCCATTCTTCGCGCAGGTCTCGGCATGGTGAACGGCGTTCACACTCTGTTCCCCACCGCACACGTAGGTCATATCGGTCTCTACCGCGACGAAGAAACCTTGGAGCCTCACGAATACTATTGCAAACTGCCCCAAGGCATCGAGAACAGTGTAGCAATTCTTCTCGATCCGATGCTCGCAACGGGCGGTAGCGCAGTGGCGGCAATCAAATTCTTGAAAGACCGCGGTTGCAAAGAAATTCGCCTTATGAACATCATCGGCGCACCCGAAGGAATCGAAGCGGTCGCGGAAGCGCACCCCGACGTGAAGATCTACGTATCCACTCTCGATCGTCAACTCAACGAAAACGGTTACATTCTTCCCGGACTCGGCGACGCAGGCGACAGACTATTTGGAACGAAGTAATGAAAAAAAAGCACTGCAAAAAGAAGGTGCAAATAAGGGATTTATTTCCCTAAAAAATTAAGGTATAGTCAAA
>CAZJZV010000015.1:0-33935 GCA_964550635.1 uncultured Bacteroidaceae bacterium
GACCCGCGACTTTCACCTTGGCAAGGTGACACTCTACCACTGAGTCACTCCCGCACGACAAGTGCGCTTTAATACTATATCAAACAAAAGCGAATTTTGCAACAGATTTTTTATCTTTTTCTGTTTTTCAATTCGTTTGCGAATTTTTCAAGGGTGTCGGCGTGGTGCAAACCGCGGACGGATTGGATTGCTTTCTCGGTTTCTGCGTTGAGAGTGGCAATTCCGACTTCTCTGCCCACCGCGCTCACGTACGAACGCTCTTCGTGGTTTTCGAGCAGGTCGTCTGCGATTTGGAATGCCTGCCCCACGTGGAAGCCGTATTCCCCCATAGCGTTTGCTTCGGTGGAATTTTCACCGCAAGTAACGATTGCGCCCGCTTTGAATGATGCGGACAGTAATGCGGACGTTTTGAGCGCGTACGTTCTCAAAAAGTCATCGTCGTTTTCGTCAAGGTCGTATGCCTGCCCTATTGCCATATCGGATGCGGCTTTCACGAGTGTGCGACACGCGCACGCATAGTCGCTATCAGAATTTTTCTCTTCGAGCATAACGAGAGAAGACAGAGTCAACAATTCATCGCCGATGAGTATTCCGTTTCCTTCCCCGTACTTGACGTGCACCGCGGGTTTACCGCGACGGATGGTATCGTCGTCCATAGCGGGCAAGTCGTCGTGCACGAGAGAATACGAGTGGATGAGTTCGACCGCGCAAGCGATACGCACGAGTTTTTCTTCTTCGTCTGCGGAAAATTCCCTACCCGACGCAAGCGCGCCGAGATAGACGGCAGACGGACGTATTCTCTTTCCGCCGTCCGCGACCGCATAGTAAATCCCGTCGGAAAGCGGATTTTTCACACGCATTTCTTCGATTTGCGTTTCGGCGTAGTCGACAGTCAAAATTCTACGCAGAGTATCGGCGACTTTTTCGATAAACCCTTGCAAGTCCATTAGTCGATTTTGATTTCTTCGGTGAGTTTGTTAAGGTCGTCCATAAGGATTTCGAGTTTACCCTTTTCACCGTTCAGGTCGTCCATGCAGACCTTGGAGAGTTTTATACCCTCTTCAAAAGCCTTGGTAGCCTCGTCGACTGGGACGTCGTTTTCGAGTTTTTTGACGAGCAGTTCGAGTTCTGCGAGAGCCTGTTCGAATTTTTTCATTTCTTCGTTCATAATTCCTCCTTATTGATAGAAAGGATTTCAGCGAGAGCGGAGCCGTCCGCACTTCTGATTTTGATTTTATCGCCTATTTCGACTGCGGAAAGATCGGTGACGTAACCGCCGTCCTTTTCCACTGCGAAGTAACCGCGTTTAAGGGTTTTGAGCGGACTCAAATTATCGAGAGCGGTCATAGCCTTTTCGAGTCTAAACTCTGATTTTGCGATCTTGTTTTCCGCAAGCGCGCCGAGCCTTGTAACGAGAGTTTTCACGCGGTTTGCGTTGAGAGTGTAGAAAGTTTCGGCAGAGTGCGCAAGTTTCGTGACCGCAAGACGAGCGCGCATAGTTTTTCTGTCGAATTGTTTTTGCACGAGAAAGCCGAGCCTTGACGCATCTTCACGCACGCGGCGAACGAGTTCATACCAATCGTATGCAACGAGTTCACCTGCGGCGGTAGGCGTAGGCGCGCGCATATCCGCAACGAAGTCCGCGAGCGAAAAGTCCGTTTCGTGTCCGACCGCGGAAACGATGGGAGTCTTCATTGCGTAAATCGCACGAACGAGTTCTTCATCGTAAAACGGAGCCAAATCTTCAAGAGAGCCACCGCCCCTTGCAAGCACTATGACGTCGTAACCTAGTTTATCCACCCTTGCAAGCACGCTTGCGATTTCACGACCTGCACCGTCCCCCTGCACTCTGACGTCGCGAATGACGATATTGAGTTTAGGATTTTTGTGACGAATTGTTGTGACTATATCGCGAATGACCGCCCCTGTTTTCGACGTGACGACAAGCACGTTGTCCGCATACTTCGGGATAGGCACTTTGTGCGCTTCGTCGAAGAGACCTTCGGCGGTGAGTTTTGCTTTGAGTTTTTCAAATTGCAAGAACAAAAGACCTTGCCCGACGGGAGTGATTGACGACACCTGAATGGAAAGACGACCGCCCTTCACGTAGTAGTCGAGTTTGCCTTTGACGATGACGCTTTCGCCGTCCTTGGGTTGATAATCGCAGGAAGCGTAGAATTTCACGCAAGAAATTTGAGCGTCCTTATCCTTCAAAACAAAATAGGCGTGGGGACCGCTGAGTTTATAGTTGGAAATCTCGCCGAAAACTTCGAGCCCTTGGAAAATGGGCGCGTCCATACACGCGTGAATCGTGGCGTTTAACTCGCTTACGGATATAGCATTTTGCACAATCGACGGTTTAAGTTCCATTTTTGACAGATAATCTTCCTTTTTTGCAACTAATAACGATTTTTTGAGGTTTTTTCGTGATTTTTGAGGTCAAAAAAAGCCTAAACTTAGGCTTTTATCATTTTTGCAAGCACTCCGTTGACGAATTTGCCCGATTTGTCGGTGCCGTAGCGTTTCGCTAGGTCGACCGCTTCGTTGATTATGACTTTTGCGGGTGCTTCTTCGGTGTACAACTCGTAGGTCGCAAGAAGAAGTGCGACAAGGTCGGGACGATACAATCTTTCGATACGGTAGTTTTCAAGATAGGACGACACCTTCTCTTTCAGTCCGTCGAAATTGTCCGTCACTCCGTGGTATACGCGACGGATATAATCCTTGTCGTCTGCGCTGAGGTCGTCTGCAAATTCCAAAAGAGAAAGCGCATCTTCGTCTTTCTCGGAAATGAAGGTGTATTCGAATATAAGTTTGAACGCTGTTTCTCTTGCTACTTTTCTCATTGCGGATAGATGACGTCAACCACTTGTACGTTGACGGAATGAACTTGGTATTTGGTGGAATTTTCCACTTCCGCTTTCACTCTTTCCTGCACCGTCGCAACGGTCGGCGGGACAAGATAGCCGAATTGGATATTGACGAACAAGTCTATCGTAACTTTGTCGTTGGGAAGAAAGTAGACGGACACACCGCAACCGCGGAAAGATTTCTTTCCGTCCTTTGCGAGCACCTGAATACCATCAACGCCGGACGCAGCGTCGTATGCGAGAGATGTGATTACGTCCGAAAAGACGGACATTTTCTTGTTCGTATCCTTTGCCATACGCGTATTATAGCATAAGCGAAAATTATTAGCAAGATATTGACGAGAAAAAAGGCGGGCAATTTGCTTGCCCGCCCGCGTTTTAGTTATAAGGAATGATTTTCACGTCGGTTGCCTTGAAATCGGTTTCGTCTGTTACGATGCAAAGAATTTGAGTCGCTTGTTCGGGAGTCAACTCCTCCGCCCCGACCACTACGTTCACACCGTCTTCACCGATTGCGACGACCGCATCGTCGAAACCTTTCGCCTTGACGAGAGTTTCAAGGGCAAGTTCGGTTTCCATTTTGGTGACGATATCGAGTTTTTTCTGCTCTGCGCTAGCCTTACTCTCCGCGCTTGCGTCCTCGGACTTAATTATCGCGTCGAGATAGAGATACTCGGATTCGCGGGTTGCGTCGCGGTCGCTCCGATAGGATGCGAAGAAAGTTTCGGTGACGGTCACTCCGCCGTCCGCGTTTGCCTGCTCTCCGTCAAGTCGCTCGTTGAGCGCCCAGTTCAGCACGCCCGTCGCGACGAGCAACACTACCATGACTGACAGTACGATTGCTTTTTTGGTTTTCGATTTTATTTTCATAACTCCTCCTCGAAAATTTATTTCATTTTGCAAATTTCGACCACGCTTTTATCCACTCCCATAGCGGACACCGTCGCGCGTTGCAGTTTCAAGAGTACGGATATATCGTCCGCGCCTTCCGCAATCACGAGAATACCGACGACGTCCTCCCCTTTTCTTGACACCATAACTTCCACTCTTCCCGCGCCGTCAATGCTTTCAAGTACGGCGGACAATCTCTCTTCTTCCGCGGTCATCACGGAGGATACGGGAGTTGATTCAGATTGGTTTTTTTCCGCTACGTTAGAGTATATGACGAGTGCGACTGCGATTATGAATACGGCGACGATAAGTTGAAGATTTTTGATTTTGCCGAGTTTTTTGACAACGGGCAACTCCTTCAACGACTTGACAAAACTATCCTTTCTCTCGTCAACTACTTCCATATATCTCCACCGAAACGGTGCTTTCGTCCACTTGAGCGATTTTACTCGTCAACTCACGCACCGTCACAATATGTTTATTCACGTTTTCGTCCGTGAGAACGGATTTTTGAATTTTGACGACGATTTCGACAATATCAGTGTTATTCCGCCCCGTAGTGGTGATTTTCACGTCTGCATCGTAGCCGTTTTGGGATAGCGCGGTTTTGATTTTACTTTCCTTTTCCGCAACTATCCTATCGTCAACACCCGCCACGTAACTTTCGTCCGCATATACGCTTATCTCCCCTAGTTCGAGTTTTGCGCCGTTTTTGAAAAAGGAAGGTAGCGGGGACACCACGACGAATATCACGAGCAACGAAAACGCTCCCCTGACGTACTTCGTCGTCTGTCCGTCGGGCATTACGATTTCAAGAAGTAGACCAAGGCACACGACGCCGACTATCGACAACAACCAATCCTGCATACGCCACCTACACCGCAACCGTACCGACTGCGAGCATAATCAATATGAAAAACATGAACGCCGAGCCGACGAGAGCGGTTATGAGCAAGGACGTATTGTCCGCAACCGCGGATAGCATATTCGATATGCGCGCGTCCCCGATAGGTTCGACGATAGCGGAAGCAAGTCGCATTGAGATCAAAAACGCAACCAGTTTGACGACGGGGAAAAGCACCACGCAAACAAGCACCGCCACCGCCGTATAGCCGAAGGCACTTTTCACAAGCACCAACGACGAAGCGACGAGATCGAATCCGTCGGACACGTATCCGCCGAGTATCGGCACGTAACTTGACAGAGCGAATTTTGCAACGTTGTAGCCGAGTTTGTCCGCGACTCCGCCCGAAATTCCGCCCACAGTCAGAAAAGTGCCGAAAAGTCCGAATGCAATTCCAACGAGCCAAGTTGACGACGATCGAAACAGTTTGTTCATTTTGGTGAGTTTCACGTTGCCCGACAGGTTGCCGACCACCGAAAACACTTCGCACGCAATGAACGCAGGCACGACGACTCTTGAAATCAATTCCATAATCCCACCGCCAAGCACCGCCATCATAGGTTGATAAGTCGCAACGCTCACGCTACTGCCAAGTCCCGCAAGCAATGTTAGAAGCACGGGAAAAGCGGTTTCTGCAAAGGTCGTCAACGCGCGCACCGTTTTCGTGACCGTCCCCGCGACGTCCACAAGGGACGAAGTGATTATCACGATGACGGTCGCATAGCAAACCGCGTGCACGACTTCCGTCGTCGAGTTGTCGAGAAAGGACGAAGTCATACCCGACAACGTACTTTTCAACAAGCAAACCAAAACAACTGACAGTATGGACGGCAAAAAGCCGAGAAAATATTTCCCGATATCCTTTGAAAGTGCGGACGAAAACTCCGCGAAAAAGTTTTCGCTCTCCCCGCTTGCAATGCGTTTCAAGAGTGCTTTCACGTTTGAAAAGGAATAGCCGTCCGTCCCCAGTGAATCAACGAAAGATTGAAAGTCGTCGAGATTCAAATCGTCTATACTCTTGACGACGTTTTCACCAAGGGACTTTTCGACGTCGTCGCCACCGTCCGCAAACGCAACTTCGCTAGGCAAAAGAAAGCACGCAAACAAAATTGCCACAAGCACGCACAAACCTATTTTCAACGCCAATTTTGGTTTCATACGATTTTCAAAAGTTCGGTCGTCACATTGATTAGTTCGGACAAAATGGACACACTCATAGCAAAAATCGTGAGTTTCCCCCCGAATTGCAACTTGCTTGCAATGGACGGACAACCCGCGTCGGTTGCGATAGACGACGAATATTCCGTCAAATACCCCACCCCTATGATTTTCAACACCGCGGAGAATACACCGTCGTCCACACCGCTTTTCTTCACAATATCGTCGAAAGCAAGCACGACGTCGCGGAGCGTACCGAGCAAGAATACGACCATCACGACACCCGTCGCAATCGTCGCAAACACCGCAAATTCAGGGCGCGCGGTGCGCAAAAGCATAACCACCGTTATGCCGACCAGTGCAATTCCAATCAATTTGAAAATCATCAGTTCAAGGAGAGTATGTCTTTTATCGTGTCGAAGAGTCCGCCCACCATATCGATGACGAGCGCAATCACAACGATAAGTCCCGCAAGAGTCGCGAAAGTCGCAATATCGTCGCGGTCGCTCTTTTTCAAAATCATAGCGACCACCGCCGTCAACAACCCTATTCCTGCGATTTTGAGAATGATACCGATTTCCATTTGACTCCTTTACGCCGTGACGACCATGAGCGCAACGCCGAGTAGCACGAACAATTTGAAATACATATTGCCAAGCCGTTTGCTATCCGTTTTGCAAGTTTCGCATTTTGATTGAAATGTTTTGGGTTGAGCGTCGATATATGCGATTTGTTCGCCGAGTGACGAAACTCCGAGTCCGTCCAAAAATGCGGATATTTCCTTGATTTCGTCATTTTTCAAGCGAGTTGAGCGGATTTCTTTTTTCCGTCCCTGTCGCAGTCCCGTCGCGAAGTCGCGGAGTATATCCGAAACTTCGTCCTTATTCTCCCCCGCAAACGCAAGGCAAATTTCAGGAACGGAAGTCATTTTCGACATGAGTTCACCCCTTGCGTACGCGATGAAATCGCATAGCCTAACGTAGCACTTTTCCCGCTCTGCGTACCGCCTTTTGACGAGCAATCCGATATAGGACGACACGAGCGCAAGCAGTCCACCGCCTAGCAGTTTCAACCCGTCATACATTCACGACCTCTACGATTTTCCCCGTAGGCTCCAAGGTTATCGCGACGTCGAAACACTTCGCCAAGGACGAAAACACGCTCGACGACGAGATTTGCTCGAAAGACCGTCCGTGCACCGATGCGAACACCCTGACTCCGCTCCTGACAATATCCCCGACGGACTCCACTTCCCGATGACTGAAAATTTCGTCCGTAACGATGATTTCAGGGGACATAGCGCGGATGCAGTTTTCGTAGGCAATGCACTTTGATATTCCGCTCACCACTTCGCTATCCCCCACGTCGAGAGTAGGAAGCCCCTTGCCGTCCACGGATGCGATTTCGTAACGCTCGTCGATGATGAGCGTGTTGTATCTCTTCGACGTCTGCCTTGCCATATCACGAAGTAGCGTAGTCTTGCCCCCGCCGGGCGGAGATACGACGAGTACGTTTGCATTTTCGATTTTCGCCATAACGCCGTCCGCGCACCCCTTTATCTCGTGGGGAATGCGCATAACCGCATAAGACGGATTTTTTATTGTGATGAGCCGACCGCCGTCCACGACGCCTTCCCCTGCAACCCCGATACGCACTCCCGCTTTCACGAGATAGCCTTTGACGAGTTCGTCGTTGACTGCGTAAAAGGAAAAATCCGAAGCAAGTCCAACGAGCCTTTCCACGTCCGTTTTCGTGACTATATACGGTTGTCCGCAAGGCAGAAGCGCATACTTCTTCCCTTCCGCCGTCGAAAAAACGAGCGGACGACCGACACGCAACCGCACCTCGGTGATTTCGTTTTCTTTCGCATTTTCGTTTATTGCTCTAGCGACGATACCGTCAATAAGTCCACCAAACATATTAAAGAATATGACGCTACCCCGCTCAAAATTCACACCGCCCAATATGCGACAAATATCGCCAAAAGAGAATTTCTCCATAGCGACAATTTTTGCCAAACAATCCAAACCCAATCAAACAAAAAAAAACACCACCATATCCCCGCAATATATAATTGTAAACTTATATAAGCACTTACCCTATTATAAGTTCGCACGCACCCACGCGCGCGCAAGGTTACTGTCTTTGCCGTTTGGCGGTTTTCTGTCATTCCCACGCTTCGCTCGGAATGACAGAAAAAAAGCACTCCGCTTGGAGTGCTTTTATTGTTATTCGCGATTTAGTGCGATTACTTCTAATCGCGCCATTTGGATGCAGAGCAAGGAAACAAAAAATCCGACGACCGAAGCGTTTTTTAACAATGAAATCTAATCGCGATAAATCGATGAAGAACGCGAAAGGCACACTCTGGGCGGACAGGCGCGTACTTGGCGTACGTAACTGCTCGAACAGGGTGTGCCTGACAAAGTTATTCGCGATTTAGCGCGATTAGACGCGGGACATGTATTCGCCGGTGCGAGTATCAATACGGATGGTATCCCCTTCATTGACGAACATGGGGACCATAAGTTCGTAGCCGGTTTCGACGGTTGCGGGTTTGGTGGCGTTGGTCGCGGTGTTGCCTGCAACTGCGGGTTCACAGATGGTGATGAGAAGTTCGACGAAGTTTTCGGGTTCGACGGAGAAAGGTTTGTCTTGGAAGAATTTCATCTTGACGGTGCCGTTCTCTTTGACGAATTGGAGTGCGTCTTCGACTTGGTCGTGGTTGAGGGGGATTTGCTCGTATGTTTCTTTGTCCATGAAGTAGTAGAATTCTCCGTCGTTGTAGAGATATTCCATATCTTTGGATTCGATGTGAGCGAGTTCGAGTTTATCGGTGGGGTTGAAGGTTTTTTCGAGAGTTCTTCCGTCAACGACGTTTTTCATTTTGGTACGGACGAAAGCCGCGCCTTTGCCGGGTTTGACGTGTTGAAATTCAACGATGGTCATAATGTTGCCTTCGTACAAAAAGGTTACGCCCTTTCTGATGTCGCCTGCCATGATTTGTGCCATAATTTGTATCTCCTATTATCTTGTATTATTTGGTTATAGTGATGAGTTCGACGGGTTGACGGCTGACGGGACCGCTCTCCCCTACGACTATCATATCTTCGATTCTGATGCCGAAACCGTCGGGAATATAGATACCGGGTTCAATGGTGATGACGGAGTCGTTTTGAAGGACTTCTTCACTGCGAGTATTGACAAACGGTGCCTCGTGGATTTCGGTGCCTACGCCGTGGCCGGTGCCGTGGATGTAATTGTCGCCGTAACCGCAGAGTTTGATATATTCGCGAGCGAGAGAATCGACTGCTTTGCAACCTGCGCCATCTTTGACGCCCGCCATAGCAAGACGGTATGCCTGCAAGACGATTTCATAGACTTTCTTCATCTCGTCGGTGACTTCGCCGTACGCCATGGTACGAGTGAAATCAGAGCAATAACCGTCGTAAATCGCGCCCATATCGATGGTGATGAATTCGCCTTTTTCGAGTTTCTTATCGGTGGGGACGTGATGGGGTTCCGCACCGCCCTTTCCGAAAGCGACTATAGTTTCAAAGGACTCACCGCTACCGCCGAGAGCGACGATTTTGTCGTGGATTTTGTTCGAGATTTCGATTTCGGTCACGCCTTCGGTGAGTTCACCGAGAATGTAATCGAACACGTCGTCGATGATGTCTGCCGCCTTGCGGATTTTTGCTAATTCTTCAGATGTTTTTACGATATTACTTGGCATATTCTACGCTTCTGACCTCACGAATAACGTTGACTTTGATTTGACCGGGGTATTCGAGTTCGTTTTCGAGTTTTTCGGCAATTTCTTTCGCGAGGAAAACGGTTGCTTCGTCGTTGACTTGCTCGGGTTTGACCATAACGCGGATTTCTCTACCCGCTTGCACTGCGAACGATTGATCGACTCCCTCAAAAGATTTTGCAATATCTTCGAGTTTTTCGATACGTTTGACGTAATTCTCAAGGGATTCGCGTCTTGCACCGGGACGAGCGGAAGAAATTGCGTCCGCCGCTTGCACGATGACTGCATCGATGGTTTCGGGTTCGATATCGTTGTGGTGCGCCGCGATTGCGTGAATGACGTCGCCGTTTTCGCGGTATTTCTTTGCGAAGTCCACACCGATTTGAATGTGGGTGCCTTCGACTTCGTGGTCCACTGCTTTGCCTATGTCGTGCAACAAACCTGCGCGCTTGGCAACTTTGGGATCGATTCCCAACTCTTGCGCCATAAGGGATGCAAGATAGGAAACTTCGAGAGAGTGTTTGAGGACGTTTTGACCGTAACTGGTGCGGTATTTCAATCTGCCGAGCAGTTTGACGAGTTCGGGATGAACGCCGTGGATACCTGCTTCGAACACCGCTTCTTCGCCCGCTTCTTTGATTGACGCTTCCACTTCTTTGCGGATTTTGTCTGCGACTTCTTCGATACGTGCGGGATGAATACGTCCGTCTGCGATGAGTTTTTCGAGAGTCAAACGAGCGACTTCTCTTCTCACGGGGTCGAAACTTGAAAGGGTGATGACGTCGGGAGTGTCGTCGATGATGAGGTCGACGCCCGTTGCGGATTCGAGAGCGCGGATATTGCGTCCCATACGACCGATAATTCTACCCTTCATTTCATCGCTGGGGAGCGCGACGACGGACACGGTATTTTCGGTGGCGTGGTCGGCTGCGCAACGTTGAATTGCAAGACCGATGATATTTTGTGCTTCTTTCACGGCGTTTTCTTTTGCGTCTGCAACGATTGCCTTTGCATCTGCCGCCGCGGATTTTTTCACGCTGTCAAGGAGAGCGTCTTTGAGTTCTTGCGCCGCTTCTTCCTTGGTCATGCCCGCCACTCTTTCGAGTTCTTTGCGGACGTTGTCTTGAGCGTTGTTGAGTTCGTCTTCAATGCCTTTCAGACGGGTTTTGGTTTCCTCTATTGTTTTTTGCGATTTTTCAAGGTCTTCGAGTTTTCTGTCGAGAGATTGTTCCTTTTTTTCAATAGAGTCTTCTTTTTTGTCGAGTTGAGCTTCTTTTTGAGCAAGTCTGTTTTCGGTACGTTGCCAATCCGCTCTGCGTTCTTTGGTTTCTTTTTCAAAATCGGAACGCATTTTGTTTTGTTGTTCTTTAGCTTCGAGAAGTCCGTCTTTGCGGATGTCTTTTGCTTCGAGATTTGCTTCTTCTATAATTCTTGCTGCTTCTCTCTTTGCCAAGCCGATTTTGTTCTGTGAATAAATTCTATACACAAACAGCCCGATAGCCACGCCTACTACGAGGGTTGCAACGGCTATTCCAACAATAGGTCCGGCGTCAAGTGCAGCAAGCAATAAAGATAAATTGCTTGTCATCTTGACCTCCATTTATATAATCAAGGCAAAAACCTTGTCGAGTTAAGTATAACCGATTATCGTTTAATAGTCAATAATCGCGCGAAACTTATATACACTAAATTATTATATATAAGTATATATAGCCATAATAGCGCTACGTGCGCGGAACGATTTGTCGAATTATGCGTTGAGTCCGAGACTTTCGCGGACTTTTCTGTTGACTTCGTCTGCGATTTCGGGGTTGTTCTTGAGATAGTCGAGAGCCTTTTCTCTGCCCTGACCGATCTTCTCGTCGTTATAAGAGAACCAACTTCCGCTCTTTTGGACGATACCTTTTTCGATTGCCACGTCGAGCACGCAACCAAGGGAAGAAATGCCCTTGCCGTAGAGAATATCGAACTCTGCGACTTTGAAAGGAGGCGCGACTTTGTTCTTGACGATTTTCGCTTTGACGTGATTTCCGACGACGTCGCTACCGTCTTTGAGAGTGTCCGCTTTTCTGACGTCTATACGGACGGAAGCATAGAATTTGAGTGCCTTACCGCCGGTGGTAACTTCGGGGTTTCCGTACATAACGCCAACTTTTTCACGGAGTTGGTTGATGAAGATAATCGTGCATTTGGATTTGGATGCAACCGCGGTGAGTTTGCGGAGTGCTTGGGACATAAGTCTTGCTTGAAGACCGACGTGACTATCCCCCATTTCGCCGTCGATTTCCGCTTGGGGAGTGAGTGCCGCGACGGAGTCCACGACGACTATATCGATTGCGCCGCTTCTGACGAGAGTTTCGAGAATTTCGAGTGCTTGTTCACCGCTATCGGGTTGGGATATGTAAAGGTTTTCGATTTGCACGCCGAGATTGGATGCATACCAAGGGTCGAGTGCGTGTTCCGCGTCGATGAACGCCGCAGTGCCGCCCGCCTTTTGTACTTCCGCTACCGCGTGAAGTGCTACGGTGGTTTTGCCCGACGATTCGGGTCCGTAGATTTCTATAATTCTACCCTTGGGAAATCCGCCTATTCCGAGTGCGGCGTCGAGGGTTAAGCACCCCGAAGATACTGCTTCGACTTGAGGAATGTTTTCACCGTCCATCTTCATAATCGAACCTTTGCCGTACTTCTTTTCGATTTGCGCAAGAGCGAGTTCGAGATTGGTTTTGTCTGCCATTTGTTATTCTCCTTTATCTATTTATTCAATCGGCTACAGTAGCAATATATCTCCCCTGAGATAGCGGACGAGATAGAATAACGCTAAATTTGCCGTTGCTTTCCTGATTGTATTTCGGTCGCCCGAAAGTTTGTTTTCAAAGGTCGTGATGAAGTCACCGTTTCCCACTCCTATATACACAAGCCCTACGGGCTTGCCTTCGTCGCCGGTCGGGCCTGCGAGTCCAGTCGTTGCGAGTGCGACGTTCACGGGTTTTCCAAGAAGTCCTTTGACCATTGCGTATGCGGTTTCCTTTGACACAGTGCCGTATTCGCCGATATACGACTTGGATATGCCGAGCCTATTCATCTTCGACGCGCGGTTGTAGCACACGATACCTTCATAGAAGTTTTCGCTGATGCCGGGGATTGACGTCAAGCGAGAGCATATCTCTCCCCCTGTCAGACTTTCCGCCACCGCAAGCACTTTTTTGTTGAGTTTCAGAAGTTCCGCCGCAAGCACGTGAAGTTCGACGTCGACGGATGCATAGACTTGTTCCGCAAAGCAGTTGTAGACGAGAGATTTCACTTGATCGAAACTCTCGCGCGAGCCTGCCGAAGTCATGGTTATCGAAGCGTCAAGGCAACTTTCCTTGACGTCGAAAGTGACTCCCAACCCTATAAAGTCGGTCAAGCGCAAACGAATGGTTTCTTCGTCAAGACCGCAGATTTTCATAGTTTCGGTAATCATTCGCTCACCAACTTATCGAATTCTTCATGTGGTATTGCAAGGTTTCTTCTGCCGGGGTTTACGGCGGATTCCTCACCTATCACGCCCACCGCGTCGAGCAAATCGAACACTTCTTGAGCGCGGTTGTAGTCGAGTCCGAGTTTTCTTTCGAGCATGGCAACGCCCACGTTACCCCACTCAAACGCGACCTTGACGGACGGAAAAAGCAAATCGCGATAGACCGCAATTTCATATTCGTCCGCATTTTTGATTTTTTCGATTATGACGGCGGTATTCGTGCTGTCAAAACTTTTCTTTTCCACGAAAAGATACCCTTTCTTCGTTTTCTCGCCGAGGACTCCCTTAATTCTCAAAGCGGCTACGATTTTTGCTCCCGTAGACTGCGCAACGTGAAGTTTCGACGACAGTTTTTTAGCACTGACTACGCCGTGTTTTTCACCGTATGCAATCGCTTCGGTCAAGAGTTCAAAAGTGGTTTTCTTTTCGCGCACGAATTCCATTATTCCGCCTCTTTTTCTTCGGTTTTATCAACGAAAACCTGCTTGTTTTTGAGTATGTAATTCAATCCCGAAAATACGGTCATAATTCCGCCGAGATAGAAGATAATCGTGCCGAGCCAAGCGACCACTTCGTGAAGTCCCGCGATAATCAGGAAACCCACGCCGACGTCAAGGAGCCACGTTTTGATTTTGCCGAAAATATCTGCGGCAAGGACGGTGCCTTTTTTCGCCGCGATACTGCGGAAAACGCCTATCATCAATTCGCGAGAAAGAATCAATCCCGAAAGCAATGCTATGACAAGGGAATTACCCGTGAAGATTTCAAGCCCCGCCCCGTGATATACCACAAGAAAGAGCATTATCACGACGACGACTTTGTCCGCAAGCGGATCGAGAAATTTGCCGAGGTCGGACACTGTATTCGTCTTTCTTGCTATCGCGCCGTCGATGAAGTCGGTGCAACAAAGCACCGCGAAAAGCACGAATGCGGTTATCATCAACGCTTGATAGACGTCGTAATTCGCTTGATAGAATACGCCCACTACGTAGATGATGACGGTGGGGATTATGAGAAGGATTCTCGCTATCGTGATTTTGGTTGCAAGTGTGATTTTCATATCGTCTTTCCTACGAGGTCGATGCCGTCTACACCTGTGATTTCAACGGTGTAATATTCGCCGATTGCGACCTCTTCCTTAGAAGTGAAATATATCGTATTGTCGATGTCGGGAGTTTGGAATTCCGCCCTACCCGCAAAGAGTTGTCTGTCGTAGTCTATATCGTCGTAGACGACCTTGATTTTCTTGCCTATAAGGGACTGATTGCGCCTGTTTATGACTTCGGTTTCGATTTCGCGAAGTTCGTTTGCGCGTCTAATCTTGATTTCTTCGTCAAGGTGTCCGTCCATTCTGTCGGCGGGAGTGCCTTCTTCTCTCGAATACTCGAAAAAGCCTGCGTAATCTATATTGCCTTCCGCAATGAAACGTTTGAGTTTTTCGTGCGCCTCTTCGCTCTCACCGGGGAAACCGCAAATGAACGACGAGCGGACTGTTATTCCATGCGCCTTGATTTTCGCGATGAGTTCTCTCGTATACTTCTCGTTCGTATGCCTGCCCATACGTTTCAAAACTTCGTCGCCGATATGTTGCAAAGGCACGTCCATATACTTTGCGATTTTCGGTTCGTTCGCTATATATTCGATGAGTTCTTCATCCACCGCTTCGGGTTCGAGATAAAGAAGTCTAATCAGACTGAAATCGAGTTTCACGAGTTCTTTGACAAGGTCGATGAGATGAGATTTTCCGTCGAAATCGACTCCGTATCTCGTCACGTCCTGCGCGACCAAAATGAGTTCTTTCACACCGTCGTCGGAGAGTGCTTTCGCTTCTTTTACAAGGTCGTCCATCTTCTCCGAGCGGTATTTTCCGCGTATGGACGGAATGGCACAATAGGTGCAATGATTGTTGCATCCGTCCGCGATTTTGAGATATGCGTAATGGTAAGGCGTGGTCAACACTCTACCGTCGTAAAACTCGTCTGCACGCGCGCAACCGTACACCTTATCCCCTGCGGAAATTTTCTCGATAGTGGCGCAAATTTCATCGTAGTTTGCAATTCCGAGAAAAGCATCGACTTCGGGAAATTCCACTTTCAAGTCGTTCATATAACGCTCGGCAAGGCAACCCGTAACGATGATTTTTTTGTTTTTGTATTCTTCTTTCACCGCGATTGCGCCAAGGATTTCATCTATACCTTCGCTTTTTGCGTTGTCCGTGAAGGCGCAAGTATTGATGATGATAACGTCCGCATCTTCTTCGCTACCCACGATAGAATATCCGCCGCCTACAAGCCTTGACAGCATTTTTTCGGTGTCCACTCTATTTTTATCACAACCAAGTGATATTGCTCCGATTTTCATCATTCGTCGTCCTCGTCGTGTTTGCTATGTTCTGCAACAAACTGCTCGTATTCTTCTTCGGTCATATTGACTCTCGAACGCTTTTTGGGATCCTTTTCGTCGGGGACGAGAACGCCCAAATCTTTCATAATATCCCCTATTCTCGCCGCTTTTTGCCAACCAAGACCTAGTTTGCGTTGGAGATAGGATGCGGAAATGCTCTCTTCCATACCGAGACGGAGTGCGTCGAAAAGTTCGGGCGGATATTCTTCCCTTTGTTTACGTCTGTCGAGTTTAGACTCTTTTGCTTCGGGTTTTTCTTCCTGCTCCTTGAATATCGCGTCCTTGACGTTAGGATCGAAATAGGATTCGTTGTTCGCTTTCAAGAAGTCCACGACTTTCTTCACTTCGGGGTTTGAAATGAACGCGCCTTGCATACGAGTGGGCAACGACGTCTTCGGAGTCATAAACAACATATCGCCGTTTCCGAGAAGTTTGTCCGCGCCGCCCGCATCGAGAATTGTACGACTGTCGGGGCCCGACGTGACTTTGAACGCAATACGAGAAGGCAGGTTGTTTTTGATAGTGCCGCTGACGACGTCGACGGACGGTCTTTGAGTTGCAAGAATAAGGTGAATACCAACTGCACGAGCAAGTCTTGCAATACGGTTGATTGCGTCTTCGACCGCTTTTTTGCCGTTGTCCATAAGGTCGGCAAGTTCGTCTACGATGATGACTATTCTCGGCATTTTTTCATTGCCTGTCGTCTGACAATCCGCGTTGTAGTCTTCGATATTCCTATACCCCATCTGCTTGAAAAATTCGATACGGCGGAGCATTTCGGTTATCGCCCAGTTGAGTGCGCGGATAGCCTTGTCAACGTCGCAAATGATTTCGTCGAGCATAAGATGCGGAATGCCTTCATATACACTGAGTTCTACTCTCTTGGGGTCGATGAGAATAAGTCGCACTTCGTCGGGGGACGCCTTGTAAAGCAAACTGACGATAATCGAGTTTATGCAACAACTCTTGCCTGCGCCGGTTGCGCCCGCGACGAGCATATGCGGCAGGTCGCGTATATCACAAATATGGTCGTTGCCGTAAAGGTCCTTGCCGAGTATGCAAGTGGACGGAGAGGTCGCCTGATTGAATTTGGGCGCTTGGATCAATTCGCTGATACGCACCATCTTACGATGTTTGTTAGGCACTTCGATACCGACTGCGTTTTTCCCAGGGATAGGCGCAAGAATACGCACGCTCTCCTGCTCCATTGCCATAGCAATATCGTGCTCGTAGGAAGTGAGCGTGGATACAGTCCTACCCTTCGGCATCACGACGGACATCGTATACAACGAGAAAGTGGGTCCGACTTGAATGTTCGTGACTTCCGCACTGACGTCGAAGAATGCGAGTTTATCGACGAGTGCTCTCTTCTTCTCTTCGTAGTCTTCGTTTTGGTCCACGTCGGGATCGGGGGGAAGAAGTAGGCTAAGCGGAGGTGCAACGTACGGTTTTTTGGGAGTCGCCTGATAGATAGATTGATCTATGGTGACCTGAGTCAATCTCTCTTTGCCGTCGTCTTTTTCGAGTTTTTCGATCTTCTTTTCAATGGCTTTTGCGGACGGAGTTACGCTGACTTTACGCACTCTTTGCGCCTGACTTGCTCTTTCCGCTTCGATATGCGATTTTTCGACTGCGGAGAGCGGCGGGGCTTCCTTTCTTGCCTTTGCGACCGCCTCCATTTCCTTTTGAGCGATGAAAGAAGATTGATAGACTTTGCCTTCGTTTTCTATGGATTTCCCTTCGGTGGGAGAGATAACTCTCTGTGTTTCGGGAGTTTTTGCGGGAGCGTTTCCAAGTATTCTAGCCCAATCGGGTTTGCTTGCCTCGGTCGTATCGACGGGGATAAACGGCGTATCGTCCTCTTCGGGTTGCACATTTTGACGGGGAATTTCGCGTGCGACTTCCTGACGTGCGACGGGTTGAACGTAAGTCTGCTCGACTGGTTGAGCGGGACGGACGGGAGTTTCTTCACGTTGTCTTTCGACTGTCGCGGGAACTTCGGTTTGAGAAGTCGGGTGCATATACCCTTCCGCTTCGAGTTCTTCGACCTTTTGGGGTTTGGGGGGAAGTTGTTCCCCGGTTATAGCGCGCTTGACAGAGCCTTGAAGTCCCGCCATAGTGCTTGCTTTATCTTCGGGTTTGCCCTGAATTTCGGGTTTTGCCACGATTTTGGTGGGTTTGACCACTTCTTTTTTCTCTTCTTCGGCGGGTTGAGAGTCGGTTTCGGGAGTTCTTTCTTCACGGTAACTCTCCCCGAATCTGCGGAGTTGATCCGCTTTCAACGCTTCAAAGGACGTGAAAGTGCGACCGCTATCCATACCTCCGTTGGTGCGACGGAGTTCGTCCATATCTATTCTCGGAATTTCATTATTTTCCGCGGGTGCAACGGGAGCGGTTTCGGGAGCGGTTTCTTCTCTCGGAGTCTCTTCCGCCCGACCGACCGTGTAACTTTCCATACCGTTAGACGTGCCGTTTATGCCGAGTTGACTGCGGAGTTGCGCGCGCCTTACGCTACTATACGACGCGCCCGGACGAGAAAGTGCGTTTTCGGGGTTTTTCATCGTATGGTATCTTTCGATACTTCTCTCGTCGGTGTTTTGATTGAAAAGAATATCCCTTGCAAGACCTTTGGTTGAGTACTTGTCAGGGATGCGGTCTTCGTCTTCCACCCCGCCCGCGCGGTTGGGATAAAACGCATTGAATTCTTCGTCCGAAGTGGCGGGATATTGCACTTCGTGTTCGCGCGCAAGAGCCTTTTTATTCTCTTCTTTTTCTGCCTTTTTAAGACGCTTTTCCTCACGCTTTCTCTCACGCTCCGCCGTATCGACGACTTCGTAAGTCACGTTCTTTTTGATGAAGGGATAGAATGCGAAAAACGCCAAAGTGAAAAACGCCACCACGATGACGACGAGTGCGCCGACAGGGGTTATCGCTTTCATCATAAGGTAGGCGAGCAAGCCGTAAAGCATACCACCCGCGGTATTCGTGCCGTCGTAGCAGGCAAGAAGGTATTCTTTGTAGGACGCATTAGCGATATGAGCGGACGAAGTGTACACTTGAAGAGCAAGCACACCGAGCACGAAGAGTCCGAAGAACATCAAAAACTTTGACGGACGCATTCTCACTCTGAGATTGAAAGTGATAGCAATGCCGACGATGACGCCGACTATCGAATAAGCGTAATCCGCAAGCCCGAAAAAGCCCACGAGGAATGAATAAACCGCGCGTCCGACGCTACCTAGCGCCCTAACGTCGCAGAGAAAACAAAACAAAGATATTACGATTATCAGAACTCCGAGCGCAATTCTTTTTCCCGAATTTGCTCTTATCTGTCTTGTGTTATTGCGCATTTATTTCAGCCAAATTCCCTATATAATATATTATTATTGACAATTATATCATACGCGATAAGGAATTTCAAGCACTAAAATAAGGAAAACGAAAAACAGATGAAATAAATTTCATCTGCTCTCGTTCAAAAAGTGTGGTTAGAATATTGATTTTGAAAATCGGTGCGGTTAGAATTACGCTTTCAAAACCGCCAACAAATCTTGATCGACGTTGCCCGACACGTGCGCCACTCCGACTTTCGAGAAATCGAATATGAATTTTGCGGTTTCGAGCAAGTCTTCTTTCGTCGCGCCGCTTATGATTTTCAACACACGGTCGATATCGTAGAGTCTGTTTTGCAAGCACGCGACTCTGCCGTATACGCGCATATTTGCGCTCGTGCTTTCCTGACCTAGCACAAGGGAAGTTTTCACTTGTTCCTTTGCTCTGTTCATCTCTTCGTCGGTTACGCCGTCGGCAAGCAAAATTTCGATTTCTTTCTTTATTGCCTGCACCGCTTTCACTGCGTTTTCTGGACTTGTTGCGGTGTAGATAACGTAGGTGCCGTTCTTGTCGTACGATGCCGACGAACCGTTTATCGAATAGCAAAGTCCGAGTTTTTCTCTCACGCTTTGGAAGAGTCTGCTAGACATTTCGGATGCGAATATTGACGACAAAAGTCCAACGTAATATCCCCTATCGTCCCCGATTTCGTAGCAAGGGAATGCGATAGCGATATGCGACTGGGTGATTTTCTTCTTTTTGGTGACCGAGCAGGAAGTGAGTTCGTGCGCGATGTGCTTATCCTTTTTCTTTGCGGACTTTTGCATTCTGCTCTCGAAGTATTTTTCGATGAGTCGTCTACACTCTTCTTCGGTGATATTACCCGCCATAGACACGACGGTGTTTTCGGGGGTATATCTGCGGTGCATATAGTCGAACAAATTGTCGCGAGTCAACTTCGCAAGAGATTTTTTCGTGCCGAGAATAGGTTTTCCGATCGGATGTCCCTTGAAGTACGCCGAGAAAATGGATTCATAGCAAACGTCGCAGGGATCGTCTTCCCCTTCGTTTATCTCTTCGTAAATGACTTTGCGCTCGTTTTCAAGGTCTTCCGCGTCGAATTTCGGATTGAAATACATATCCGACAACACGTCCATACACTCTTCGCCGTGCTCCGCAAGTGAAGTCGTGTAAAAACAAGTGTTGGTCTTCGAGGTGTACGCATTGATATTCGCGCCTATACCATCCGTTTCGTTTGCGATGTCAAAAGCGGAACGAGTCGCAGTCCCCTTGAACACCATATGTTCGATGAAATGGGATATACCCGACTCCGACGGTTTTTCATACTCCGCCCCCGCCCTTACGAATACGCCGATAGCAAGGGAGCGCACGGCGGTGTTTGATACCAATACAACTTTAAGTCCACTAGGAAATTCAATCATTTTACTCATGAGAATATTGTATCACATATTGCAAAAATCGCAATCATATATTTTTGATATGAACGAAAAACGCTTCCGCCGAATATCAAACGTAGCAATCATCGCAGTGCTTGCCACAACCCTTTTTATTGCCGTATTCGCATCAACCGACGAGAGCGCGACTCCGACGGGCGCTATCTACGCGGGCAACGAAAACGGCGGTGCGGTCGCACTCACCTTCAACGTCTACGAAAACACCGAAAACACACTTAAAATCGCGAATTTGCTCGCTGAACGTGGCTTTTCCGCAACTTTCTTCGTAGGTGGCAAGTGGGTTGAACGCAACGGCGACGCGCTTGTAAAACTCTATTCGGAAGGTATGGAAATCGGCAATCACGGCTACCTACACCGCGACCACGCGACTCTCTCCGTTTCCCAAAATCGCGATGAAATTTTGCTCACCGAAAAACTTATCGACTCCTATCTCTCAGCTTTCGACGGCTACGAAAATTGTCGTTTGTTCGCTCCCCCGTCGGGCAGTATGGGGAAAAACATGTTTCAGGTGACGGACGCTCTCGGCTACAAAGTCGTAATGTGGACAAGGGACACTATCGACTGGCGGGACCACGATGAAAATCTCATCTACGAGCGTGCCGTGAAAAACGCCAAAAGCGGTGACATAATCCTTATGCACCCCACCACCGAAACCCTATCCGCCCTGCCCCGCATTCTCGACACTCTCGAATCGCTCTCCCTATCCGCAAAAAAAGTCAGCGCCGTGATTTGATAAAACCGTACCACCCCTTTCTTCCAAGCATAGCGCAGGAATCGCCCACCTTGTCATTCCGAGCGAAGCGTGGGAATCTCGCGTGAGCACACCTTAAAAAAGCTAGTTATATTTCAGCTTTGCCGAAGTGTTATTGCACGCGCAGTGATATTTCTCCAGTCAGAGAAGTGATATTGCTAACGCAGTTTCGGTCGGATGTGCGTATTTTTGCTCCGTCCCCAAGCCGCACTTTTCGGGCGTGGGTGTCCCACCCGCTTTAACACCAAAACGAAAATTTTGCGGAATACGAATTGAGTTACAGATTATGTTTGAATTGTAGCAAAAAATTTTCGTGCGGTAGAAGTTGCGTTGCTAGTGCCGTCAGAACGGTTTCGCAGAAAACCGCCGACGGCAACGACGCATAAGCAACTTGCATAGCAATATATCACACGCGACAGAGTCGCGTATATCATTAAAAAAGCACTCCGCTTGGAGTGCTTTTTTATGTTATTTGCGATTTAGCGCGGTTTTTATGCTTTGCGGATGACTTCTTTAAGGCGAAGGTCCACTCTGTGTTTCTCGTCGATCTTGATGACTTTGACGAGAACGATGTCGCCCACGTTGACGACGTCGGTCACCTTCTCTACTCTTTCGGTGGAAAGTTTGGAGATGTGGATCATGCCGTCTTTGCCGGGTGCGAAGTTGACGCTTGCACCGAATTGACCTTTATCGTTTTCCATGATTTTGGTCACAACGCCTTCGTACACGTCGCCGATTTCAACGTCGCGGACGATGGTTTCGATGATTGCGCGCGCCTTTTTGATTGCCGCATCGTCGTTGGATGCAACGAAGATTTGACCGTCGTCGTTGATGTCGATTTTCACGCCGGTATCTTCGATGATCTTGTTGATGGTCTTGCCGCCCTTGCCGATGACGTCGCCGAGTTTGTCGGGATCAATCGAGAAGGTGACGATCTTGGGTGCCCACTTGGAGAGTTCTTTTCTCGGTTCGGGAAGGACTTCGAGCATCTTGTTAAGGATGAAGAGTCTGCCTTGTCTTGCTTGTTCGAGAGCCTTGGTGAGAATTTCTTCGTCGATACCCTTGATCTTGATATCCATTTGGATAGCGGTGATACCTTCGGTGGTGCCTGCGACCTTGAAGTCCATATCGCCAAGGAAGTCTTCGAGACCTTGAATGTCGGTGAGGACTGCGACTCTGTGGCTTTCGGTATCTTTGATGAGTCCCATTGCGACGCCTGCTACGGGTGCTTTGATGGGGACGCCTGCATCCATAAGTGCGAGAGTGCTACCGCAGACGGACGCTTGAGAAGTGGAACCGTTGGAACTCAATATTTCGCTGACCGTACGGATTGCATACGGGAATTCTTCTTCACTGGGAAGCACGGGTTCAAGGGAACGTTCCGCAAGTGCGCCGTGGCCGATTTCACGTCTGCCGGGGCTCTTGAGGGGTTTCGCTTCGCCGGTGGAGTAGCCGGGCATATTGTATTGATGCATATATCTCTTGTAGTAATCTTCGTCAAGACCTTCGAGTTTTTGGACTTCGGAAATCGTGCCGAGAGTACAAGTGGTCATTGCCTGCGTTTGACCTCTGGTGAACACTGCGGAGCCGTGGACTCTGGGGAGCATACCTACTTCGCACCAAATAGGACGAATTTCGGTGAGGCTTCTGCCGTCGGGGCGAACGCCGTCGTTGAGAATCTTCGCGCGGACCTTTTCTTTCTTGAGATAGTAAAGGCTGTCAAGGATGAATTTGGTCTTTTTCGCGACGTCGTTGAAGTCGTCTGCGAAGTGTGCGAGAACGTCTTCATCGAGTACGTCTTCGGCTTGTTCTCTGAGAGTGCGGTCGAAGTTGGTAAGGACTGCGTCCATTTTGTCGTCTGCATACGCACGGACTGCCGCGTCGATGTCTTCGGGTATATGTTCAAGTTCGACGTCGAGTTTGGGTTTGCCGACTTCTTTTTGGATTTCTTCGATGAATGCGACGATTTTCTTGATTTCTTCGTGACCGAAGAGAATTGCGTCGAGCATTTCTTTTTCGGTGATGATGCTTGCGCCCGCTTCGACCATCATGATTGCGTCTTTCGTACCGCTAAGGCTCAAATGGAGTCTGGATTTTGCACGTTGTTCGCTGTCGGGGTTGATGACGTACTTGCCGTCCACGTAGCCGACTACGACGGATCCGGTGGGACCTGCGAAAGGAATGTCCGAAATGGACAACGCAACGGATGAACCGATCATGCCGAACACTTCGGGAGGGATATTGGTGTCAACGGAGAGCACGGTTGCGATAACCGTAACGTCGTTGTAGAGTCCCTTGGGGAACAAAGGACGAATAGGTCTGTCGATAAGACGAGAAGTAAGGATTGCTTTGTCGGAAGCTCTACCCTCTCTCTTCTTGAAACCGCCGGGGATTTTGCCAACGGCGTACATTTTTTCTTCAAAGTCGACTCCGAGAGGGAAATAATCCATTCCTTCGCGAGGTGCTTTTGCCATGGTAGCGTTGACCATCACGACGGTGTCGCCGCAACGAACGATACAACTACCGTTAGATTGACCGCAGTAAGCGCCGGTTTCAACGATGACTTCTCTGCCGCCGATTGTTGTTTTGAAAGTTTTTCTTTCCATTTATAACTCCTTCTGGGAATTCCGTCATTCCCTAATGATATTCTGTCAAAATCGACCGAAGTCGACAAAAATAAAGGGCGTTAAAACAACGCCCGATATTATTACTTACGAAGTTCGAGTGCCGCGATGATTGCACGGTAACGTTCGATGTCGGTTTCCTTGAGATAGTTGAGCATATTCTTTCTTTGACCGACGAGTTGGAGCAAACCGCGACGAGAGTGATGGTCTTTCGCATGAGTTTTAAGGTGTGCGGTGAGTTCGTTGATACGTGCGGTAAGGAGTGCGATTTGCACTTCGGGGGAACCGGTGTCGCCTTCGCTGCGGCCGTATTTTGCTATGATTGCTTGTTTCGTTGCTTTATCCATTGTTTAGCCTCCTTCGTTGGATAAGTGATTCGCTTTGAACAAAGTAGGGATTTGGAGATTATCCGAACCTAGTACAAAGTACGTATGTATATTAACACATTAAAATTTTTTTGTAAAACGAAATCGACCACTTTTGAACAAATTTCAAAATTTATTTTCCGAGCCAAAACGCGCGCTGTTTCTGCATAACCGTATCGAAGTTTTTGACGTATTCGAGCGGTTCTTTATAATTCGCGTTTCTTTCGATCAGATTGATTGATTTCGTCCACTTTTTAGAGATTGCGTTTGCGCCGACCGCGATAATGGACGTATCCTCTTCCATTATGTCCACGTTATACACGCAGGCCTTATTCGGTTTCGCATACCCCACGTTTTCAAGGTTACCGCTCGTATATTTTTGACGGTACATATAATACGGCTCGTAACCGTTTTCGGTGAGTTTACGATAGGCGTAGTCCACCATTTCTTCGGCGGTAGCGTTGTCGGTAGAGCGATAGCCGTCCACCTTGAGATTCGAGCCTTTTTTGAGATATAGCGTATGTACGGTGACGTTTTCGGGGGACAATTCGACCGCCTTATCCACGGAGCGACGGAAGTCGTCCGCACTTTCGCCGGGGAGCATAGCGATCAAATCCATATTGACGTCGAAGAGATTTTTGACGTGTTTGAAAGTCTTTTCCACGTCGGCGGAAGTATGCTTTCTGCCGATGAGTTCAAGTGTTTTGTCGTTGAAAGTCTGCGGATTCACCGAAATTCTGGTGACTTTGTGCGCCTTCAAGGTGCGTATCACGCTTGCGGTCATCGTGTCGGGACGACCTGCTTCGACGGTAAATTCGTCCACATCGAAGTCGTCCAACGAAGTCAGTATTTTGTCGAGAAGTTCGACGGGTATCGAAGTCGGAGTGCCACCGCCGATATATACGGTTCTAACCTTGATATTCCGTGTTCTAACCACTTCTTTTGCAAATTCGATTTCTTTGAGAAGACACTCTACGTAAGGTTCGATGAGTTTCTTTTGTTTGTCTATGGGGACGGACACGAAAGAGCAATACGCACATCTCGTCGGGCAAAACGGAATGAACACGAAAACGTCGCAAGAGTTTTCGTCGTGATTGCGGACGGGACGTTGCACATCCACGACTTTCTCAATCAAATCCGCCTTTTTGGGTGAAACCGAAAATTCCTTCCTGAACGTTTCGTCCGCCTTGTCGCCGAGTTCCACGAAGAGTTTCGTTGGACGTATGCCGGTGAGACATCCGTAAGGCAAATTTATTCCCGTCAAAAACACGATAGTTCCGTAAATCGACTCCTTTAGATACCGCTTTTCAAGGCGTTTTTTCTCCATTTCGTCTTTGAAAGAAAACGGATAGCGGAAAGTCTTTTCAAAGTTCGGAAATTTGTCCGTGCGCACCTTGACGACAAGTTCTTCACCGTCGTTTTGGTAGTCCACGTCAACGAAAAAATCTTCGTCCGTGCGTTGCTCAAATGCGCGGATGAGTTCCATTAGGTCGTTGAAGTAGTTTTCGTTGGGGCAAGAGAATTTTATCATAGTCAGTCGAAGTTTATCGGGTTTGTTCTCTTTTCTTTGAAAAGTTCGGTTGAATTGCCGTGTCCCGTATATACGGTCAAATCGCGGTCGATAGCGAAGAGTTTTTCGGTGATTGATTTCTTGAGTGCGGAATAGTCGCCCGTCGGAAAATCCGTCCTGCCGTACGAGCAACAAAAGAGCGTATCCCCTGAAAACAGTGCGTTTTCTATTTGGTAGCACACTCCCCCTGCGGTATGTCCCGGGGTTTCTATGACCTTGACGGACAGTCCGTCGACGAGATATTCTCCCTCCTTGAGAAGAACGTCCGCATCGAATTTTTCGGTGGTGCAACCGAAGGAAAATCCCAAATTTTTGTAGGAATTTGCAAGAGCGTAATCCTTTTCGCCGATATAGACTTTCGCACCCGTTTTCCTGACGATTTCCGCCACTCCGCCCACGTGGTCGTAGTGTCCGTGAGTGAGCAAAATCGACGTGATTTTCACCCCGCTATTCGTGGCGGTTTCAAGTATTCTATCCGCATCAAATCCCGGATCGATCACTATTCCGTTTCCGTTTTCCGAGATGAGATAGCAGTTTGTGTCAAGGGAACCTACAACGATTGTTTCGACTTTCATCTGCGCACCTCGATGACACCTTTGAGTGCGGAAATTTTCTTGATGACGTCGTCAAGGTCTTCCGCCCTTTTGATGAGGACGGACATAACTGTTTCCGCGGTCCCGCGGGTGTTATCCGTCTTGATATTCGCGCCGGTGATAGTCATCTTCGCACTTGCGATAAACGCGGTCATTTGCGCGAGAAGTCCCGGTATATCTTCGGAAATTATCCTGAACGTTGCGGAATATTCTTCCGCGCCGTTGGTGTCCCAGTTTGCGGCAATCAGTCTTTCGGGACCGAGATTTGCCACGTTAGGACAGTCTTTTCGGTGGATAGACACACCCCTGCCCCTTGAAATATAGCCGACAATATCATCACCGGGGACGGGTGAGCAACAATGCGCCATATGCACTTGGAAGTTTGCGTCGCCGTCTACGAGAACACCGCTCTTCGAGTGGACGTTGGACTTCTTTTCGGGGGAAACGGGGACTTCGATGAGAGAAATCGGATGCTCTTTTCTGTATGCTTCGATGAGTTTTGAAAGCACTTGAGCGGTGCCGAGTCCGCCGAAACCGACGTTTGCATACATATCTTCTTCGCCGTTCAAGGACAAGCGTTGCAAAATGGACTCGAATGCGTCGACGGAGAGCAATTCGGAGAGAGTAAATCCCTTTCTTCTCGCCTCTTTTTCGAGCATATCCTTGCCCCTACGCACGTTTTCGTCCTTTTGTTCTTTCTTTAGGAACGCACGTATACGCGAACGCGCGCCCGCGGTGCGAACGAATTTTAGCCAGTCGAGGTTAGGTTTTCCGTTGGATTGAGTCAAAAGTTCGACGATGTCACCCGTTTTGAGTTTGGTGGACAACGTTACCATTTTTTTGTTGACCTTCGCACCTACGCAGTGATTGCCCACTTCGGAGTGGATTTTGTACGCAAGGTCGACGGGAGTTGAGTTGACGGGCAAGTCGTAGACGTCCCCCTTCGGCGTGAACACGAAAACTTCGTCGTCGAAAACGTTGATTTTTATCGCGTCCATGAACTCTCTTGCACCGTTTATGTCCTTTTCGGCGTCCATAACTTCGCGTAGCCACCTTACTTTGTCGTCTAGGTCGGTGCTCGAAGTCGTCCTGCCCTCTTTATACTGCCAGTGTGCCGCCACGCCGTATTCCGCGATTTTGTGCATTTCGACGGTGCGGATTTGGATTTCAAAGGTCTGATTGAATTGCGTAACCACGGTGGTATGCAAGGATTGATAGTTGTTTGCCTTGGGCATTGCGATATAATCCTTGAATCTTCCCGGCATAGGTTTCCAAAGCGTATGGACTTCGCCGAGCATGGTGTAGCAATCTTTTATGTCATCCACTATTATTCTAACGGCAAGCAAGTCGTAGACTTGGTCGATGTCGATACCGTTATATTTCATCTTTTTGTAGATGGAATAATAGTGTTTAGGTCTGCCGTTAATCTCCCCTTTTATGCCGAGTTCGTCCATTTTCACTCTGATTTCGGCACAAATGCTATCGAGAAAACCCTGTCTTTCGGCGCGGTTTGCGGTGATTTTGGAGTCGATATACGCATACTCTTCGGGATAGAGATATTTCATCGCTATATCTTCAAGCTCGCACTTGAAGAATGAAATACCCAGTCTTCCCGCAAGGGGTGCGTATATGTCGAGAGTTTCTTTTGACTTATACTTCTGCTTTTCGGGGGAAACAAATTCGAGAGAGCGCATATTGTGCAGTCTGTCCGCAAGTTTGATGATGATAACTCTCAAGTCTTTTGCAAGAGCCATAAAGAGTTTGCGGAAGTTTTCCGCCTGCGCCTCTTCCTTGTTGTTGAATTGGAGTTTGTCGAGTTTGGTCACTCCTTCGACGAGTTCGAGAATTTCCCCGCCGAATTCCGCGGACAACTGCTCTGCGGTGACTTCGGTATCTTCGAGTACGTCGTGCAAAAATGCAGCGATAACCGACGACGCGTCGAAACCGTAATCGCAAAGGATTTCCGCAACCGCGCAAGGATGAATGAAATAATCTTCCCCGGAACTGCGTTTTTGTCCCTTGTGCGCTTCGTACGCAAATTCGTACGCCTTTTTGATTTGGGCGTACTGTTCGGGATATGCTTTACGAAGTTTCAACAAAAGATCCATATCAACACTTCACGTTTCTATATACCGCCGACTTATTGAGGTCGGTTTTTGCGTTCGACACGTCGATGACGCCGCGCTCGCCGATGGTCACCGAGCCGAGATAACGAAGCACTCTCAATGCGATTTCGATTGTTTCCGCATCTAGCCCCGTCAGATTTGCGACCATACCGTACAATTTGTTCATAGAAGAAACTCTCGCGCGGTCGAGAGAGAATTTTTTCATCGCCCTATACACGTTTCTGAAACGCTCGTCGGGGATTTTGATGCTAATAGGAGAGCAATCGCCGTATTCGTAGCAATTCGCACCGCCGTCGGCAACAAACTTTTTATATCCGTCCGTGAACGGTCTTCCCGCGAAAACTACGTTTTCGTAGAAGGAATAATCGAAAACTTCCGCAGGGCAAATCATAACGGTATTGAGCGGATTAAGCACGCTTGACGTCGCCACGAATACGGGGAGTTTTTTCACTTCCGCATTTCTTGCGACGAGTTCTTCATACTCCGCGCGGTTGAAACAAACGAACAACGTGCCGAATGGTTTTTCAAGGAGTTTTTTCACTCCGTCGTCATCGAGTTTGGGCAAATTGCAAGTTCCCTCGTGTTCGAGATGATGAATACTGCCCGCTCTGCACTCTTGCTCTCCCACCTCAATGGTGTTTGCCTTGAAAGTGCGGATGATACCCTGTGCGTATTGTCTATTTTGGAAGACGTTCACGCCGAGATTGAAGTTGACGTCCACGGCCCCTCTCGTCGCGCCAAGGCAGTACGCAAACTTGCCAAAGCCGATGAGATCGATATTTTTAAGGCTACTTTTCACGTGTTTGGTGAGCCCTATGATTTCAAAGTTAAAGTCCCTTCCCCCCATTTTGAAGACGGGTTGCGGGTTGCCGTAGCCGGTGGGTTCGAGAAGTTGCAATTCTTTTGCAAAGGAGAGAATATCGTCCTTTCTGTCGATTTCCATATCGTACTCGAATTTAGGCAAAAACTCGTCCGCACTGCACTTTTTCAGCACTGCTTCGTTCATTTTCGCAACAAATTCATCGAAATTCTTCTCTTCGATCGTGATACCTGCCGCCTGTGCGTGTCCGCCGAAACTGACGTACAAGTCCGAAAATTCGGAGAGCGTTTCAAAGATATTGACCGCCTTTATCGAGCGCGCAGAGCCTTTCAAAATTCCGTTGCTCTTCGAGAAAAGTATGGTCGGGAATTTGAATTCTTCGACAAGCCTTGCCGCAGCGATTCCAAGCACACCCGCTTCCCACTTTTCGCCTGCGAGAATGATGATGCCCATACGATTGAAATCCACACCTTTGAGCATAGCCGTCGCTTCGTTCACGACGTTTTCGCAAATGCTTTGGCGGAGTTGATTATCTCTATCCAGTTCGTCAGCGAGCGCGCGCAAGACGAAAATGTCGTCTTCAAGGAAAATATCCACCGCTTTCATTGCGCTTGAAATTCTGCCCGCCGCATTGATTTTGGGCGCAAGGTGGAACATTACGTCGTGGGAATTGAGCCTGTCCGTGCCGATGAGTGCTTTTATGCCCTTTCTCGGAGAAGACGTGATTTGTTTGAGTCCGTAATACGCTATGACTCTGTTGTCCCCAAGGAGCGGGACGACGTCCGCAATTGTCGAAATGGCGGCGATGTCGAGATATTTGGTCATTTCCGCCCTACCCGCCATTGCTTCGACGAGTTTGAGCGCAACGCCCGCGCCGCAGAAATCGTAAAATCCCGTCTTTTGCACTTTGGGATCGACGATGATGCAATCGGGCAAGACATCCTGCGGTTCGTGGTGGTCGGTGACTATGACGTCGATACCTTCGCTTTTGAGATATTCGACTTCTTCAACCGACGTGATACCGCAGTCAACCGTGATGACGAGATTAGGTCTGCGTTTCGAGATTATGCCTTTGAGAGCGTCGACGGTCATTCCATAGCCGTCCGTTATACGATTGGGAATGAAATATTTGACGTCAAGTTTGTCGCGAAGATAAAGGGTGAGAATGGAAACCGCCCCGATACCGTCGCAGTCATAGTCCCCGAAAACAAGGACTTTTTCGCGGTTTTTGATTGCGCGAGCAAGCCTATCCGCCGCTTCTTTCATACCGTTTATGGAAAACGGAGAAACCATATCGTCCAAAGACGGATGAATGAACGAACGAGCGTTATCTTTGGTGATACCGCGCATAAGCAAAACACGCATAAAGTTCTCGGAAATTCCGAGTTCTTTCGCGAATTTTTGGTATTCGTCGGTCAAGATAATATCGTTCATCGTATCCTCGTTTGGCACTATGATATAAAACTACCCCCGCAAATAGCGGAGGTAGCCCTATACGCAAGATTATTTCTTGTTTTTGAAGGTGGTATTCTTTTTGGAATACTTGTAGATAGTGTTGTTTTTCTTCTTTTCCTTTTTGACTTCTTTTGCGGGGACTTGTTCGTCACCGAGATCGTCGTAGGAATAGGGATTTGCTTCGCCTTTGAAGACGGTGTCGTCTTCTTCATCGTCGTCGGACTTCAAGTGGTCGTAGTTGACTTCACCCGCGTGGCGTTTTGCACTGACCTTATCAAACGCACGGCTAAGACCGCACCACATAGGAGTCGCGAGCAACACGGAAGAATACATACCTGCGATCAAACCAAGGATGATAGGCACGCAGAATTCGCGGATGGTGTCGCTTCCGAGAATTGCAAGGAATACGACGGTGATCATCGTGGTGAAAGTCGTGAACAAACTTCTGCGCATATTCTCTTTGATGGACGCGTCGCCGATTGCTTCGTACGGAATATCCTTTTGACCTTTGAAGGGTTTGACGTTTTCACGGCAACGGTCGAAGATAATAATGGTGTTGTTGATAGAGTACGCCACTATCGTGATGAGTGCCGCGACGAAGGAAGAGTTGATTTGCACTCTGCAAATGACGGTGAGGCAGAACATGATGATGACGTCGTGAATGAGCGCGATGACTGCCGCAAGACCGCTTGCAGGGGTAAATCTGATGATGATATAGATGAGAATGAGTGCCATGGACACCGCAAGTGCGATACCTGCTTTGGAGAGCAAGTCTTGAGCGGCGGTTGCACCGATTTGGTCGTAGGTAACGTTGCCCGGATTTTCGGGATAGAGTTCCATATCGACTGCATCTATGATTTGTTGGTTGAGGTTTGCGATTTCTTCGTCGTCACTGCTGATATTCTTGTAACGGAAAGAAATTGCGGTTTCGTTGACGTTGGCGGCTTCTTGGAGTTGCACGTAGCTGACGACGACGCCGAAACTTTCCACCTTTTCGGTGACTTGGTCAACGTGTTTGTCGTAGTTGTCGATTGCGTCTTGACCAAGGGTGACGGTGATGAGAGTACCGCCTTCGAAGTCGATACCGATATTGAATGCGTTCGTCACGCCGACCGTGGAAGAAAGCACTGCGACGAGAACGATTGCGACCACCAAAATCACGATAGGTGCGATGATCCAATATTTCCAATTCTTGCAAATGGGAAGGCTATTCCATGCAGACATAAGTTTATTTTCTTTCATCTTACTTGCCCTCCTCTACCATTTCGGCACGTTTAAGGCCGTAGAATTTTTCATTGATCGACTTATCCTTTCTATCCCAGTGCGCGCTCAAAGGCAACATTGCGTTCAAGACGAGTCTTGTGACGAGCAAGGACGAGAACATAGAAAGAATGATACCGATGAAGAGCGTGACCGCGAAACCTTGAATGGATGCGGAACCGACTATCCAAAGGACGACTGCACCGATAATGGTGGTGACGTTGCCGTCGATGATTGCGGCGAGAGAACGTTTGAAACCGACCTTGACGGAAGTCTTGATAGGTTTGGACGTGTCGCGATATTCCTCGCGGATTCTCTCGAAGATGATGACGTTGCCGTCGACAGCCACACCGATAGAAAGCACGATACCTGCGATACCGGGGAGAGTGAGTTGGACCCAAGGAAGAACCGCGCAGAACCAAAGCAACAACACGATATAAACGCAAAGTGCGACGTCCGCCGCAATACCCATACCGCGATAGACGAGAGCAAGGAACACCATAATGATGCCGATGCCGATTGCGCCTGCGATGAGTGCGTTGTTGAGTGCGTTTGCGCCGAGCGTGGGAGAAATCGCGCGGAGTTCGCTTTGCTCGATGGTCACGCCGAAGGTGCCCGATTGCAAACGAGTCGCGAAGTCTTTTGCTTCGTCATAGGTATATCCGCCGGAATTGGTGATGACTGCGGAACCGTTGGTGATTGCGCTATTGATGGTGACCTTGGTGTAAAGTTCGCCGTTGATGTAGATATAGGAAGTTTTGCCGACGTTTGCCGAAGTCATATCAGAAAACGCTTTCGTACCTGCTTCGTTGAACTTCAAACCGACTGCGAATTGAGCGTTCTCGTCGTTGGTGACGTAGGCGGTTTCAAGGTGCTTACTGCCGACGATGAGTGCTTCCGCATTGGGATTGGTGCTTCTGTCTTCAAGGGTAAATTCCAAGGTTGCGGGACGACCGATAAGGGACAAAATACTGTCGGGATCGTCCACGTCGGGGACTTCTACTCTGATGGTTTCTTGACCGTTGCTGCTCGTACCGCGGGTTACGGTTGCTTCGGTGTAGCCCTTTGAAACGAGGAGTTCTTGCAAAGACGTGACGGTGCCGTCGATACGGGTGTCCAAATCTCCGTTGCCGTCGTCGATGACTTTGTAGACTGCGGAAACGCCACCCGACATATCAAGACCGAGTTTGATAGTCTTCGCGTAACCTGTATAGTCGATTACCGTGCCGGCGATAGGGAACTCGACAACCGCAAAAACCGCCATCAAAATGACGAACACGGATACGAGAGCCAACACTACGATTGATTTCTTCTTACTCACGAGATGACCTCCATAATAGTAAAACAAAAATATTATAACTATAAGATAATAAATAGTCAACAAAAAACCAACAAAAAAACGCGCGCTTAAAACCTAAATTGCTTGAAAAATCGCGATTTCGTCGTTTGTGACGGATGAAAGGCATATTCCGCCCCGCCCCGTCATAGATTTTAGTATGAAAAATTCCGAAAATTTCAAGCAAGACTTATTCGACGTCGTCAAATGCGTGCTGGTATCACTTCTCTTTTCGCTGGGTTTTATACTCTTATTCGCGCTCATCGTCAGGTGGGCGTCCCTTGACGGAAAAGTCATCACTCCCGTCAACTACACGATCAAAATTTTGTCCGTACTTTTGGGTGTTTTGATTGGTTTCAAAGGCAAGCAAAACGGCATACTCAAAGGTGCGATTTCAGGACTTCTCTACACCCTGTTATCCTATCTGATTTTTGCTTGTCTCGACGGATTCAAGAGCGTTGATTTCAACTGGCTCGACCTTGTTTTCGTGCCGATTGCGGGCGGAATTTCAGGTGTTATCGCGGTCAATTTGAAGCCGAAAAGAGTGCGTTAGAATGCCGAATATGCGCAAATTCAAAACCGAAAACACATTGAAAACGGAAATCGCAAATTAGTGAAAAAATTTGCTAAACTTCGATATATGAAAAAAGCACTTCGCTCGGAAGTGCTTTTTTATTGTAACACAAAACCACCAGATAGTCTGGTGGTTCAGTAGAGGTTTACC
>CAZJZV010000016.1:0-13668 GCA_964550635.1 uncultured Bacteroidaceae bacterium
CAGTCCATATTTGCCTCTTGTGTGATACAATAAATTTCTATGCTGTATTATACCAAATTCGATAAGTTTTTTCAATCCCTTTTATGTCGTCGAAAACAAGTTGATCGAAAAAATTTCAAAAGGCACTGTTGCGGGTGCTTGACCACGTAAACACACCGCTCCACTATTACGCTCGTTTTACTTCGCTACAAGTCTCGTATTCTACACATAACAAGCCTCGGAATGCCTCCGAGGTTTTCTTTTGGTGCGGATGACGATCTATTTCCGTGTGTAATCCACTTATTCTATCGGAAACAATTTGGATGAATTTTCCCGCAAAATTTCCGTTATCGGAAATAAAACGGTATTCATAACGTTGACAAATTTCCGATAACGGAATATAATTGTAGTTGAAAAGAGGTTTTTATGAATTATATATCCGTTGCAGAAGTCGCAAAAAAGTGGAACGTATCCGACAGAATGGTCAGGAATTATTGCGCAAACGGGAAAATTCCCGGCGCGTTTTTGGTTGGGAAAACTTGGAATATTCCGTCAGATGCAGTCAAACCGCAGCGCGAAAGCAAAAAAGCATTTGGTAGCAATCCGCTATTGAAAGCTTTGCAAGAACAAAAAGACGGAAATTTGAGCGGTGGCATCTACCACAAAACTCAAATCGAATTGACGTATAATTCAAATCATATCGAAGGTAGCACGCTTACCCACGACCAAACGAAATATATCTTTGAAGTCAACGCAATAAGTGTAGAAAGTCAATCGGTGAGCGTTGACGACGTCGTCGAAACCGCCAACCATTTCAAATGCGTTGACTACGTCATAGATAATGCAATGAAACCGCTTTCGCCCGAAATGATAAAGACGTTGCATTTCATTCTCAAGAACGGAACGAGCGATAGCAGAAAATCGTGGTTCAACGTAGGAGAATACAAAAAACTTCCAAATGAAGTTAGCGGAGAAGAAACCTGCTCCCCCGCTCTTGTGAAAGATGAAATCAAAAATCTCATATCCGACTACAACAAAACCAAAGAAAAAAACCTTGAACAAATAATTTCATTCCACAAAAAGTTTGAATCCATACACCCGTTCCAAGACGGAAACGGACGAGTCGGCAGACTGATAATGTTCAAAGAGTGTCTGCGCAACGGAATAGTTCCGTTCATCATCGACGAAGACCACAAACTTTTTTACTATCGCGGGTTGAAAGAATGGAAAAAGGATAGACGCTATCTCATCGACACTTGCTTATCCTGCCAAGACAAATACAAACTCTGGCTCGATTATTTTCAAATCAAATACTAACTCGCAATACGCGCCACCATTTGATAACTTTTCCGCTATCTAATGCGGGGGATTAGGCGAAGACTGCCATGCAGACGGTGCCGATGACGAGAAGGACGAGTCCTATCCATGCTTGCGGTTTGAGTTTTTCTTTCAGGACTATCACGGAGAATGCTACGGTGAAAAGTACGCTCAATTTGTCGATGGGGACGACTACGCTCACCTGCCCCGTTGCGACGGCGTAGTAGTAGCATAGCCAACTTCCTGCAGTTGCGACGCCGGACAGGCAAAGGAACAAAAAGTCTTTTTTCGGGACTTGTTTGACGAAAGCGGTTTTTTTGCGCCCGAATACGATGAGCCACGCCATGACGAGCACGACGCAAGTGCGGATTGTGGTTGCGAGATTGGATGGCACGTTTTCTATGCCGATTTTTGCAAGTATGGAAGTTGCGGAAGCGAAGAGTGCGGATACGAAAGCAAACGCAAGCCAACCGACGGATTTCTTTTTATTCTCGTCGTCATTTTTGAAGTCGAGCATGAGATAAGTGCCGACTGCGATTGCGGCAAGGCAGATGAGTTTTATCCACCAATTATTACGTTCATCGGGGAATATAGCGATAGCGAGCAAGACGGTAAGAATTACGCTTGACTTGTCCACCGCCGCCACTTTTGAGACTTCGCCAAGGGATAGCGCTTTGAAGTAGCAAATCCAACTTGCGCCCGTAGCAACCCCGGACAACACCAAGAAAATCCACGCCTTTGCGGAAACTGCGGTGATGGAATATATCTCCCCTGTGACGAGCGCGACGACGAAAGACAACAGCAACACCACGGACGTTCTGATAGCCGTAGCGACGTCCGAATCGGTATTTTTCACGCCGAGTTTCGACAGGATAGCCGTCACCCCCGCGAAGACTGAAGATAGGCACGCGAACACGATCCACATAACCGTTTGCCTCATGAAATTTTATCAATAGTATTATAGCATCGTGCGGGCGCGATACAATAGTTTTCGCGCAAAAACGTAAGGTTAAAATCGCAAATTCGACGGGACGGCACTTTTCCCTTGATTTTTGTTTTGCGATATGGTAGACTATATAAAAACATCGTCATAAGGAGTTATAATATGAAACACATCAAAACCGTTGAAACACGTAATCTTTGTGAAAGCGCCGTCAAAGGTGGTTGCGGTGAGTGCCAAACCTCTTGCCAATCCGCTTGCAAGACCAGCTGCGGTATCGCAAACCAAAAGTGCGAAAACACCAAATCCGAAAAAGAAAGCAAATAATCTGAACAATCTCAACTCGACGGCTCGCTATACATGGTGTAGTGAGCCATTTTTTTGACAATGATACATCAATACAAACTGAACGGTTACAACATAGTGCTTGACACGGCATCTGGCTCGGTGCATCTCGTGGACGAAGTCGCGTACGACGCGATTGCGCTTTACTCCACTCTTTCAAAGGACGAGATAGTCAAGGAATTATCCGCCAAATACCCCGCCGAATCCGCAGAAGATATTGCAGAATGCGTGGACGAAATCACCGCTCTCAAAGAGGACGGAAAACTCTTTGCGGAAGACAATTTTGAACCGCTTGCCGGCAAACTCAAAGAGCGTAGCGCGGGAGTGGTCAAAGCACTCTGCCTGCACGTAGCGCACACTTGCAATCTCAACTGCTCCTACTGCTTCGCAAGTCAGGGCAAGTATCACGGAGATAGGGCGCTTATGAGCTACGAAGTAGGCAAACAAGCACTCGATTTCTTGGTCGCGAACTCTGGAACGAGAAGAAATCTCGAAGTGGACTTCTTCGGCGGTGAGCCGCTTATGAATTTCGACGTCGTCAAACGCTTGGTCGCATACGCTCGCTCGATTGAAAAAGAACACGGCAAAAACTTCCGTTTCACTCTCACGACCAACGGCGTTCTCATCGACGACGACGTGATTGATTTCGCAAATAAGGAAATGAGCAACGTCGTTCTCTCTCTCGACGGACGAAAAGAAGTGCACGACCGTTTCAGAGTGGACTACGCAGGCAAAGGGAGTTACGACAAAATCGTTCCGCTCTTCCAAAAGCTCGTCAAGGAGCGCGGGAATAAAGACTACTATATGCGCGGTACGTTCACACACCACAACCCCGACTTCATCAACGATATAAAAGCGATGCTCGACCTTGGTTTCACCGAACTCAGTATGGAACCCGTCGTGTGTGCGGAAGACGATCCGTCCGCTCTCACCAAAGAGGATTTACCCATAGTTTTGCAAGGCTACGAGGAACTCGCAAACCTTATGATCGAACGCAGAAAAGCGGGTAAACCCTTCACCTTCTATCATTATATGATAGACCTCAAGGGCGGACCGTGCATTTACAAGAGAGTTTCGGGATGCGGTAGCGGTACCGAATATATGGCGGTTACCCCGTGGGGCGACTTGTACCCCTGCCACCAATTCGTAGGCGAAGAAAAATTCAAACTCGGCGACGTTTTCAACGGCGTCACCAACAAATCCGTTCAAGACGAATTTTACGCGTGCAACGTCTACACCCGCGAAGAATGTCGCGACTGTTGGGCGAAACTCTACTGCTCGGGCGGTTGTGCCGCGAACGCGTATCACGCAACGGGCTCGGTCGGCGGCGTGTATAAGTACGGTTGCGAACTCTTCCGCAAACGTATGGAATGCGCGATTATGGTCGAACTCAGCAAAGAAGAATGAATACGCCGATTATAGATTTTCTTAAATCATACGACGGTATGACTCGTCTGCATATGCCGGGGCATAAAGGCGCCGAAAACCCCTTCGACTTGACCGAAGTGGACGGAGCGGACGTGCTATACAATCCGCACGGAATTATCTCGGAAAGCGAGAACAACGCAAGCGAGATCTTCGGGAGCGGTGCGACCGCATATTCCGTCGAAGGCTCGTCACTCGGCATACGCGCCGCGGTTTATCTCGTCGCAAGCTATGCAAAATCTATAGGCAAAACCCCAACTATTTTGGCAACGAGAAACGTGCATTCCGCATTCGTATCCGCTTGCGCTCTCACGGACGTAAATCCCGAATGGATTATCGGAAAGGAATTTTTGTCTGCGGAAGTTTCACCAGAGCGCCTTGACGAAGAATTATCAAAAACGCACGCAGTCGCTTTTTATCTCACCTCCCCCGACTATCTCGGAAATATGGCGGATATGCGAGAGTTTGCGGACGTCTGCCACCGCCACGGCGCACTTTTCGTCGTGGACAATGCGCACGGTGCGTATCTCAAATTTTTATCCTTACACCCCCTTGATTTCGGAGCGGATATATCCATTGACTCCGCCCACAAAACGCTCCCCTGCCTGACCGGCACTGCGTATCTTCACGTAGGCAAATCCGCCCCCGACTTCATCAAAGACAATCTCAACTCCGCCCTATCCTTGTTCGCATCGTCGAGTCCGTCCTATCTGTTGTTGTCATCCCTTGACAAGTTCAACGGACTTGCGGAGGATTTCAAATCAAGACTCGTGCAATTCGCGGGCGAAGTCCAAAACTTGAAAACAATATTGACCGAAAAGGGTTACGTTTTGATAGGCAACGAGCCTCTGAAAATCACCGTAGCGACAAAAAGTTACGGTTACTATGCAACCGAAATTGCGGGCTATCTGAAAGCGAAAAATATCGTCGTGGAATTTGCGGACAAAGACTATCTCACAATGATGTTTTCACCGTCCAACACCGCAAGCGACCTGAACAATCTCGAAAACGCACTTTGCGCGTTGTCCCCGAAAACACCCATAAACGAGCGTCCGCCAAAGCCGTATATTGCCGAAAGAGTCTTGTCAATACGCGATGCGGTATTCTCTCCGTCCGTGGAAATTTCCACCGAAAACGCATACGGAAAAATCCTTGCAGGACTGACGTTATCTTGTCCCCCTGCAGTCCCTATCGCAATAAGCGGAGAACGCATTGACGAGAACGCAGTCACCGCTCTCACCTACTACGGAATAACAAAAATCAAAGTCGTAAAAGAATAACTCAAATCACAAAACAACCGCTTTATCAAATCATTTCAAACAGTTAAAACCACGATATTGCAAAAATCAACCGTTCAATAAATATCATCGTCGAAATCGTCATACTCTTCATCAATCAAAATATATTCGTCGATTTCGTCTTCAAATTCCCCACCGTAAAACGAGCTTGACCACTCAATATCATCGGAATTTCCAAACAAATTCCAACCTTCCCCACGGCAAGTATTAGCACCAACGTTGCACTTCTCCCCGCCGCCGTTGCCGCTTATCCCAAACACCTTCCTAAAAAACTCACCAATCTTCCCCATACTCTCTCCTTTTGTCTATGGCTCATAAACCAGAATCCACACCTCTTACCTCTTCCCTATTACCTCTTACCTCCCGACGATATATATCGTCGGGCAGCGCTCCTTTCCATTTCGTTGTCAGGAAGAATGCGAAAGATAGAGCCGTGCCGACGCCCCAACCGATAGGCCATGCCCACCAAATTCCGACGTAGCCGAGCGGTTTGTAAAGCACTTCCGCGAGTGCGACTCTCAAGATCAAATCAGAGAAAGTCGTAACTGCGAATCGTCCCATTTTGCCTGCTCCACGCAGTACGCCGTCCGCAACGATTTTAATTGCGATAAGGAAATAGAACGGCGATATAATGTTGAGAAATTTTAGTCCGGTTTCCAATGCTTCCGTTCCGCCTTCTTCAAGGAATATGAGAAGAAGCGGTTTGCCTGCGAGAAGGTAAAGTAGCACGATAGGCACGCACAATATCCACACGAATAGCAATCCCGCCTTGAATCCGGGGATGATACGCTCGGTCTTATTTGCGCCGAGATTTTGTCCGGTGTAGTTGGATATGCCGTTGCCGAGAGTGGTGAACGAAGTGACGACTAGATTGTTGAGTTTCACGCTAGCAGAATACCCCGCCATAACCGCCTTACCGAACGAATTAACGACGCTTTGGATGATGATATTGCCGACGGATACGAAGCTCTGTTGCAAGATACTAGGCACTGCGATGACGACAATATCCTTAAAAATATGTATATCGAAAATTTTGATTTTGCCCGAAGTTTTGATTTTTTTGAGTCTGAACAAAACCGCCACGACGGACAACACGCAACTGACTCCCTGACAAATGAAAGTCGCCCAAGCAACGCCCGCAACGCCCATATGGAAAGTCGCGACGAACAAAATATCCACACCGATATTTGCAAGCGACGATATTGCAAGGAAGATAAACGGAGTTTTGCTATCCCCCATTGCCGAGAAGATACCCGTTGAAATGTTGTAGTAAAACACGAACGGCAGTCCCCACACGTAGATGTCGAGATAAAGGAGAGAATCCGCCATTAGATCTTGCGGGGTGTTGATGAGAGAGAGCAACAACTCACCGCACGTGATGCCGAGCACAATCAAAATAACGCAAAGTACGCTACCCGAAATCCACGTCGTAAATACGGCGGTTTTCATATCTTCAAACTTCTTCGCGCCGAAGAGTTTCGACACTACGACCGAGCAACCAATGTTGCAACCGAATGCAAACGCAATGAAGATGAGAGTTATCTCATAGGAATTTCCGACGGCGGCAAGTGCGTCGTTACCGATGAATTTTCCTGCGACAAAACTGTCTGCGAGATTGTAGAGTTGTTGAAAGATGATACTGCCAAACAAGGGCAGACAAAATTTCCATATGACGCTAAGCGGTTTTCCGACTGTCAAGTCCTTTTCCATAGTTATGCCTCGTCGGTTATTTTAGGCTTGTACCCGCCGTATGTCAACCGACTGAATAACCAAATTGGATTTTTTCTCTCAAATTTTCAAATCCGTCTATTATCCTAAATCCTGATATGAAAAACGAACCGTGGGGACGGTTCGTTTTTGGGTGTTGAGTGGATTATTTTTGTATTGAGTGAATTTTTGGTTTCGAGTGGATTGTTATAATTGCTTATTTTGCAAGGTATCTTTCAAGTTTTTTCTTTTCGAGTGCGAGATACGCCCATTTCACAGGGGGGCAGATTGCCATAAGCACTTCGGACATGACGAAGAGTTTGGACGGATTGACGTACTTCTTGCCTTTCTCGATGCCTTTGACCATGCATTTTGCGACGTGTGCGGGTTTTTGGACGGGGAAAGGACGTTCGGTGATCGTTCTGCCACTGCCTTCCGCCGCTTTCTTGAAGAAACCGGTGTCGGTTGCGATAGGATAAAGGCAGGTGAGTTGCACGTTCTTTGCCTTTTCGTAGCGGATACCTTCTTGGAAACCTTGCATTGCGAACTTGCTTGCGCTATAGAGTGCGTATCCGGGCATAGCCATCTTGCCGATTGCGGAGACGGTGATTGCGAAGATACCCTTGTTTTGACCGATATATTGGATGTATTTTTCGTAAGCGTAGATGGGAGAGAAAACGTTGACTGCGAAGATTTTTTCGGTGCGTTCCCAGTTGACGTAGTCCACTTTTTCGTAGTAGGGGAAGCCTGCGTTTGCGTAGAAGATATCAATTGCGCCGAGTTTTTCGAGAGCGGTCGCGAAGATATTGTCAACGCCTTCCTTGGTGGAAACGTCGCATTGCATCACGATGACTTTATTTTGGTCGAAAGAGCCAAGGTTGTTGACGTTGATATCGACTGCGAGAATTTTGTTATCCCCTTGGACGAGGAACTTCAAGGTTTCGAGACCGATACCGCTATTTGCGCCGGTGAGTACGATTTTTTTGCCGCTAATCATAATAATCTCCGTAAGTTTATTTATTATTTATTTGTTTAAGTATAATCCATATGCTAGAAAAAAACAAGTTATTTCTTGTTTTCGAGCATACGCCTTGCATTTTCTTCGAGTTCAAGGATAGTGCCGTCGTTGTCGATGACGGCGGTTGCGACCTTTTCGAGTTCGCTTATAGGCACCTGTACCGCGATGATTTTTCTTGCTCTATCCCTATCCACTCCCCTTTTTTCGAGCCTATAAAGGCGGGTGGATAGCGAACAACGGACGAGAATGATTTCGTCGAACAAGTCGATGACGCCGCTTTCAAGAGCAAGAGGCAACTCCACGACCGCGTCACCGCACGCGCGTATACGTTTGGCAATTTCAGGGTGTGCGATTGCGTTGAGTTCGAGTCTTGCGCTATCGTCCGAAAACACAAGTGCGGACAGTGCGGATTTATCCACTTTTCCGTCTTTCACGACGGTGGGAAAAACTTCTTTCAGTTTTTGCACGTAGTCGGGGGAAGAGAGCAGTTCCGTATTTACTTCATCCGCGGATAGCGTGGAAAAACCAAGCGATTTCGCAACCGCAAGCACTTCGCTTTTCCCCGATCCTATTCCGCCGACTATTGCGATTTTCATTTCAAGTCGCTCCACTTTTTGCCCTCGACCGCTTCTGCGATAAGGGGTACGCGCAAGGAAACGGCATTCTCCATTTCCTCTTGCAGAATTTTTTTGACTTCGTCTTTTTCGTCGGGGGCGGCGTCTACGATGAGTTCGTCGTGGACTTGAAGAATCATCTTCGACTTCATACCTTCCAACCGTTTTTCGACTCTGATCATCGCGAGTTTGATGATGTCTGCCGCCGAGCCTTGCAAGGGTGTATTTTTCGCCATACGCTCCGCCGCAGAGCGCACGAGATAGTTGGACGCGTTGATGTCCGACAGGTTTCTTCTGCGACCGAGAAGGGTAACCGCATAGCCGTGTTCTTTTGCAAACGCGACGTTTGAGTCGAGATACTCTTTGACGGTGGGATAGGTCTCGAAATATCTTTCGATAAACTCTCTTGCCTTATATTTCGGAATGTCGAGATTTTCCGCAAGCCCGAAGTCGCTCATGCCGTAGATGATGCCGAAATTGACCGCCTTTGCGTCCCGTCTTTGAGCGGGGGTGATTTCGTCTTGCGGTATGCCGAGAATTTGAGATGCGGTCATAGCGTGAATATCGTCCGCGCGGTTGTACGCCTCAATCAGTTTTTCGTCCCCGCTGAAATGTGCGAGCAAACGAAGTTCGATTTGACTGTAGTCCGCGGAAATCAAAACGTTGTCCCCGCTTGCGACGAAAGCGCTCTTGACGTCCTTCGACTCTTCGCTACGGACGGGAATATTTTGCAAATTGGGATTGGTGCTTGAAAGCCTACCGGTCGTAGTGATGCACTGATTGAATTCGGTATGGATTTTTCCCCTGCTCACGAGCGGTTGCAAACCGACGACGTAAGTGGACAAAAGTTTGTTATATCTTCTCCATTCAAGGATAAGTGGGATGACGGGATGCTCTTCGACGAGTCCCGACAAAACTTCTTCCCCGACGGAGTAACCGGTCTTTGTTTTCTTGCCGTGTTTCAGACCGAGTTTTTCAAAGAGTACTTCGCCTAGTTGCTTCGGCGACGCTACGTTAAACTCAAACCCGACCGCAGAGTATATGCGTTTCGTCAGGTCGTCGACTATGTCCGTATACTTGACTTTGAGAGCGTCGAGTCGTTCGGACTCAACCGAAAAACCTCTCTCTTCCATTTTGCCGAGAACGACCGAAAGCGGTTGTTCAACGTCGTAAAAGAGATGATCAAGTCCAGATTCTGCGATTTGCGCTTTGAGTTCGTCCGCATAGAAATATAGTTCCGCCGCACCGATTTCAAGTCCTTCCGCGCCGAGCACGGCGTCGATTGATTTGATTGGTGCGCTTTGTCTGACAAGGTGAGTCGCAATCATCACGTCGAAAAAGTCCTTGCCTTCCAAGCCGTAATTTTTGCGTAGCGACTTGGAATCGTAGCAAACGAGAGTCTTTGTTTTGACGAGATTTTTGACTTCTTCGAGTGCACTGTCAAAGGTCATATCCGCGAACAAATCTTCTCCGCAGGACACGACGTATTCCACTTCTCCGTCAACCGAAAAGGTGATTTTGTCACCGATTAGGACGGCGACTTTCTCCCCCGTCATCTTCTCTTTTATGCCGTCAAGGGAAGTGATTTCTTCTTTGACGGTTTCGTGATTTCGCACGGGTGCGCTCGTTTCTCCTTCTTCAAACTGCATGGACGACACGAGAGAATTGAGTTCGAGTTCTTGGAGCATAGTCTTGACTTCTGCGGGGAATACCGCGGTGAAAGCCATATCGTCAAGGGTGCATTCAACGGGCACTTCGCGGTCGATTGTCGCAAGGATGCGCGAAAGGAGTGCGACGTCCTTTCCGTTTCTGACGGACTCACCGAGTTTGCCGGGGATTTCGTCCGCGTGCGCAAGCACTTCGTCAAGACTGCCGTATTTGTCGAGCAAGTCTTTTGCGGTCTTTTCGCCGACACCCTTAATGCCGGGGATATTGTCCGACGGATCCCCGCGGAGCGCCTTATAATCGATGAATTTTTCCACGGTGAAACCGTCTGCAAGCAGACTTTCCGGGGTGACTTCGACTATGTCCGTAACCCCTTTTCTCGTCCAGAAAATACGAGTTGTGTCGCCGACTAGTTGGAAACTATCCCTGTCCCCGGTGACGATGACGGTATCGACGTCGAAACGCTTTGAGAGAGTGCCGAGAATGTCGTCCGCCTCGTAGCCTTCCAAACTCACGACCTTGAAACGCATAGCGGTCAAAAGTTCTTTGAGCGGTTCGACCTGCATAGCGAGTTCGACGTCCATAGGTTTTCTCGTAGCCTTATATCCGTCGAACATTTTGTGTCTAAACGTGGGTGCTTTCAAGTCGAAAGCGACTGCGATATGGGTAGGTTTTTGTTCTTTTACGAGTTTTGAGACTAGGCGTAAGAAACCGAAAATCGCGCCCGTATACATACCCTTTGAGGTTTTGAGACCGGGAAGGGCGTGATAGGCGCGATGTAGCAAACTATTGCCGTCTATTAAAATTATTTTGTCAGACATTATTCGTTGTAGGGCAAAATCAATCCGGCGTCGAGCAAACGCATAGCGTCGTCGTAGCCTTGTTTACGCATTTTGCCGAATTTCTCCTCATTGAACGCCATGGCAAGACCGAGGTCACTGCGTGGCATGATATAAGTAATATCCAAATCATCTCTTTCGATACTGCGTTTAGGGGGTTTGGATTCGACGTTTGTGCGGATGACGACGAGTTTCTTATACCCTTGACGAGCGAGAAGATTGATGGGCATATTGTCATAGACGCCGCCGTCGATATATTTCACGCCGTCTATGACTTTGGGCGGGAAAATCGGGAATGATGCGGATGCTATGACGAAATCGACGAGTTGACCTTCGGGGATTTCTTCCTTCATCAATTCGACGGGTTTCATATTGGTTATATCGTAAGTGACAAGGCCGAAGTCGAGTTTGGAATTTCTGACCTTTTTCTCATCCAAACGCTCGTAGAGCCACTTTTCGCTCTTGATATAAGAGTCCTTGATGACTTCGCGAAGGTTGGTGAGTTTTTTGCCAGCGTAGGACATCATATCGAGGTCGAAGTCCTTGTTTCTATACTTGCAAATCCAATCGGTATCGATATCGAACACGGTGCTGAAAGTGACTTCGTCCCAAAGCTTGGACATTTTTTCCACGCCCTCGGACACGAGAACAGCCCCGTTGACCGCACCGATAGAAGTGCCTGCAACGCCGTCGAAAACGACGCCTGCTTCATAGAGCGCCGCGATTGCGCCCATCTGATAGACGCCCTTTGCTCCGCCTCCTTCAAGTATCAAACCGAGTTTTTCTCTTTGCATAAAATTTGCTCCTATATAACGCACGCAAGGTTTTACGTGCTTATTTTGTGGTGATAAACCGCCTTTTAGTAATTTCCGTGCAATCTTGCGATGAGTTTGTTATTGATGACGTAAGTCTTTTCGGGAAGAATATCTTCAACGGTATTCTTGTAGGTGAAAAGGTACACGGGGTTTGCGAGCAAGTTCTCGAATCCGTCCAAAATTTCGCTCGTGACGTAGGTTATTCTTTCGTCTTCGAATTCCCATTCAAGATAGGTCGGGTATTTCACACCGTTGCTCATAAAACCGATCAAGAACCATTGTTTGCGGTTGTAGTTCAAACGATATTGTTCGATATTCTTGTCGAGAAGTTTGTCGCGAAGAACAGCGTTGATACCTTGCGTGAGAGCGACTTCCGTGCTACCCGAACCGAGAACGTCGGCGGGGAGCAGGTTCATGGAATCGATGCTCTGCCAGTTGTAGATGTCAAGGAAGCCTTCTTGTTTGAAGAAAGTATTTCTGCCTTGGGCGAAAAGTTCTGCGCGTTTTTCGGGGTTGTCGGGCAAGAAACTCTTGTATTCCAAACTCAAACTCATACCCGTAAGGTTGGACATAACGATATTTCTCGTAGTGAGTTTGGTATATCCGACTGTGACGTTGTCCCCGTCCTCCCACGCTTGTGTCGGCGTAAAAATACCGGTTCCCCTTGCATTGCGGAAGATACAGCCTTCTGCGGTGTTTTCGGCGGTGAAAATTTTGTAGAGATTGTGTGCGTTTTCGAAGATACAATATTCCGCTCTCGTATTTTCAAGGAATGCGTATTTGCCATCCACGTAATCGCCGTGACTGTGCCCTGTCAAACCGAACATAATGCAAGTGCCTTGCAAGCCTTCCGTATCGTCGGCGGTGATAATATCTTGTGCAGTTCTGTTTGCGCGGAAAATGCCGTTTGACACGAACGAATTGCTTTCGTTGCAAATAATGAGTGCGGCATCCGTATTTGTAAGTTGTCCTTGCGCCGCGGAGAGCATGAAGCCGTTGCCGTAGTAACCGCGAGAGTTTTGCACGACGGGATCGTAGGTGAAGATAGACGGATCGATCTCGATATCATCAGACACGCAAACGTTGAGTTTGTCGCCGGTGCCCGCCATCAAGGTTGCGAAATCGCTTGCTTCGACGCCGTTCACGACTTTGATGTCAACGGTATCGGTGGAGAGTTCGCGATTTGCAAACTTCGGATATTTCGCACTGACTTTGATAGTGAGAGCGGTTTTTTCGGTCACCTTGTCGCTGTTGAAGTAAAGGCGATTGCTCACGAAATACGCTTTGTCCGTCGTCTCGCCATTTTCGTAAACGTTGAAGTTGAAAGCGTCGTAGAATCCCTTTTGATCGGTCGCGGGGGGTACGGGAAGAAGAATCGCGACGTCGATATAGTTTGCGACGAGGTCGTGATTCACCGCGATATTCTTATATTTCAAAGTGGGAATCACGTATTCGAGCGCGAGACCTGCTTTTGAAAATTCCTTTTTGGTGTCGTCGATGATGACGGAAGCAACGGTGCTTCTGACGTTGATAGTGATTTCGTCGCTAAACGCGCCGACGGTTACGGTGACTTTTACAAGTCCTTCGTTCAAAGCGGAAAGGACGCCGCTACTATCCACGGTTGCGACTCTGTCGTTATCGACCGTCCAATTTGCGACGATTTCATCCGACTTGAAAGCACTCTTCCAAACCGCTTGAAGTGCGAG
>CAZJZV010000016.1:13768-33769 GCA_964550635.1 uncultured Bacteroidaceae bacterium
TCGTGCAGTTGACCGTATTGATGATTTCGCTTGCATTCACACCGAATGCAGAGAGCGCAAGACGTCTTTCGTGAGTGGACACGTCAGCGCCGAGCAAAGTCACGTTTTTCGCGACGGTGATTTCATAAGGTGCGCTTTCGATATATTCGCTTTCGGAAGTATAAACACGTGCAGTGACTGTTGCACTACCCTCTTTGAGAGCGTTGACCGCGCCGTTTGCGTCAACCGTCAAAACGTTTTCATCGGATGAAATCCATTCAGTCTTTTGGGTGATAGCGTCCGCGGGAGTCAATTCGACGGAGAGCAAAACGTTTTCGTTTTCTTTCAGGTTATTCGCGCCGTTGATTGCGACCGCGCTGAGTTTGCCGTCATTGACGATGACTGCGCAATATGCGGACTTTTCACCGACACGGCATTCCAGTCTGAAACTGCAATTTGCGTTTGCCCTGAATTTACCGCTATTGTTGCTATCGACGTAGTTGCCTTCGTCATCCGCCATAAAAGCAACTCTATGGTTTTTCGCGCTTTCCTCACCGTAGAGATTGACGTAGTCTTGATAGTAAGACTTATATTCTTCATCGTAGCAGGAGACGTCCCCCGAGATACTCCATTCTCTCGTCGTATTGGTGGCTCTTTCGGGCAAGACGGAAGTGGTCAGGTAGTCGTTTATATCGTAGATATCCTGACCGATTAAGACGGAAACGCTATTCGTGCTGATGACGACCTCTTCGACGCCGATATGCATATTAGCGGACACGACGACGGACACGAGGGACACGACCAGCATGATGATAACGGGTATAATGATTAAGATTCCTATGGTTACTTTTTTCATATATCTCCGTGTGTGGCGCGCGAGATGCGCCACCAAAGTTGAATCTTGTGAATCGCAAGGGCAAAAACTCTTATTGCGAGTGTTTTTTTGACGACGAGGGCGATTTGCGCTCGCCGTCAAAGTTGCTATTTGGTTTGTTTCAATTTGCTATTCTCGGTTTTTATCCGCACGTTTTGAGCGGATAAACCGCTTTTTTAGTAGTTTCCGTGCAATCTTGCGATGAGTTTGTTGTTCACCTTGTAGGTGCTACTCGGCGAGATGTCACCGTAGGTTTGACCGTAACTGAACAAGAGTGCGTCAAGATGTATGGGCAGGTTGAGAATGGTGTTCGATTTCACCATTTGTATTCTCTCGTCTTCCAAGGTGTATTCGAGATATGAATCTTCGCCTACCCCTGCGGATATGAAGCCCAAGTGGAAGTACGGCGCTCTTTCGTGACTGACCGACCACGTGTCCATAAAGGACTTGTTGCCGAGCAAGTGTTCTCTTGCATACGCATTGATGACCGAGAACATTGCGTTGTCGTAGTCGCTGAGAAGTTCGAGTGCTTCGAGGGGTTGCCAGTTGTAGATGTCAAGGAAGCCTTCTTGTTTGATTGAACTATTCTTGCCTTCCGCGACGTGTTTCTCTGCCATTTCGGGAGTGTTGTACTCGTTCGAGCCGTTGCTATAATTGCCGTAATAGACGGTCGAGCCTGTGCCGACAAGGTTTGACATGACGCAGTTGCGGAGAGTGATACGCGAATAGCACACGCCCGTTTCGTCCGCTTCGGTGCCGGCATATATACCCGTCAGACAGCAGTTTCTGATGATAGAGCCGTTGACAAGGAAGTCCGCGTTGTCGCAGACGATAGCCATAGAGCAGTTTTCGATGATGCAATATTCAATCTTGATATTCTCGTGGTGATTGGAATTGCCACTGCCGAGTTGATAGATATTGATACCTCTGCCCTGCAAGCCTTTCGTGTCGCCTGCGGAAGTGATTTCTTCTTGTGCGCTATTGGGACGGACGATGAGATTTGACACCGTCACGTTGCTCTCGACGATGAGAATAAGCTCGTCGTTTTTGCCGACCTGTTGGAATTCCGCGGAATAAGACTTGCCGTTTCCGTAGATGTCCTTGTAGGCGAATATGCCGACGTCTCTCCAATTCTCGTACTTGCCGTTTCTGTCGTCCATGAAGATAATATCGTCTTCAAAGGAGATAGCGCGTTGTTCGTTGGACGCCTTTTTGAGTTCCGCCCACGAGCGAGCCGCGATACCCGACGTGACTTTGACGTCGAAGGTGTGAGTGGTGTACTCCGCGGTGCTATATTGAGGATGTTTCGCACTGACGACGACGGTCAAAACATTCTCTTCATAGGCGATTTTATCCTTGTTGAAGAAGAGCACGTTATCCACAAAGTACGCTTTGTCCGTTATCTCACCGTTTTCGTAGACCTCGAAGTTGAATGCGGAATAAAATTCCTTGGCTTCTGTGGGGTCTTCGGGCGCGATAGGACGCAGGAAGTTGATTGCAAACGAGTTGTTCGTGGTCGAGTAGTCGCCTAAATCCTTCGGTTTGACGTACTTTTCGGAAGCGAACACGGTTTCTCTGCCGATACCCACTTCAAACGCACTGTTACTGCGGTCGATAGCAAGGACAGACACTTTGTCTTCCACGCGGACGAGAATGCTTGCCGTACCGTCAGGAGAAGTAGCGGTCAAGGTAGCATACCCTTTTCCGATAGTGGTAACAACGCCGTTTTCATCGACTTTTGCGACCTTTTCGTCGTCGGACGACCAAGAGACAGACGGCGCACCGACTGCAAACACACTGCTATACTTTGCTTTGAGATAGAGTGTTGCGCCCGTCGTCAAGGTGAAAGAATCGTCTTTGCTCGCGTCGTAACCGAAGAGTTTTGCGTTTTCGATTTCGATATCCTTTTCCGAGCAGGTGAATATGGATACAATCTCTTCACCTACGGTGAAACTTGCGTTTGCACCGCTATTCACGACGATTTTTCCGTCTGCTATGGTGCAGTTTTGGAGAGCGGATATATCGCTTTCTTCAAGTCCGAGACTTGCAAGCGGGATTTCGCTCACGTGGGAGTAGAACGATTTGCCGAATTTCGTCGCACCGCTTGCAACGGTGATTTCTACGCTTGCGGACACGTTTCCGTTTGCGGTATCAACGCTATGACTGATTGTTGCCGTGCCGACTCCGACTGCGGAAATCACACCGTTTTCGTCGATTTTCACAACGTTTTCGTCGCTTGACGACCAAACCGCGCCGTCCGCAACGCTTTCAATGGGGGTATAGACCGCTTCTGCAAGTGCGACTCCCCCGACGATGAGATTTGTTTTTGCCTTTATCGTCACTTTTTTGACTTCGTTGTCAACCACGTAGACGAAGCATCTATCGGACACGCCGTCCGCGGACACCTTCACGTAGAAGTGACAATAGGTGTTGATTGCGATTTTGCCTGCGTTATCGTCCACCACAACTGCGGCAGGCTCCGTGACGAAACCTTGCTCGTAGTTTTCGGTGTACTCGTCGTCAAGGCAAACCAAGTCTTCGATCACCCATTCAAGCGTTTTATCGTTTGCTTTTTCGGGCAGGACGGTGACGGACAGGTAGTCATTCAAGTCGACTACGTCCGTCGTCATACCGATTTCGATATTCTCTTCGGACATAATCACTTGTTCGACGCCGATATATGCGCGGACGGAAACGAAAACGCTAACCGCCGCCACGACTGCTACAATTACTACGGGAATAATAACCAATATTCCCACCATAAGTTTTTTCATAATTATCTTTGTTTGCTAAACGCGGGCGGAGAATCTCTGCTCTATCGCTAGCCAATCCTATCCTTATTTGTTGAAGTCGAAGGACACGGACTCGCCGTATTCAACTCCTACTCCGTGAAGTCTGTTGATAAGTTTCTTGTTGACGGTGTAAGTCGAAGCGGGCGTTATATCTTCGGTCTTGTTGTCGTAGACGAAGAAGTAGCACGTATTCTCAACCAAATCACCGATGCCCGACACCATATCGCTCGTGAAAGTGGTGAGGCGTTTGTCTTGTATCGAGCCAGACAAACAGGACTTATCGAGCATGCCCGTACTCATAAAACCGAGATGGAAATACTCTTCGCGGTTGTACGAATAGCGGAAATTGTCAAGAGACTTATCCGTGATTTTCTCACGAAGAAGTGCGTTTATCATCTGCGCAAGCGCGATTTCCGTCGAACCCGTACCGATTGCGGTGTCGGGCAAGAATTTCATCGTGCTGACAGGTTGCCAGTTGTAGATGTCAAGAAAACCTTTTTGAGTGAAGGTGGTGACTCTACCCTCTGCAATCAACTGATCTCTATGCGCTTCACCTTGTGCGGAATACTTATTGAAGTCAAGGTTAAGACTTAGTCCGGTAAGGTTGGACATAACGCAGTTTTCCATGGTGAGATGAGTATACATTGCCGCATAGGAATATACCGCCCAAGCACGTGTATAAATACCAACGTTACAAGAATTTCTGAAGATACATCCATTGAGATAAGTTTCACAAACGAAAGCTTTATAAAGCACGTCCGCATTCTCGAAAATGCAGTACTCACTGCGGTTTCCTCGAACAAACTTATCATTGCCGAAACTATCTCTATCACCCGTATATTCGCCATTGTCCAATGGCCCCGCCAAAACGCAAACGCCTTTCAAACCTTCGGTATCTTCAGCGGTGATGATGTCCTTGACCGTTCTGTTTGCACGCATGATTACGTTCGAGATAAGCACGTCGTTTCCTTTGACGTAAGCAAGGGCACTCATATTACAAGTGAGTTGTCCGCTTTCTGCGGAGAAGATATAGCCGTTACCGTATAAACTCTTATAAAGGTGAAGTTGAGATGATTCTTGTTTTTTGTACACGCACTTCGACGAGTCGCCGTCAAACTGTCCTTCGGGCACGTCGTAGAGAGTGACGTTTTTCACAAGAACCATATTATTCTGTCTTGCGTCCGCGGTTTTGCGAAGTGCCGCGTAGCTGTCGATTGCAACGCCGTTCACGACCTTGATATTCACGCTATCGGTTGTCAACTTGCTTCCTTCGTATCTTGGATATTTCGCACTGACTTTGACGGTGAGTTCGGTCTTTTCGGTCACTTTATCGTGATTGAAGAAAAGACGATTGCCGTCAAAATAGCCTTTGTCGCTGACTTCGCCGTTTTCAAGCAGAGTGAACGTGAACGCGTCGTAGAATAATTCCTTGTCCGTCGTGGGAGTGGGGAATGCAAGTTCGACGTCGATATAGTTTGCAGTCAGAGTGCCTGCGGACACGTCCGAATATCTCAAAGTCGGAATCACGTATTCGAGCGCAAGCCCGATTTCCTTGAATTCGTCTTTCGTCTTGTCAAGAATGACGGTTGCGACCTTGCTTCTGACCATGATTTCGATTTCGTCGCTACTGTCGCCGACGGTTACGGTGACTTTGACGACACCGTCTTTCAGCGCGGAAAGTACGCCGTTACTATCCACGGTTGCGATTTCACTGTCGTCAACCGCCCAACTTGCGACGATTTCATCCGACTTGAAAGCACTCTTCCAAACCGCTTGAAGTGCGAGTTTGTCGCCGACTGAAAACACGAAACTTTCTCTCTCGTCGTCGTATGCGTAGAGATTTTTATTTTTGATTTGCACGCCGTCCGTGACGGTGACGGTGCAAACGCCGTTTGCGGTTTCAAAATTCGCTTCGGTCTTGTCGTCTGCGATGACGATAAATTCTCCGTCAATCGTGCAGTTGACCGTATTGATGATTTCGCTTGCATTCACACCGAATGCAGAGAGTGCGATACGTCTTTCGTGAGCGGACACGTCAGTGCCGAGCAAAGTCACGTTTTTCGCGACGTTGATTTCATAAGGTGCGCTTTCAACGTATTCGTTGTCGGAGGTATACACTCTTGCGACTACGTTTGCACTGCCCGCTTTGAGAGCGTTGACCGCGCCGTTTTCGTCAATCGTCAAAACGTTTTCATCGTATGAAATCCATTCCACTCTTTCATACGTTGCGCCCACGGGGGACACGAATATGGAAAGAAGTGCGTTTTTGCTTTCGCTCAAACTACTCGCGCCTTTGACTTCCACCGCTTTCAACACGTCGTCCACGACGCTCACGGTGCAACTTGCGGTGTAGGTTTCCGCCATACCGCTAATCACGAATGCGCAACCCGAATTGACTTTGAAGAGTCCGGTCGTATTCTCGTCCACCGCACTTCCGTATGCGTCCACGAGAGTGACGGGGGGAAGGACTTCTTTCACGCTTGCGTTTTCGTCGTCCTTATGTTCGAGATAGTACTCGTATTCCTGACGGTAGACGTCGTCGAAACAACTGACGTTGCTGATTTCCCACGTGCAAGTCTTATCCGACGCTCTGTCGGGAAGAATGGTGACCGTCAAGAAGTCGTTGATATCGTAGATATTTTCGTTGAATGCGATTTCGAGCACGCTTTTGTCAAACGAAATCTCTTCAACGCCTATATGCGCTCGGGTGGAAACCACCACGGACACAAGAGAAACGGCGGCAAGGATAATCACCGGGATGATTATCAAAATGCCAATCATTATCTTTTTCATTCTTTTTCTCCATTAAGGCACTATCTTGAGATAGCGTTTTTCGAGATTGACGAACAACAAGCATACGCTTGCGATAAGCACCGCGCCCGACACACCTGCAAGTATGCCGTAGACTGCGGACGGCGTCATCACGAAACCGGAGTCACCAATCGTAAATCCGAAACTGAATATCATCGCAAACACGCCGTATACGACTGCGGTGATGATACCCGTGAAGAGTGCGAGAGCAACGTTTTTGTTCGCACTGACGAGTTCACCGTCACCCGATACGTTGAAGGTCGGGGACTTGATGTCCGCCCACATAGACAAGCAAGTCTGTGCAAGCACGACCATTTCGGATATGCCGAAGATAGCCCCTACGTCCAAAGGCGACAGCACGTTCCCCCACTTATCCGAGCCGAAAGTCAACCCTACGACAAGGCAGGACAGTGCGACCGAAATCGTGCCGACCATTGCGTAAAGGAAGAGTTTGACCAAGATTTGATTGGTGTAGCTGACGGGGATAACCTTCGTATGATAAAACACGTTGCCTTCTCTCGAAATCGTCGTCGAGGCGAAGGATACGATTATGGTGACGAATATGATGATAACAAGAAGCGTAAGACCGGGGACTATCGTCGCGCCGACGCTCTTTTTGCCCATGGAAGCGGCGAGTTCGTTGCAATAGTAGACCATAACGGGTGCCGCGCACGCCATAGCAAGATATTGGAAACTGTAGTTGAAACTTCTGAAGATAAGGAAAAATTCCCTGTGGAACAACGTCCCGAATACCGAGCGTTTTTTGTTCTTTTGGTTCTTCTTTTGGAAGGTGACCTTTTCAGTTTCGATACCTCTCAAAATCGTGCCATAGTAGAACTTCGTGGTGACGAAGTACGCGCCCACGCCAAGCACCGCGTTGACAAGGAATATCCAAAGGAATGAAAGTCCCAAATCTTTTGCGGTAAGTCCGCCCGCGACTTTGCCGTTGAGAACGTAAGCATACCAGTTGAAAGGATAGGCGTGCGTTGCAAAGTTCGTGAGTTTCGCTTGGATGACGGGGTCGGTGAACAGGCTTGCGTTGTTGTCCGAGAGATAGGTGAGAACGCTCGACAACGCTTCCATATAAAGCACGAAACATCCGCATATCACGATGATGATGAAGATGAGAATGAGCAAGAATTGGTTCTTGATCGCATTGACGAACTTCATTGCGGGAATTGCAACGAGGTTTGCGACGAAGAACGGGAACATCGTCGAGAAGATTATCATACCGATCGCGGCAAAATAATATCCGACGGCGGCTTCCGTCACCACGCCAAATACGACGTAGAAAGGAAGGGTGAACAACACGCACACTACGAAGTTGTGAAGTGCGCAGTAGATTGATTTTGCGATGAGAATTTCGGCGCCGTTCACGGGGAATCGCAACAATAATTCGTTGTCGCCGTTCATATATAGGTTTTTGACGACGGTCGCGATAGCCACGATTGTTTCGATGCCCATGGTGAGCAGGGTGATAAGCACGAGAAATTCAATTCTGAGTCCCGAACGCACGACGAACATTCTCGTCAGGAAATAGATACCTGCGACGAGAAGAGCGTAGACGACGAGTGCGAAAGATATGTTGACGACTTTCATCGCCTTATCTTTCGGAGTCATCTCCGTGCTCGTTCCGTAGCGAGAACGAAGGTCGAGGCGGAATAGCGTTTTGACGCTTTGCCAAGAAATGGATTGTTTCATCAGTCCTGATCCTCCGTTTCGACGGTATCGTTTTCTACGGGCATATCGGGGCGCATATCCGCGCTTTCTTGTGCCGCGTAGTCTTCAAACAAACGTTTTTCGTAAGTGCCGGTGATCTTGAAGAATCTTTCTTCGAGGTTCGCCTTGTTTTGTTCGTTGTTTTTGAGATCGAACATATCGATGAGTTTGCCTTCGTTGATGACCGCTACTCTATCGCAAAGCTTCTTGACAAGGTCAAGGTTGTGAGAACTGAAAAATACGGTGTTGCCCTTCGCGCAGTGTTCACGCATATGTGCGATGATTTCCGCGGTGGATTGGGGGTCCAAGCCCATCATAGGTTCGTCAAGCACCCAGAGTTTAGGCTCGTGAATGAGAGCGGCGATGATACAAATCTTTTGTTTCATGCCGTGTGAATACGCTTTGATTTGTCTGTCCGCGGCGTAGCGAAGTTTGAAAAGATCGATATAACGTTCAAATCTTTCCGTTCTGTCCGCGAGAGAAACTTTGTAAAGGTCTGCAACGTAGTCCACGTATTCTCTGCCCGTGAGTTTCTCGTAGACGGAGTGGTTGTCGGGAACGTAGCCCATATCCATCTTTGCCGCGATAGGATCCTTTTGGATGTCGTGACCGCAGATTTCGATCGTACCACCGTCGAAGGGAAGGATGCCCGTCAAGCACTTTATGGTCGTGGATTTGCCCGCGCCGTTTTGTCCGAGAAAACCGAAGATTTCACCGGGTTGAAGTTCGATACTAATATCGTCGACAGCAAGTCTGTCGCTCTTGGGATATTTCTTTGTCAAATGGTCTATTTTAAGCATAACGTTTTTCTCCTGATTATTTTATTTGCGACCTAGTCGCGAAAAGTGTTCTCCGACGAGAAACAAAAATATCATTGCAGTAGCACTGACGAAACTTTGAGTTCAAAGGATGACGACGAGGATTTCTTCTCTTTTGCGAAGCCCGAATACGAACCTTTGTCGAAGAACAGGTAGTTCAAAAACAGTCTGCCCTTGACAAGCACGCAACGCACTCTTTCCGCCGAGAAGAGAATAAAGCCGAAAACCGCCGATACGCTGACGAATTTCAACGTCAATACGGCGTAAAGCATAGAGCGGGAAGTCAGGACGTACAACGCCTGCCAGACGACGCCCGTCAAAAAGGTTGCCACAAACATGAGCGCAAACACCGCCGAAATCACACGACGAATCCCCGTCGGCAAGTTTTTGACGATAATGCCGACCACGGACAAAACGGCGAGCACGATGATTGTGCTTGCCACACCGACAATGGTGCTTGTTAAGTTTGAAATCACGTCTACGTTCATATTATCATTCGATTTTAGCGATTATACGCGTGCGCATATAATACAATATCTTGTACCATTTTACCACGAAGGTACCAATGTGTCAACGTTATATTTGATATATTTAACTTTCTAACCATATTTAGAGGTAATAACCGCGCGCAAAGGGCATTCTCGACGATAAACCATAGATTTATTTCGCAAAGAGTGCAGTACGCTTGACTATTTCATCTAGAAAGAGTATAAAGAGTTTCAAAAAGAAAGATTAAATTCTGCGTTTATCGCAAAGGCTATATATGGAATACGAAATTCTTCTTCCGCTTGCAATGATACTTCTTCTCTCGAAGTTGTTGTCGATGGGTTGCAAAAAAATCGGACTGCCCGCTGTTATAGGTATGTTGGTCGCAGGCATACTCATCGGGCTTATTAAACTTATACCCGACCAAAAAATTCTCACCCCCTTCACTATGGAAGGGCTTTCCTTCCTTGCGAAAATCGGCGTCATTTTGATAATGTTTTCCGCGGGTATCGAAACAGACCTCAAACAATTCAAATCCACGGGCATACCCTCTATCGTCATCACTTCTCTCGGAGTAATCTTCCCCTTGGGATTCGGTTTCATCGTGGCGTGCCTTTTCAACGGCGGATTTTCAAATCTCGACACACACACCCTTCTTTGCAACTTGTTCTACGGCACCATACTTGCGGCGACTTCCGTCAGCATCACGGTTGCCGCTTTGAAAGAGCTTGGCAAACTCAACACGAAAGTCGGCACTTCGATCGTGTCTGCCGCCATTCTCGACGACATAATCGGCGTCATTCTCTTGTCCCTTTTCATCAGTCTTGAAAGCAGCGGCTCGGCGGGTGAAATCGGCAAGACGATAGGCATGATGATCGCATTCTTTGCGGCGGCTATCGCGGTCGGTTTCGTGCTCGACGCAGGGCTTAAATGGGTGTCCAAAAAATACCCCCACACAAGAAGAATACCTATCTTCTGTTTCGCAATGTGCTTCTTCTACGCATGGGCGGCGGAACACTGGTTCGGAGTGGCGGACATCACCGGCGCATACGTCGCGGGACTCATCCTTTCCAACATCGGCGAGAAGCATTACGTGGACCAAAAAATCGAAACGAGCAACTATATGATTTTCGCGCCCGTTTTCTTCGCAAATATCGGAATCCAGACTTCATTTAGCGGAATTGACGGTAGAATGGTCGGTTTTGGTTTTGCGTTCATACTTGCGGGCATTCTCGGAAAGATCATCGGTTGCGGTCTCGGCGCACTCATTTGCAAGTATTCTTTGAAGGACTCTATGCGCGTCGGCGTGGGTATGATGGTGAGAGCGGAAGTCGTTCTCGTCTGCGCTCAAAAGGGCGTTTCGGCGGGTATGGTCAGTTCGGATATTATGCCCTTCATCATCATTCTTATCATACTCACTTCCTTGCTCACACCCATAATTTTGAAAGCGAGTTACCGCAAGGACGACACCCTTCCCCCCGCCCCGCTCAATCCCGTTTTAGACGGTGCAAGCGACGTGTCGAGCGTGAGCATAAACACCCCCGAAAACAACTAGAACTTTTTTTCATTCAGGATAAATTTTATGGCAGAATCACAATCGTTAAAACTCGGAAAAGAACCAATCGGAAAACTTATTTTGCGCATGAGCGGTCCGGCAATTTTCTCCATGCTCGTTCAGGCGCTTTACAATATCGTTGATAGCGTTTTCGTCGGCATGTATGACGCGACCAACGGCGTGCTCGCGCTCTCTTACGCAATGCCTATGCAACTTCTCGTCAACGCATTCGCAATCGGTTTCGGCGTAGGCACGGGCTCGGTCATCTCTCGAAAACTCGGCGAAGGCAAAAACGTCGACGCAAGCTATGCCGCACAGACGGGACTTCTTCTTTCCATACTCAGCGGACTTGTGTTTTTGGTGATAGGCTACTTCGTTTCCGAAGGCTTCATCTCCGCCTACACGACGGGCGCCGCCGCCAAGCTCGAAGACGGTGCGGATTGGGCGAAAGTTCAAGAAATGGGCACCCTTTATCTCACCATTTGCACCTGTTGTTCCCTTGGTATGATGGTGGAAATCATGCTCAACCGCATATTGCAATCCATGGGCAATATGATCATCCCTATGATCACGCAAATTGCGGGCGCAGTCACGAATATCATTCTCGATCCTATCTTCATTCTCGAATGCGATATGGGCGCGGTAGGCGCGGCGGTAGCGACGGTCATCGGACAATTCGTCGCAATGTCAGTTCCCCTTGTCGTCATCGCGAAGAGCCACTACGACGTCAAAATTTTCTTCTCCAAAGGCTTCAGAATCAAGAAAGATATTCTCGTCGAAATCATCAAAGTCGGACTGCCGTCTATCGTTCTCAGCGCAATCGGCTCGATCATGTATATGATTTCCAATATCATACTCAACGGTTTCAAAGACGCGGTCTGGGCGTTCGGCATCTACTTCAAAGTGCAATCCTTCGTGTTCATGCCCGTGTTCGGTCTGAACCAAGGTTGTATGCCGATAATGGGTTACAACTACGGCGCAAACAACCGCAAACGCTTCGACAAAACCTACTTCACGTCAATGCTTATCGCTCTCGGTTATATGACATTCGGACTGATAATCTTCCACGCAATGCCCCAATATATCCTTGCGATATTCTCCCCGGACTCCGCGAACAAGATTTTGGTCGGCTCCGAAGCGCTCCGCATCTGCTCGATAGCATTCATCACCGCGGCGGTATCCGTCATAATGATCGCTATGTTCAACGCAGTCGGTCAAGGCGTGAAAGCGATGCTCATATCCCTTCTCCGCCAAATCGGCATACTCATCCCGCTAGGTTTCGTACTGTCGAGATACACCGATCTCGGACTTCTCGGATTCTGGATAGCGTTCCCTATCGCAGAGTTTGTCACGACCGTGATATTCTTCCCCATCTCACTTGTAACGATAAAGAAACTGTTCAAGAAAAAGGACGAAGAACAAGCACTCCGCACCGAAGAAAACCTAGCACTCAATCCCCCCGAACCGGACTTCGCGGAATAGAAAAAACACTCCCCTGCCCGTCATTCCGAGCAAAGCGCGGGACTGAAACCAAACAAAAAAAGCACTGCAACTCGCAGTGCTTTTTTAATGATATACGCAACTCCGTTGCGTGTGATATATTGCTTTCGCAATATGATATACTTGCTTTGCAAGTATGATATATGCAGCCGACAGTCGCTTGTAGCGACACCGCCCGCATATTGCGGCAATTTGATTACGCACTATGTTTGCACAGGCATAGTTTTTCGCAGAAGGGGAAAAAAGAGCAAGGCTCGGCGCACAGAAAGCCATCGCAGAGGGCATTGCGAAAGTGCCTTGTGACGTGGCGGCAATCTCCGGGGACGGAAACCTTAAAAAAGTGCGACTTGGGGACGGAGCAAAAATACGCAGTTTTCCACATACAATTGCTTGTCATAAAAACTTGCTTTCCCGCATTTTCATAGGTTATATTCTTCACAAGGAGGTCTAATATGAACTTATCAGACGCAGGAAAACTTTTAAAAAAAATGTGTATGGAAGACTGGATAAAAATCATACACCCCGGCACCGATTCGGCAACAACAATAGAAATGAAAAAACTGTATGCAGAAAAAAACAATACTTCACATTGTTCTATTTGCCTAAATTTAAACGGCTGCTATTTTATTCAAAATAAGTGCCCTGATATTCCACACCACCCAAACTGCCATTGTTATTTAGAAAGCGCAAATAAGTCCCTACTTAAAGCAGAATGTGACGATAGAAAACTTCGCGATTACATTTTATCGGAAAAATCAGATAAATTTATATTGTTTTCTTTGTGGGGATATAGTAAAATTGATGTGGAATATCTCAAAAACGAATATGAACGGCAAGCACTGGAAGCATATTCAAACGGAAATTATTCCTTGGGATTATTAAATAACTACGGACAAAGAATCGAAATAGTTATGCACCTTCCGAAAAAGGAACCATACGGATATGCATTTTTTAAAACGGCTTGGATGGTTTACCCAGAAGGAATAATTAAAAACGTCACGCCTTATGGCGGTAATATTAAAAAATAGGAGGCACATATGCAAGAATACGATTGGGTTGCTCTAAACGTAGAGAACGAATATTATGCCGAGAAAGGCTTACATAAAGGCGCCAAAGGGTGCATCATGGATCCGCGAAAAATCGACGGTTGTTGGCTCGTTATCTTTGACGGAAAACTGTACCAAGACGAAGACGGTGAGTGGACTTGCGATGACGTCGAATTGGTGGTCAAAGAAGAAGATTTAATTCTTTTAGAAGCAAGCAATGCAGACTTATCAAGCGAATATTTATGTTTCACGCATAATCCGCAAATCATCGACAACGTTCCCGACGACCTATACGAAGTCCTTGAAAGACGGGGCGAACTCGACAAATGTTTCTGCCCTATTCCCAACCCCAAAGACAAAAAAACCGAAGAATAACGAAAAACCTACGCCATTCCGAACACTCAACTAAAAAGAACTCCCACTGCATGTCATTCCGAGCGAAGCGCGGGAATCTCCTGGAAAGGCACCAAATCAAAAAACACTCCGCTCGGAGTGTTTTTTAATCTTGCTATAAAACGCAACTAAAATTATTTATTATCATAGTCTTTGAAATATTCTCCGATTTCCAAATCTTTATATCCTTTGAAATGTTCTTCAGGATTCATAACAGTTTTGTTGAAATCATAGAAAGTCACCGTATAATCTCCAAAGACAACAAACAACTTTCCATTTTCGACTCGCGCAGACACTAACTCGTCATCATCTAAATATTGATGCAAGAAATCACTTTCTTCCTTTAAGTCGTTTTTATATTCTTCGTTTATCTCCAAGACATAATATTCATAAAACTCGTCATCTTTGTCAACGTATTTTTCATAAGTCATGTCATATCCTATATTCCCTTCATAAAATATACCTATAGATTGAATATAATTTTCGCCATCTGATTCCCCTATATGTTTTTGAATAAAGCCGTTGTCGCTGCAACGGAATTCCAAGTTTACGTCATCTCCCCAATGATAAGAGAATGAATAATTTCTCACGTCTTTAAGCGCTTCTTTGATTTCTTCCAAAGTCATATCGTCATTGAGTTCGACTTTCGGCAGATTATTGACGGTATCGTTATTTCCGTCTTTTTTGTCCCCGCACGCAACGAAAACGAGTGCGAATGAACAAATTGCTAACACAATTGCTACAATTTTGATAACTTTTTTCATGTTGTTTCTCCTTTGGGGTTCCCCCTTGTTTTATTTAATAATAGGTGAGATTTCTTCACTTGTCAAGAAAAAAATCGCACAGACTATATAATAAAACCATGGTTATCGGACAAAGAATAAAAGAATTACGATTAGAAAAACACGTCAGTCAAGCGACCGTTGCGAAAGCGGTCGGCGTTGACAAGCGCGCCGTTATCTATTGGGAGCAAGAAATAAACGAGCCGAAAGCGAGTTATATCGTCAGTCTGGCAAAATATTTTGAAGTTTCCACCGACTACCTTTTGGGGCTCACCGATATTGAATAATTCCCCGCCCGTCATTCAGAGCAAAGCGTGGGAATCCAATGAAAAGAAAACCGTATCAAAAAAGCACTGCGAATTGCAGTGCTTTTTCTGATTTATCATTACTTGATGATTGCTTTATCCCAATGTTCGTCGGGTTCAAAGCCCATCAGTTTTGCGACGGTTGCCGCTACGCCCGAAAGCCCGAATTCTCCGTCCGCGATTTCGACGTCCGCATTGTAGACGATGAACGGAACGGGGTTCAAGGAGTGCGCGGTACGCACTGCGATTTTGCCTTTCTTGTTCTTTTCGAGCATTTCGTCCGCGTTGCCGTGGTCGGCGGTGACGACGAGAATTGCGTTTGTCTTGTCGATGACGGGAAGGAGTCTTGCAAGCCCGAGATCCACTGCTTCGACGCCGACGATCGTTGCGTCAAGACTACCGGTATGACCGACCATATCGCCGTTGGGGTAATTGCAACGGATGAAGCCGTATTTACCGCTTTCGATAGCGTCGATGACCTTATCTGTGACTTCGGCGGATTTCATCCAAGGACGCTCGTCGAAAGACACCTTATCGCTGGGGATTTCTTCCCAAGTTTCGAGAGTATCGCTGAATTTTTCACTGCGGTTACCGTTCCAGAAATACGTGACGTGACCGTACTTTTGCGTTTCGGACACGGCGTAGGACGGGATATTGTGATTGACGCAAAATTCCGAAAGCGTATATTTGATTTTGGGGGGTTCGACAAGGAATTTTTCGGGGAGTTTGAGGTCGCCGTCGTATTGGAGCATACCTGCGTATTCCACCTTGGGCATATTCTTTCTGTCGAATTTATCGAAATCTGCGTTGTCGAAAGCCATAGAGAGTTCGATAGCGCGGTCCCCTCTGAAGTTGAACAAAATCACGCTATCGCCGTCATGCATTGCGCCGACGGGTTGATCTTTTTCTTTGACGACGAATGCGGGGAGATCCTGATCGATGACGCCGGGGTTTTCTGCGCGGAAAGTTTCGATAGCGGCAGTTGCGCTTTCAAAACATCTGCCCTCACCGTAGACGTGCGTATAGAAACCGTCGCGGACCATATCCCAATTTGCGAAATATCTGTCCATGGTGATTTTCATTCTACCGCCACCCGACGCGATACGCGCGTCGAAATCACCGTCGTTGAGTTCCGCCATAGCGGTTTCGAGTTGTTCGACGTAGACGAGAGCGGAAGTCGCGGGGACGTCCCTACCGTCGAGAAGAGCGTGCACTCTGACCGTCTTGATACCCGCCGTTTTTGCGCCCTTGATGAGAGCGATAAGGTGTGCGATATTGCTATGTACGTTTCCGTCCGAAAGCAGACCGATGAAGTGCATAGCACCGCCCGATTTCAAGCAGTTATCCTTGAGGGTTACCCAAGCGGACGAGTTGAAAATATCTCCGCTTTCGATAGCCTCTTCGACGAGTTTTGCGCCCTGCGAGTAGACCTGACCGCAACCGAGAGCGTTGTGACCGACTTCGCTATTGCCCATATCATCGTCCGAAGGAAGGCCAACGGCGGTGCCGTGCGCCTTGATATAGGTATGAGGACAGGTGGACAAAAGTTTGTCGAGCGTAGGGGTGTTTGCAAGAGTAACGGCATCGCCAAGACCGGTCTTGGACTGACCGATACCGTCCATAACAACAAGAACGATTTCTCTCATATTATACCTTAAATTATAATGCGACTACAAACGTGCCGTTCGTTTGCAAATTGCAGAACGGCACGTTTATCATCGTGTTTTTGATTGTTAAAATATTGTTTTTGCGAATACGGTTATCTTTATCAGATTTCCGATTGCGCGGTTTTAGAAGTTCACGACTTGGCTGAAATCGACTGCCTTCAAGGATGCTCCGCCGATAAGACCGCCGTCGATGTCGGGTTGTGCCATGAGTTCCGCAACGTTCTTGGGATTCATGCTGCCGCCGTATTGGATGCGGAGTTTGTTTGCGAGTTTTCTGCCGTAGAGTTTTGCGACCATGCTACGAATGTTCTTGATGGTTTCTTCTGCTTGTTCTGCGGTTGCAGTCTTGCCGGTGCCGATTGCCCAAACGGGTTCGTATGCGATGACGATGTTTTTGAGTTCGTCTTCGGAGATGCCTTCGAATGCGCCGTTGACTTGTTTTTTGACGACGGATTTCGTGCGGTTCTTCTCACGTTGTTCAAGGGTTTCGCCAACGCAGATGATGGGTTTGAGACCTGCCGCGAGAGCCGCTTTAACTCTGCCGTTCACGGTTGCGTCGGTTTCACCGAAGTATTGACGACGTTCGCTGTGTCCGATGATGACGTATTCAACGCCGAGTTCGACGAGCATATTCGCGCTGATTTCGCCGGTGAACGCACCTTTTTCCGCCCAGTGCACGTTTTCTGCGCCGACTTTGATATTGGTGCCTTTGGTCATTTCGACTGCGGTTGCAAGGTCGGTGTAGGGGGTGCAGATGACGACGTCGCATTTTGCGTCCTTAACAAGGGGGATAAGGTCGGTGATGAGTGCCTTCGTATCCGCGATGGTGTTGTTCATTTTCCAGTTGCCTGCTATGATAGGTTTTCTTGCCATAATTTTTTCTCCTTTATATAGTCGTGCGTTAAGCGCGAATTATTTTATTAGTCTTTGTCGTTGAGGCATGCGATACCGGGGAGGACTTTGCCTTCCAAGAATTCAAGGGAAGCACCGCCACCGGTAGAGATATGGGACATCTTGTCCGCGTAGCCGAGAGTTGCGACTGCCGCCGCGCTATCGCCACCGCCGATGATAGTGGTTGCGTCGATGGATGCGAGTGCGGATGCGATTGCCTTGGTGCCGACTGCGAAGTTTTCCATTTCGAAAACGCCCATAGGTCCGTTCCAAACGACCGTCTTTGCGGATTTGATTGCATTCGAGAAGAGTTCGATGGTGCGGGGACCGATATCGAGACCTTGCCAACCGTCGGGAATTCCGTCGCCTTTGGTGTGGCTTATATTTGCATCGTTGGAGAAAGCGTCCGCGATAGTGTTGTCAACGGGGAGATAGAGTTTCACGCCCTTTGCTTCCGCTTTTGCCATGAGTTCTTTTGCGAGTTCGATTTTGTCTTCTTCGAGAAGGCTGTTACCGATGCTAAAGCCTTGGGCTTTAAGGAAGGTGTAGGACATACCGCCACCGATGATGATTGCGTCGCACTTGTTGATGAGATTTTCGATTACGCCGATTTTGTCGCTAACCTTCGCACCGCCAAGGATTGCAAGGAAAGGACGGACGGGATTTTCGACCGCTGCGCCGAGGAATTTGAGTTCCTTTTCGATAAGGAAACCGCTTACCGCGACTTTTGCAAAACCGTATTGAACGATACCTGCGGTGGTTGCGTGCGCTCTGTGAGCGGTGCCGAATGCGTCGTTCACGTAGACGTCGCAGAAGTCCGCGAGTTTACGGCAAAGTTCTTCACTGTTCTTTTCTTCGCCCGCGTCGAAACGAGTGTTTTCGAGAAGGACGATTTCACCGTCGCCGAGTGCCGCCACTTTTGCGTGTGCGTCTTCGCCTACGAGATCGGTTGCAAACGTAACTTTTCCGGGGAAGATTTGAGCGAGTCTATCCGCAACGGGTTTGAGAGAGAACTTTTTGGGATCGTTTTTGAGAGCTTTTGCAATATATTCTGCTTTTGCCGCTTCTCTTTCGCCTTCGGGAAGAGCGTCGACGGCTTTCTTTTCTTTCTTCGTAAGACCGAAACCGGGAGTAAAGATATTGTGAGGCTTGCCAAGGTGAGAGCAAAGAATCACTTTTGCGCCGTTGTCAACCAAGTATTGAATGGTAGGAAGTGCGCCGTTGATACGGTTTTCGTCGGTGATGACGCCGTCTTGCATAGGGACGTTGAAATCACAACGGACCAAACATTTTTTACCTTTTACGTCGATGTCGCGTACAGTCTTTTTTGCCATATACAGAAATCTCCTTATAAACGTGCCTGCGCACGCATAATTTTATTCTTAATGATTATAGCACTTTTTACCATTCAATGCAATCGAATGAGCACACATTCACCCCCGCACCCCACCGATTTCCAATTTTCTTCCCGCTCAACAACACGTTTTGTGTACCACAGCATCCAACTCATCACCCAAAATAAACACGTTTAGTGTACTTATCCAAATCACCCTACCCCAACACTCCACTCTATAATTTCCCAATTCCCTTCCCATTCCACCCAAAAACTCCTATTTTCAACCCTCATTCCACCCCAAAACTCCGCCTACCATCCAATAAACTCCCTATCCTTTCCTGCACTGTACCCTTTCTCCAATCCCTATCACTTTTCCCATCCACCAACCACATATACACGTTTCGTGTACCTTGAACTTCTGCGGATACACCCACCTCTCCCAAACATCTCACGTTCGCCCACTCTGTTCTTTCAATTCATACAATAAAGCACTATCTATTATTGCCTTAGGTAAAAGGCGCCCTCAATCAACCTAACAAATACCGCATTGCAACGCCACCAATCCCACCCAAACCATAACCAAATCAAAATCAAAAAACGAACTCCTTTGAGTTCGTTTTTCAATTCATTCTTAAAACTTATATCCAACTTGTTTAATTTTACTCTAATAACACAAATGACCTCATAATTTTCTGTGCATCACTAATTGCGTATAGCCGATAAAACGTACATACTCTCATAAAACAGGCAGTGTGCTTGTTGTCCTAATGCTTTTCCATTTTTATATAACATTAATTCTTTATGTAGTCTGGTTAATAAATGAATTTATGATATTACTTTTCATTGCGTCCAACGATTTTAAACGTTGCTCTAATTCTTTTATTTTGGATTCGTATTCCAAAACTTTTTCCATTGTTTTATTTTGAATAGTTAATATTTTCGAGCTTTCCTAATAGTTTTAGCGGATATTTTGAAGTGATTTCAAATTTTGCTAATGTAGTTACAATCGCAATTATTGTTTTTTAACAAATTTACCATTACATCTTG
>CAZJZV010000017.1:0-28365 GCA_964550635.1 uncultured Bacteroidaceae bacterium
TCGACGGGGAGGTTTGGCACCTCGATGTCGGCTCGTCACATCCTGGGGCTGTAGTCGGTCCCAAGGGTTCGGCTGTTCGCCGATTAAAGTGGCACGCGAGCTGGGTTCAGAACGTCGTGAGACAGTTCGGTCCCTATCCATCGTGGGCGTAGGATATTTGAGAGGCTCTGTCCCTAGTACGAGAGGACCGGGATGGACGTACCTATTGTGCACCTGTTGTCGTGCCAACGGCATAGCAGGGTAGCGACGTACGGATTGGATAAACGCTGAAAGCATCTAAGCGTGAAACCAGCCTCGAGATAAGATATCCCTAAAGAGAAATCTGAGTAAGGACCCTTGTAGACCACAAGGTTGATAGGTCGGGTGTGTAAGAGCAGTAATGCTTTCAGCTTACCGATACTAATAGTCCGAGGGCTTCAATCAAATACAATTTTCAAGGTCTAATAAATTTAGCAAAAACTCTGTTCCTATGCAGTTGTGAATGTGCGTTTCGTACATTGAAACGATATTCAACCATAACCGGTGTTAGAAGCGATGAGGTCCCACCTGTTCCCATACCGAACACAGAAGTTAAGCTCATCCGCGCAGAAAGTACTTGGCTGGACACGGCCCGGGAGGATATGTCAATGCCGGTTTCCAAAAGAAAGAACCACTCAAATGAGTGGTTTTTTCTTTGCCTTTTTTAGTTTAAGGCACTATTTGTTATTATATAAGAACACGCACTCATAGTAAGTGCTTTTATTATTATCTTTCATTAAAAACGGCGCAAATATTGACATTGTTTGTTAGATTTGGTAATATATTCTATCGAAAGGGAGTAGTTCTGTCACTCTTGCCGTCAATACGGGTTTTCCCCGGCGGAGTGAACCGATACTCGGGTACAAGACTTTCAATCGTTTTCGGTTGAAGGCCTTTTTTTATGGATATAAGGAGAGATCTATGAGCGCCATAAAAATCGCAACTCTAGTTATTTTTCTCGTGATGTACGTGCTTTTGCTCGCTTTGCCGAAGTGGAGATCGTACGTTGCACTTATTGCAGGCTTTATTCTACTTTGCGCAGGTGCGCTGCCGTGGAACAAAATCGGCGTTACCATTGAATGGAACGTATTGATGATGATTGCAGGCACTATGGGCATCGTATCGTTGTTTATAGAGTCCAAAATGCCCGCATTGCTGGCGGACTTGCTCATTTCCAAAATGCCCAACGTGAAGTGGGCAATCGTCGTGTTATCGTTGTTTGCGGGGCTTATATCCGCATTCGTAGACAACGTGGCGACGGTGCTTATGGTTGCGCCTATCGCGCTTGGTATTGCGAAGAAACTCGATATATCACCCGCCCCCAGTATCATTGCAATTGCTATCGCATCCAACCTACAAGGCGCGGCGACTCTCGTCGGGGACACCACGTCCATTATGCTCGGCGGTTATGCGGATATGAACTTTCTCGATTTCTTCGTATTCCAAGGTGAACCGGGACTGTTTTGGATTGTTCAAATCGGCGCATTGGCGGCGACTATCGTCCTTCTCATCGCTTTCAGAAAGGAAAAACAAACCATCGAGCACACGGATAGGACGGAAGTCAAGGATTTCTTTCCGAGTTTCCTGCTCATTGCAATGCTCGTGTTGCTCATAGCGACGTCTTTCATCGAAAACAAACCGTCCGTAACCCAAGGTATCATCTGTATGGGACTTATGGTTGTCGGAATCGTCTACAACTGCATCAGAAAGAAAGATATAAAGGCGATTATCCCCACGCTCAAAGATATCGATTTGCAAACGATATTGCTTCTCACAGGGCTTTTCCTTGTCATCGGAGCGGTCACGGAAGTGGGTATCATAGACGACCTTGCAAGAATACTCGTCAGAGCAAGCAATAACAACGTGTTTGCGCTTTATAGTCTGCTCGTTTGGGGTAGCGTGCTTATATCCGCATTCGTGGACAATATACCTTACGTTGCGACGATGTTGCCCGTGGTTGCAGGAATGTCCGTAACAATGGGCGTATCTCCTTACGTGCTGTATTTTGGCTTGTTGACGGGCGCAACGCTTGGCGGCAACCTAACGCCAATAGGCGCAAGCGCAAACGTCACCGCACTCGGTATTCTGCGCAAGGAAGGGATAGAAGTCAAGACGTCGCAGTTTATGAAAATAAGCGTGCCGTTTACCCTTGTCGCAGTGTCCGTAGGATACGGATTGGTGTGGGCGTTTTACGGCGTCTAACCTTAATGAAAGATTAAAATGATTATTGACAAATTAACTAATTGATAATATAATGGTGCTATACAAAATATGGGAGGTTCATTATGAACAAGAAAGTTATTAGCATTATTGCTATCGTAGCAATCATCGCAATCCTTGGCGTAGTTCTCGTTGCATGTAATGCAGACAGCTACCAAAAGAAACTCGATAAAGCCGGTTATGAAGTAGTTGTGATTGAAGGCGACGAAGCAGACGAAGAAGCGGATGCAGACGTTGAATGGATCGTTTCTGCAAGCAAAGGTTTGACCGAATACGTATCCGTCGTTAAATTCAAAAACACCGACGACGCAAAAGAATTTGAAAAAAATGCAGTCACCGGAAGCGGAATTGGCATGAAAGTCGTCTGTGAAAGAAGCGGTAAAATCGTGTTCTACGGCACCGAACAAGGCGTTAAAGATGCAAAATAAGAACTGAATTAACAACATAAAAAAGCACTCCAATCGGAGTGCTTTTTTTGTTGTCATTGCGAGGAGTAAAGCGACGTAGCAATCTTCGGGGACGGCACCATGTGAAAAAGCACTCCATGAGGACTGCTTTTTAATGATATACGCGACTTTGTCGCGTATGATATATTGCTAACGCAATATGATATACTTGCTTCGCAAGCATGATATATGCAGACGAAGTCGCTATATAGCAACACCGCCTGCATAGTGTGGTTTTTAGTTTGAAGTTTTGCAATTTGAACGAAAAGTGCGGCTTGGGGACGGAGCACCCGTACACGATAAAAACAGCATAGCAATATTACTGAAACGATATAGTTTTCATTTCCGCTTGGGGACAGGGATGAAAACAGTTTTATACATCTATCACAACAAGAATTATTTTTTAATACTCCTATGAACAGTGGACTATTTTCTTCGATTTCCTCTTGGGGACGGGGATTAAAGCGGAAATGATTTCCGCTTTTGTCCCCGTCCCCAAGAGGAAATGCACAAGCCGCACTCGCTACGCTCGGAAGGACATAGTGAGTTATATTTCGGCTCCGCTGAAGTGATATTGCTTATGCAGTGATATTTCTCTTTGAGAAGTGATATTGCCGTGCAGTTTTGGTGGAAACGCGGTGGCGCACTCGCTTACGCTCATAGAAAAGGTTTTGCCAACAAAACACGTTACGTGTTTTGTTGGCAAGGGGAAAGTGCGCGCGTAGCGTGAGAGTGTTTGCGGGAAATCACTGCTTTTTGTCGAGAATCGGTTGCAGTTGAGTGCCTTTTAGGGCGAGTTTTACCGTTTCGGGTATGAGAAAAGTGTTTGCAATCAGGCTATTCGGTTTGTTTTTCGGGTTGTCTTGTCCGTAGGGAACAAAATACACGTTGCGTGTGTTTGATAATGCGCCTATGTTTTTTGCGTTTGCGCCGAGTGCGTCGTTGCTACTGACGGACAGGACGACGGGGCGATTGTTGCGGAGAGTTGCTTTCACCGCCATAGTGGTCGGGGTGTCCGTTATGCCGTGTGCAAGTTTTGCAAGAGTATTCCCGGTGCAGGGAGCGACGAGCATAAGTTCGAGATCGGAGTTTGCGATTGTTTCCGCTTGCACGATTGTTTTTATCGGAGTCTTGCCTGTCAGGCGGACTATTTCCTTTTCAAATTCGCTTGCCTTGAAAAAGCGGGTGTCGAAAGACGTCACGTTATAACTGAAAATGGGTGTCAGGTCGTAGCCGTCCGCGACGAGCGTTTCGATTGCTACGAGCAGATTTTTGAACGTGCAGAAAGAGCCTGTGATTGCAAGTCCGATTTTTGTCATTTCGTCACCTCCAAAACGTAGTCGAGCATAGCGATAGCGGCACTTTTTGGCGCACACTTCGCGGGAAGCGCGGGATAGATGTCCGCATCGATTCCCAGATATTTTGCAAAGCATATGGACAGGGCGGGTTTGCGTGCGATGTCGATATAAACTGCGTCTTCCTTGAAAGTCAAGGTCTCTTTGTCGGACACGATATTCATCGGGACGGTGTTGACGACGACGTCATACGGTTTGAAATCGAAGTTTTCGGCAGGGATAACTTCATCCGCAATTCCGCTTGCTTGCCGTTTTGACGAAGTGCTTGCAACGGTAACTTTCTTTGCGCCTACGTCTTTCAAGAGTTTTGTGATTGCGCTCCCGCACCGCCCGAAACCTATCACGAGAAAATCACTATCGTATAGCGATTTCGTGGAATGGGATAGGATGATTTCAAGCACTCCTTCCGCGGTCAGTCTTGCGTTTTTGCGTTGAAAATTCTCGTCTTCGAGCATATTGAAATGCTTTATATCCATAGAGTTCATGAGTGCAATTCCTTCTTTGTCCGCCTTTCCGCCTACGATGACTTCGCACTCTTTGACGTCTTTCAAATCCTCCCGTCCTATCACGATATTGGGCGCGAAAACCCACGTGTTTTTGGACGGCGTATAAGCCTTTAATTCTTGCGCGAGCAGGTAGGTGCGCTCGTCGGTTTGCCTAACAATATATTCCGCCATAATTCCCTCCATACCGTATCTTATGCCTATTTTGCGGTGGGTGTTGACGATATTTGAAAAACAATCATAGGATAAATCGTGAGGTGAATATGGAAAGATTTTTTCTCGGCGGAAACAGCGGTTACGGCTTTTACAGCCTATACGAAAAAGCACTTGAGAGCGTAGGAAAAACGGTGATACTGAAAGGGGGTGCGGGGACGGGAAAAAGCACTGCGATGAAAGAGATTTCAGCACGCGCTAACCGCCTTGGATATGCGGTGGAAAACTGGTATTGTTCGGGAGATCCGACAAGCCTTGACGGAGTGTATATCAAGGAGTTGAATACGGCGGTCGTGGACGGCACCGCGCCCCACGCACTCGACCCGAAAATGCCCAAAATCAAGGACGAGATAGTGGACCTTGCAGTCTGCTTGAACAGGGATAAATTGGCGGACAAAAGGGATAGGGTGCAAAAGTTGTTAAATGACAAAAAACGCAGTTATGCGCGCGTTTACGACCACTTAAACCTTGCGTTGTGCTATCAAAGACAAATTGACAGGATAGGTCTCGACGGACTAAACGTGCGCGGCGTAAAGGGGATTGCAAGGGAGTTGAGTTACGATTTGGCGAACAGGGCAAAGCGGTGCGGGACGGAAAATAAAGGGGTGAGAAGAGAGCGCTTTTCGTCCGCTATCACACCCGACGGAAAGGTGAATTTCTACGATCATTTGAGAGAGAAAAAAGTCTTTCTCGTGAAGGGCGGAGAAGGGGCGCAAAAGGTCTTTTTCGACGAACTGAAAAACATGAGTGCGCCGTGCGGAATTTTCAATAATCCGCTCTCTCCCGAAACCGTCGTCGGTCTTGAAATCGGTGGTGCGACCGTTGCGGGCGACGTCGGGGAAAACAAGACGTTTGCCGAAGTCGTCGACCTTGGGTTTGCGGACGAGAATACGGACAGATACTCTCTCAAAAAACTTGCGGACCTGCGGGACGAGCAAATCGGTATTGCAGTGGATTATCTCTCGTCGGCAAGGGGGTTTCATCTCGAAATCGAAAGGTTGTACGTTCAGGCGATGGATTTCGATAGATTGAGCGCGGTGAAGAAAAATTTGTCGGATTTTGTCTTCGGTTGACGGATTTTTTCACCTTCCCGCTCGACGAAAAAAAATGATGTACAACGCGCGGTTTTTATAGTATAATCCGCTTGAGGTTAATTATGAAAACCACTGACAATAAAAACGACAAGATGACCAATAAAGAAAAGATGAAAGGAATGTGGTCTACGAAACACTATCTCCTGCTCATCTTCATTTGTACGGTGTTGCGCCTGCGTTTCAACGCACACTCTGTCAAGACTCCCGCGTTCAAGGAACAAAAGAAAAAGGGCGCGATGCTCGTGCTATGCAATCATACGTCCGCACTCGATTTCGGATATTTCACCCCGCCGTTTTTCTTCAAAAAGATAAGTTTCGTCGTGGCGGAAAATATGATGTATTCCACTCCCATTTTCGCAAAGGTCATCAAAGGCTACCACGCGATCACGAAAAAGCAATACTATGCGGACTACTCCTGCATAAAGAATATCAAACGCTATCTCGACGCGGGGATTTCGGTCATACTCTGTCCCGAAGGAAAAGTGTCCGCGGAGGGCAAAACCGGGGTTATGCCTCGCTCGATAACTAGGCTTGTGAAGTGGCTCGGCTATCCGGTTGCGAGCGTGGTTACAAAGGGTGCAAGTTTGACGAGACCGAAGTGGGCGCACGGTAGCAGGACGGGGCGGATAACGTCCTACTGCGATATGCTTATGAGCGCGGAAGACGTGAAAACGATGACCGACGACGAGATTTTCGATACAATCGAAAAACGACTGTCCCACAACGAGCATATTTACCACCTTGAAAGCGGTATCCGTTTCCGCGGAAAGCACTACGCGGAAGGACTCGAAAGACTCCTTTATCGTTGCCCTAAATGTGGGGCGGAATTCAAAATCACCGCAAAAGGAAATATTCTCACCTGCGAAAACTGCGGTAACGCGGTGCGCTATCCCGACACGGGCGGACTTTTCCCCGCGACGAAAGATAGCGTATGCCCCGACCGCATAGATTTGTGGTATGACGACGAGAGAGCGGAAGTCGCAAAAGAAGTGGCAAAGGACGATTTTTCTATCGTGAAACCCGTCAATCTCTTCCTTGAAAACGAGAATAAAAACGGCTATCGTTTCGTGGCAAAAGGCAATCTCGTCCTTGACAAAGAAAAAATCGAATTTACGTCCACAATCGACGAAAGGCCGAAAAACGTTGCGTCCGAATACAAAATCGGGGATATGAAATACGACTTCGATACGAGCGGTGAAACGGAGAGAGTGGAAGACGAATTCAAACACGTATCTTTCCCTGTGAAAAACTTCGTCACGATTGCGAATATCCCGGGGTCGTCTCTCGACCTATACGACGAAAAACACACGTATAGAATGATGTTTTCCGAAGATTTGGCATCCACGAAATACGCTCTCGCAATCGAAGAAATGGCGAAACAAAGAGAGAAAAAATAGGACGAAAAATCGTCAAAAAACAACGAGAAAAAACAAGGAAATCCGTCGAAAAATCGGCGGATTTTTTCACGTCTAAACGGGAAAAAATAACCGCGAAATTTGTCGAACGGTTGTGGATAACTCACGAAAAAATTTTCGGTTTTCGGGGCTGAAACAAAATAATGTATTGACACGCGGGGGTTTTCGATGATATATTATATGCGTATAACTATATTTGCGCGTTACGCGCGGAGGGTTAGTATGAATAAGGTCGTGAAATTATTAGTAGTAAGCGTGTTGGCAGTTCTGTTGGTCTGCACTCTTGTCGCGTGCAGTCAAACCACCACGCAAGATCTCTCCAAACCGTTGCCCGACGGTATTGTCGGCGGCGGTTCTTCTACGGGCGGCTCAGGCGACGGCGGAAGCGGAGACGGAGACAATACTCCCGAGGTCGATCTCGGCGATCCCGAGTATCTGACGTTCTCCTACCTGACTCAAGCACCGTCCGTGTTCAGTCATATCTACGTCGACGAATTCAAGCTTTCAAACGTTCTCTACCACGTCAACTACGTGAACGATGACGGAGTGGTAACCGTAGGCGAAGGTCAACCCCTCACCGCGGATATGCTCGACAGTGCAAGCAAAAACGCAATTACCGTAGCGGGCAGTCATAGCATCTACGCTTCCAAGACTGTGGACGGATCCAAAGTCAGCGGATCGTTCTTCCTGCACTTGATGAATAGAAACACCACGAAATTCGTCGAACTCACTTTCGACCTTGACGGCGGAACCGCAACGTTCGGTACGGTCGCGGACGGCAAAGCGACGGCGAGAGTTCAAGAAGGCGCGACTTACAGTTGGTCCGAACTCATCGCATCCTTCCCCGTATCCAAGACCGGTTACGCACTCGACGGTTGGAAAAACGGCTCGACCACTTACGACTCTTCGTCCGACTCCATAACCTTCAATACCGATACGACGTTGACCGCTCAATGGACGAACGCATACGTTGAAATCACTTTCGATATCAACGCTCCCGAAGGCACGACTTGGGCACCCGCAACCGACAATACTCTCCCCGACGGCGCGGAAAGCGGTATTTGGAAAGCAAACGCGGTCAGAAACGACGGTGTCGTGTCAAGACCTAACGCAAACGACATCAATACCATCGGCGGATATTCTTTCGTCGGTTGGAACACCAAACAAGACCTGTCTGGCGACGTGTGGAACTTCAACTCCAAAGTCGGCGGTGAAAACTTCACTCTCTACGCAATGTGGGCGGTCAGAGAATACACCGTGACTTACTACCTTATGGGCGGTGAGTTCAAGGATGCAAGCATCGCGACCGACGGTAAATCTCAACTCAAAACGGACGTAACCTACGCAAAGGGCTATCACGAAGGCGATGCGGAATACGATCCCAGCTACACTCAAAACTACCTTACCGACAAACCCATCAAAATCGTATTCAAAGGAATCGAATACGGCAACGATCTCGGCGACTTCTATTCGACCTTCTCGATCACCAACGGCTCCAAGAAGCAAATCACCGCTTCCGCGGATGCAGACACCCTCAAAGAACAACTCGTCAAAGGTTTGATCGGCGGTGAAAGCAGTTACTACGTCGAAGGTTGGTACACTTCCCAAGCCCTCCGCGACGACGAACTTTACACCGGCGGAGCAGTCACGAGCGATCTCGTGCTTTATGCAAAGTGGAGCCTTAAAGACGACCTCTCCGACGCGCACAAAGCAAGATACTTCTCCGAATATCTCTACAACTACACCGTCAAAGGCGACGGCACCGTCCGTATCGATCTCGTCAGAGACTCTTCGGTCAGCGTGCTCGTCATTCCTAACGAAATCAACGGCCATATCGTTTCCGAAATCGGCGCAAACGCTGGTATGAACTTGTTGTCTCTCGGCACCGTCGACGCGTCTGCAACCACCGGACTCACCAAAATCGGCACAAGCGCATTCGCATCCTGCGTCAATATGAGCGAAATCTTGCACCCCGCATCTTCCAAGATCGAAGAAATCGGCAAGGATGCTTTCGTCTCTACCGAATGGCTCAACACCTACGCGGAAAAGAAAGGCACTGAATACGTATCTCTCGGCACCGTCCTTATCGGCTACGTCGGAGATTCTTCGGTCGCGACTATGGACTTGTCGACTTCCGAATTCGACAACCTGACCGTCATCGCACCTTACGCATTCCAAGGTCTTGCAAATCTTGAAAGCGTAGTCATCGGCGACAGTTTCAAGGAAATCGGCGAATATGCATTCAACCGTGCAACCAAACTCGAAAGCGTTTCGGGCGGATCCAATCTCGAATATATCGCGTCCACCGCTTTTGAAGGAACTAAATTCATCACGAACGCCCCCGCGGACGACGCATCCACGACGGACGTCGATGAAAGCACTTATCTGCGTATAGGTAGCGTGTTCTATCGTTTCTTGGCATCCGCCGCAACCAAAGCGGTCGTCCCGTCTGGAATCAAGGTCATCGCTCCTAACGCATTCTATAGCGCAAACAACGTCGCTGAAATCAAATTCATCGACGCTTCCCAAATCGAAAAAGTCGACGCAAGCGCATTCACCAGCACCAAGTGGATCAGAAGTGAAGTGAGCACCGCTTCCACCGGTCACGCGGGTACGTTCATCAAGAACGGCTTCGTCGTCATCAATCATACTCTCGTCAACTACACGGGACACGACGCAATCATCAGTCTTCCCGCGGAAGTCAAGAAGATAGCGTCCAAAGCGTTCGTTTCGAGCAGTGCGAAGATCACCAACGTGATTATTCCCGCGGATTCCACTCTCGAACTCGTCGAAACCGAAGGTTTCGCAGGTATGGATTATCTCAAGGCGGTCAGTTTCTTGAACACTGCGGTGTCTTTCCCCGTCGTTGAAAACAACGCGTTCTCCGAAGACGGTGAAACCGTCGGCGACGATCTCAAGTTCTATCTCTACAAAGCACCCTACGACCAACTCAAGACGGCAAGCGGTAGCGCAGTAGCGGTTGCGGACGGCGATAGCGACGCACTCAAATCTTGGAAAGCGGTTGCGGCGGCGGATATAAGCAGAATCCAACGTCTTGCGACTCAATCCGCAACCTTCGCGACCAACGTTCCCACCAAGTATCTCCACGGCACGAGCGCAATCGACTTCACGTCCGTTTGGGCGGATGCGGGCATTCTCACCGCGGACAATCTCTATATCGTCAACGGCGCAATCGTCCGTAGAAGCGACGGCGTGCTCCGCACCGAAAATCTCCCCGTTTCGTCCGTCGTATTCAGCGCAACGGCAGGGGATAAGGGCGCACACGTTTTGACTTTCACAATCGGCGGCGGAGTGCATGCAGACGGTTCCGATTACGACGTCGAAAGTGCGGAACTTGCCTACGAAGTGTTCATGGCAATCGACCAATCCACTATCAAGTTCTATCACACCGACGACAACAATACCGTCGTCGAAGGCGTGCCCATATTCTACACCACGCAAACCTCTCTCCCCACCAAGGGACTCGGTATTACGTTCAAGTACGTTGACGGCACCGACGGCTCTCTCGCTCTCGACGACGACCAAATTTCCGTCGAAGGATATTCCGCACAAAGAGGTTCGGGCAAGACTTTGACGGTCAACGTGAACTACAAGCAAGGTCTTGCGACTTACACGTCCGTCTTTGCTTATAGAGTCGACGAGCCCAAGAATAAGAGCATCAAACCTATATCCGCACTCTCTCTCTCCGTCAATAGCAACGCTACCACGAAGTATAAAGATACCAATCTTCTCGTGGTTATGGACGACGGCAGAGAAAGCGTCGTGAATCTCAACTCCGTCAGTATCATTAGCAGAGCGGATGCGGAAGCGAAGAACGTCAATGCGGCGACTCTCAGCGGACTCGATACGACCGAACTCGGCTATCACACCGCGGGCGTGCGTTACGGCGATGCGTCGAAGGGCTACGTGTTCAGCACGTTCATCTACTCCGTCACCCTCGATACCGATGCAAACGCATTCACCTATAGAATCGTGAGTGCGACGAATAAGACCGCAGTCATCACGGGTATGAAGATGGCGTATTCCGACCAAACCACCGTCGCAATTCCGTCCAAAGTCAGATTGAACGAAAACGGTTACTACGTGGCGGATAGCGCAGTCGAAGCGAACGATTACACCATCATCGGCATCGGCGACCAAGCGTTCAAGAATAACAAGAATATCGAATACGTCTACATTCCTTCTTCCGTCGTCTCAATCGGCGAAGAAGCGTTCTACGGATGTACCGCTCTCAAACAAGCGCGTTCCTTCGACATCAAGGGCGAACTCACGTCGTCTTCTATCGGTATGAGTTCGGTCAGAGTCACCGAAGAAACTATCAATTACGTTGGCAACGTCATCATCACGGGCGTTGTGAACACTAGCAACGACGTCATCATCCCGCTTGCATTCACCGAAACCGTCTACAAGGACGGAGAAGGCACGGACAACTGCGACCTCGTCGAAAAATGGACGAGAAACGTTCTCCTTGCAGACGACGCGCTCTCTGCGGTAACGGGCAAGATTTCTCTCCCCGACACCGAATATTTCCGTGCGTATGCGGAAGCAAACCTTGCGGATAAGAACGTTGAATTCTATGCGAAAACCAATTCAGTCACCGTGTCCGCGGAAAGATTCACTTACGACAACTACGAAACGCCCGCAGACCTTGAAGCAAACGCAACCGGCAAAGTCACGATCATCTCCAATGCAACCGTGCAAACCGTAAATGGACTTATCCTTGTTCCCGCGTATATCGAATCCAATGCGGGCAATATCCCCAGAGTTTACACCGTGGCGGCGTTTGAAGAAAGCGCATTCTCAAATGCAACCGACTACGAAGCATTCTGCTTGCCCAACAGTATCGAATCCTACACGGGCGACCTCAACAAACTCTTCGGCGCAACGTCCTACTACGACGTGACCACCTACGTTTACAACACGACGGACGACTATATCTATGCACCTGCAAATCACTTCTCGTCCACAGTCAAGACCATCGGCGACCGCGCATTCTACGGTTGTATCTCTCTCGGCAAGGTCGTGCGCTCGGGTGAATCCGTCGTCGAAGACAACACTATCGACTTCACCGCATCGACCGCTCTCGAAGAAATCGGTGCAAACGCATTCTACGGTTGTACCGCAATCGAAACTCTCGATCTCAGCAAGACCGCAATCACGGAAATCAGCGACGGCACGTTCAGCGAAAGCACCGCGCTTGTCAGCGTAGCACTTCCCACGAGCGTTGTTACAATCGGCAATAACGCATTCAGCGGTTGCGTAGAGTTGACCACCGTCAGCGGTATGAAGAACGTCACCTTCGTCGGTGCGTACGCGTTCTACAACTGTGCCAAGTTGACGAATGCATATATCCCCACCGGTGTTACGGCAAGCGGAGTGGGTATCGACGCATATAGCGACACCAAGGCGGCAACGACCGTGTACGTGCTTTCCAAGGCAGTTGCGGAAGGTATGGCATACGGCACTCCCAACAATAACGCAGGCGGTATCATCTCCGACCGCGACGTCGTGTACGTCATCGCAACCGCAACCATAACCGATGCGGGATTCCTTGGCGCATACGAAATCAGTGGCGAAGGAACCACCGTCACCGTGGACGGCGAAAGCTATTCCGTCGTCAAATATGTGAAGAAGGCGTAATATGAAAGTTCTCGTAACACTTGGCAACAGACTTCTCGACGACGGCTCTATCAGCGATTTTCTCCGCGGTAGACTCGAAAAAACTCTCGAAGTGGCGGACAACTACGACGTGCTTGTCTTGACGGGCGGAGTCGCAAATCCGAAAGCAGTGAAGTCCGAAGGTTCGGTCATGCGCGAATGGCTTCTCGAAAAGGGAATAAGCGCGGACAAAATCATCGTGGAAGACCGCTCAACCACCACCAAAGAGAACGCAAAGTTTTGCAGAGAAATCTTTGAAAAACTCGGCGTGAACGAAGTCGCGATACTCTCAAGCGCGTATCATATCGAAAGAAAGTGGCTCAACCCCTTGAAACTCTTCAAACGATACGCAAAGGTGAACGTCGCAGAAGCAATCAAAGCATAACGACAAAATCCCGACGACAGTCGGGGTTTTTGTTCGCGCGCCTCGTGCGCGCGTTTATAATGGATATAGGAGTCAAAATGAAAAGTTATTCCGAAATGTCGGTAGGGGAGTTCCTGTCCTACCTGCAAAAGAAAGACAAAATCAATCTCATCGTCAAATGGTCGATCATCTCTCTCGTGATAGCCGTTGTGCTTCTCAACTTCCTTGCCCTTCCTTTGACGGGCGACTACTCAAGAGTGGACGAGATCAACGCATACGACGGTGACAATCCCTATATCACTTTCGACGAGCGCACGCTCATATCCGCTCACCGCGCGGGCGGCGGACTCGCTCCCGAAGAAACCATGATGGCGTTCGAGAAATGCATGACCGCAGCCGACTACGTTGTAGACATCGTGGAATTTGACTTGCACGTGACCGCAGACGATCAACTCGTTCTTCTTCACGACCACACCGTCAATCGTACGTCGAACGCGACGGAGTTTTACGGAGATAAGAGCGTGAAAGTCAAAGAGAAAACTCTTGCCGAACTCAAACAACTCAACTTCGGTGAGAATTTCATGGATCTTGACGGCAATTATCCCTATCGCGGACTCCGCGGTGACCAAATTCCCGAAAACGTCAAAATTCTCTCTCTCGACGAGATTTTGACCTATCTCACGTTGGTCAGCCCCAATCTCAACTATATCATCGAAATCAAGGACGGCGGTTCGGACGGCGAACACGCAATGGATTTGCTCTATCAGAAAATGCAAGAGTACGGCATCACTGAACGTACGGTCGTCGGCACTTTCAAGGCAAACGTCACGAGTTATATCGACGAGAAATACCCCGACCTTATCCGCTCCGCAAGCATAATGGAAGTGCTTGACTTCTATTTCTCATTCCTTTACGGCAATACGGACAAGGAGTTCAAATTCAACGTCTTGCAAATTCCGCAAGGTCTAAACGGCTATTTCGACTTCGGCACGAAAGAATTCTGCGACTACGCGCACTCAAAGGATATAGCGGTGCAGTATTGGACGATCAACGATGCGGACGACGTCGCCAGACTCGTCAAAAACGGAGCGGATGCAATCATCACCGATAACCCCGAAGTCGCATATTCGGTCATCGCAAAATGAAAGTCATCGCAACCGTTCACAACGACTACACTTCAAAATTCGGAGTGCCCCGCCAAAGCGGACTTGCGGACGTTGAGTCCGTAGTCGTTTTCGAGCCTGAATTTCGCAATCCCGACGCAATCAGGGGAATCGAAGAGTTTTCGCATCTCTGGCTCATCTGGAAGTTCGACAACGAAAAGGATGATTGGAATGCCACCGTCCGCCCACCGCGACTCGGCGGAAACGTCAGGGTGGGGGTGTTTGCGTCTCGTTCACCCTACCGCCCCAACCCGATAGGCTTGTCATCCGTCAAACTTGTCGGAGTGGAAGAAACCAAGTCCCATGGAACCGTGTTGCGCGTTTTGGGCGCAGATCTTGCGGACGGCACCAAAATATACGACGTCAAACCTTACGTGCCTTATTCGGACGTACACGCGGACGCAACGAGCGGTTATTCGTATGATGAAGAAGCGCACGTTTTGAACGTCGAGTGCAACGATAGCGAAATCATAGTCATACCGCCCGAGAAGAGAGAAACCCTTTTGAAGATACTCTCCTACGACCCGCGCCCGTCCTATCAGAACGATCCGAACAGAGTTTACGGAATGAGTTTTGCGGGGTGCAACGTGAAGTTTCAAGTCCGCGGAAGTCTTTTGACCGTGGTGTCGATAAGCGAAGAATAGGGGGAAATCTCAACAAAAAACAATAAGACAAAGATTAGCGTTATAATGCTACAAACCGCATTTTATCTGTCGAAAAACGATTGATAAAGTGCCGATTGCGGCAAATTGTAAAATCTAAACCGCACCGCAAGGCGCAAAGATAAGGAAGGTGTTTATGATTTTCATCACGGGGGACGTTCACGGTCTCCACTCGTTTTACAAGTTTGAAGAGTTTGTCAAGGGCAGGGACGACATGTCCAAAAACGACTATATGATAATCGCAGGCGATTGCGGTATTTTGTGGGATGAAAAGGGTTTCCCCGAAAGACTTGCAAAATATCAAAGCATGCCTTTCACCACGTTGTTTGTGGACGGCAATCACGAGAATTTCGATATGCTCAATGCCTACCCCGTCCAAGAGTGGAAGGGCGGAAAGGTGCATATCATCGCACCCGACGTCATCCACCTTATGCGCGGACAGGTTTTTGAAATCGACGGGAAAACTATCTTCACTCTCGGCGGCGCGACAAGCATAGACAGGTACCTGCGCAAAGCGGGTGTCAGTTGGTGGGAAGAAGAATTGCCCACCGCAGACGACCTTGACGAAGGACTAAAAAATCTTGCGCGCTACGACAACAAAGTGGACGTGATAGTCACCCATTCTTGCGACGAGCGCGCTCTATATTATCCGCCTATGCGCACGCCGTACAACTACTTCAAGCCCTATCCCGAAAACGTAATTCTCAACACGATTGAAGAAAGGGTTGAGTATCGGCAATGGTATTTCGGACATTACCATATCGACGGCGACGTCACCGACAAAAAAACCGCCCTATACGACGATATTCTCAAAATCGTATAGAGCGACTCCTTGAAAGCACCCATCGGGTGTTTTTATTTTACCTTTGGATAACGCACCCCTTTTTCAGAAACCAAACTGCCGTCCGTATCAACGGTGAATTTGAATTTGCCGCCGTCGTTTTTGATGAAACAGACCGTGTTAGTGCCGTTGTCAAGTTCGTATTTGCCTGTCATAATCAATGCGCCTATGCTGCTACGCGCTACGAAAGCGGTGTCGTTCAAGGTTAGAGATATTCCCGAACCAAAATCATAAACACCGCTCACCGCAGTTTTGACTTCGACTTTCACATTCATATTCGAGAACAATTTTTCCTTTTGCGCGACATATTCTTGCTCTGTCAAAATTCCGTCGTCTAGCAACGTTTTAAGGCTTTTCAATTCTTCTGCACACTGTGCCAAATCGGCAGACGGAGCGGACTTTTCATTTGCGGTAGCCTTTGCATTAGCTCTTGCTTGCGCTTTGTTTTCGTTTTCGCTTATACCTAAATAAACAGGCGCAAGAATAAAAACGAGTATGGATAAAGTCAAAGACAATGCACAAACCGCAACGTAATCATCATAATAACCATAATAGACGTCGCCGAATGCGGCACATATTATCAATATAAGAGTAATGAGATTGAAAACTATTGTTCCTATTGACAGAAGATTTCGTTTTTGATTTTTTTTCAAAGCAAGTGCAAGAATTGAAAAAATCATCGAAATGAACGCCATCACCATTGCGCTTATTGCAAAGTCCCCATAACCGTATACGTAATTCGTATATGATGAATAGTAAGAGCGTGTTACGTAAGATCCGGACGAATCGTAACACATTATTCCTTCCGCCAAGCAAAAGATGACGGTAAGGCACGACAGAACGATTATTGCTATCAAAAGTTTGTCAGACTTTTTCATAATGCACTCCTTAACCCAATATTTTTGCTTTGATTGCATTGAATTCTTCTTGCGTGATGATTCCGTCGTCGAGAAGTTGTTTGTATGCGACGAGAGTTTGCGCAGTGTTTTGCGTTGTTCCGCCGTTGTTTGTAGGGGCGCTATTTACGGTTTCTTCTGCGGAATTATATTTCTCATTGAACGCTTCTTCCGACATTGTCAACAGTATGATTGCATCAATGAATGCCAAAATTCCGGGGACTATAGTCCAACAGAAAATAAGGTAAAATACCCCTGCCGTATTTTCACGCAAATAAAACTTGTGAATCCCGAATCCGCCTATGAAAAATGCTAAAAGAGCGGCGGTGAGTTTGTCTTTTTTCTCCATAATATCCTCCTAATTTTAGTACAAATAACTTGTACTTTTTAATAAATTGTACACAATACTTGTACCATTGTCAATATGAAAAACGAGATAGGTGAGAACATAAAAGCACTAAGAAAACTCCACGGCATTACGCAGGGAAAACTCGCGGAAGTGCTTGGCGGAAAGAAAAGTCTTGTGTCAAATTATGAAAACGGCTACAGTACGCCCGACGTTTTCACGTTGATAAAAATTGCCGACTATTTCGACGTTTCTCTTGACGAACTTGTCGGTCGAGATGAGAAATAGCAGACGGCAAGAGTTATTGTATTATTAAATCATTCGTCTATTTTCTTTTTGAATTTACATTTAGGGTAGTTGGGGCATCCCCAAAAATAACCGTATGGACCGTGGCGTAGCACGAGTTTCACTTTGCAGTGGGGACATATTCCGTTTTTTATATCGTTTTGTTGCCTATGGACGTTTTCGATATGCTCTTTGTGCGTGACGTCTGCTCGGTGGGATACGAGATTTAGATAAGCGTTTCTCATCTCTTCGTCCGTCAAAACTTCTTCACCGCGATTCAATTCCCTTTTCAGCAAATAGAGCGGAATTACGTTGTCCGCTTCGATACGTTCTACGTTGTTTTGCACGAAAACCACGAGAGAGCGGACGGGGAGTTTCCCGACTATTTCCTTGACCGCATAGACGTGCGTAGCGTTTTGTTTGACAGGGTTGTAGAATTTGTTTTGAGTCCTGCCGTCCGCAAGGATTTGAGTCCATTCGCGTTGCCCCGTAGTGCCGAAGATTTTGCCCGAATAGTTTTTAGTTTCGATGACGAAAATCCCCCGCGGATTGACGACTACGTGGTCTATTTGAGAAGTCATATCCCCGTGTTGCAAGATTAGGTCGTTGATGACGTATCGTTTGTTTTCTTTGGTTTTGCCGATGACTCGTTTGACAGCGTCTTCGCCCATTTCGCCGCGAGTCTTCGTGCGCCTGAAAAAGTACGCGGAAAGCGCGAGTATTAAAACGAATAGTACGACTATTACCGCGATGACGATTTCCATAATTTCCCCTTTGAGTGTGTTTGCGATTTAAGTATAATGCAGGCGGAAGTTTTTATCAATAATTTTCTGAAAATCACGGCATATTCCGCCTTTTTCAATCATTAAAATTAATGGTTAACAAAAGTTACTATTGCGTTTTGGAAGTTTTGTGCTATTATATAATAATAGAGGGCGTGTAAAAATGGACTTGAACGGCGTTATAGAACTCAAAAAAAGCATTCTCGACGATAACGATGCGGACGCAGATAAACTCCGCGCGGAACTCGACGAAAAGGGTATCTATTACGTCAACGTAATGTCATCCCCCGGCAGCGGGAAAACTACCTTGCTCGAAGGACTTATCGGTGCGTTGAAAGACAGGCTTCCCGTCGGCGTTATGGAAGCGGATATTGACGGCGACCCCGACGTGCATAGGGTGCGTCAGGCGGGCGCGGACGGCATACAGTTGCACACCGGCGGAATGTGTCATCTCGACGCGGATATGTCAAGACAAGGGTTTAATGCGTTCAATACGACCGCTAAAATCGTGTTTTTGGAAAATATCGGCAATCTCGTATGCCCTGCGGAGTTCGATACGGGCGCGCATTTGAAAGTCGCGCTACTGTCCTTGCCCGAAGGGGACGACAAGCCGCTCAAATACACCCTTATGTTTTCGACTTGCGACGTTGTGGTGTTGACGAAAGCGGATACGGCGGAGTTTTTCGACTTCGACGTGGACGGGTGCAAGAAGAATATCTCTCGGCTCAACGACCGCGCGCGCGTGTTCGTGACGTCCGCAAAAACGGGGGAAGGGGTGAATGAACTCGCCGACTTCTTCTATGAGAAATACATTGAAAGGTTCGGTGATAGGGTATGAGAATTATTTCGGTCAAGGAAAGCGTTTTCGCCCCTAACGACAGAATCGCGGACGAATTGAGAAAATCCTTGTCTTCTCGCGGTACGGTGATGATGAACGTCATGTCATCCCCCGGCAGCGGCAAGACGACTCTGCTCACTAGACTCATAAACGACTTGAAAAACGAATATAAAATCGTCGCTATGGACGTGGATATAGAGACCGATCTCGACGCAAGCCGTATCGCGAAAAATACGGGTGTCGCGAGCGTGCAAATCCACAACGGCGGACTTTGCCACATAGACGCGGAAATGACCGCAAAGGCGATTGCGGAAGCGGATTTTGAAAAGTCCGACCTCATCGTGCTTGAAAATATCGGCAATCTCGTTTGCCCTGCGGAATTCGATACCGGTGCGCATTTCAATATGATGCTCCTGTCCGTTCCCGAGGGGGACGACAAACCGCTCAAATATCCGCTTATGTTCGAGAAGTGCGACGTCGTCGCTGTCACCAAAACGGACGTAGCGGTTGCGTTCGACTTCGATATGGAGAAGTTCACCGCAAGAGTGAAAGCACTCAACAAATCCGCCAAAATTTTCCCCGTTAGCGCAAAAACCGGGGAGGGCATGAGTGCTCTTGAAAACGAAATCAAAAATAAAATACAACTTTATAATCAAGGAGAAAATCACAATGGCTGAGATGAGTAAAGCGTTCGTCCCCAAGTATATGGGCGACCCGAATCCCAACGAAAAAATTCTCAAATTGGCAAGAAAAATCACCGATTGCGTTGACCACAAAATCCTTGGCGTAACCGCAAACGACCCCGAATATTGGGGACTTGCGTGCGTTATCACCGAAGAAATGGCGGATGTCGCACTCACGATGAAGGTGCGCAAGCACTACACTTTCGAGGATATGAAGGAATTGAATCCTTCCGTCAAACCCGAAAAACTTCAGGAACTTCTCGATGAGATGAGCAGAATCGGTATTCTCGAATACGACTACGGCGATCATTACAACGACAACGGTCCTATCCCCGGCGCGAAGAGAGAACGTCGTTACGTGTTGCCTATGTTCGTCCCCGGCTCCGCGGAGTTCACGAACATGATCAAAAAGCAACTCGACGATCATCCCGAACTCGCTATGTTCTTCGAGCGTATGACTTATCTCCCGCTCACCATGGTCACTCCTATGGTTCCCCCGGGAGGCGCGGGAATCGGTATGCACGTTATCCCCGTCGAAAAGGCTATCGAAATGGAGAACGGCACTATCGATATCGAACATATCTCCTACTGGCTCAAGAAGTATGAAGGACATCTCGGCGTTGGTATCTGCTCCTGCCGTTACGGCCGCGCGAAACTCGGCGAAGGTTGCGGAGATAGTTGCGAAGAATGGTGTATCGGTATCGGCGATATGGCGGACTACTGCAAAGAAACCGGCAAAGGTCGCGATATAACCTACGAAGAAGCAATGCAAATTTTGCGCAATGCGGAAGCGAACGGTTTCGTCCATCAAATCACGAATATCGACGGTCAAAACAAGATTTTCGCAATCTGCAACTGCAACGTCAATATCTGCAACGCACTCAGAACGTCGCAACTCTTCAATACTCCCAATATGTCCAGAAGCGCGTACGTCGCAAAAGTCGAGAAAGATAAATGCGTCGCGTGCGGTAAGTGCGTAGAGTATTGCCCCGCCGGTGCGGTCAAACTCGGTCAAAAACTCTGCACCAAACAAGGCGAAGTCAAATATCCCAAACACGAACTTCCCGACAATCTCAGTTGGGGACAGGATAAGTGGGATGAAGATTATAGAGATAACAACCGCATCAACTGCTATGATACGGGTACGTCCCCCTGCAAAGTCGCCTGCCCTGCGCATATCGCGGTTCAAGGCTACATCAGAAAAGCAAAAGAAGGCAAGTATAGAGAAGCACTTGCGCTCATCAAGAAGGACAATCCGTTCCCCGCAATCTGCGGTCGCGTGTGCAATAAGCGTTGCGAAATCGCTTGCACCAGAGGCAAAGTGGACGAAGCGGTCGCAATCGACGACATCAAGAAGTTCATCGCCGAACAAGATCTCAAAGCGGAAACCAGATATATCCCCGAAATCGTCATTCCGTCCAACGTAGACGAGCATTGGAACGAGAAAATCGCAATCGTAGGCGCAGGCCCTGCGGGACTTAGCTGTGCGTATTATCTCGCAACAAAAGGCTACAAACCCACCGTCTTTGAAAAGAACGAGAAACTCGGCGGTATGCTCACTTACGGTATCCCGTCCTATAAGCTCGAAAAAGACGTCATCGACGCGGAAATCGACGTCCTTCGCGAACTCGGCGTTGAGTTCAAGTGCGGTGTCGAAGTCGGCAAAGACATCACCATCCCCGAACTCAGAGAACAAGGCTACAAGGCGTTCTATATCGCAATCGGTTGCCAAGGCGGAAGACTCCCCGGTATCGCGGGCGAAGACGCAATCGGCACTGATATGGCGGTCACGTTCTTGCACGATGCGACCGAAAATCACGACAGAAAGATGAGCGGTAACACTGTCGTCATCGGCGGCGGTAACGTTGCGGTTGACTGCGCTCGCACCGCAATCCGTCTTGGAAGCGAAAAAGTCGCAATGTACTCCCTTGAATCCCGCGACGAAATGCCCGCAAGCAAACTCGAAATCGAAGAAACCCTTGCAGACGGTATCGAAGTCAACAACGGTTGGGGTCCCAAGGAAATCATCAAGGACGAAAAGGGCAACGTCAAAGCGGTCGTGTTCAAGAAATGCGTCAGCGTCATCGATCCCGCCACCAAGAAATTCAGCCCGAAATACGACGAAAACGACGTCATCACCGTCGATGCGACGAACGTCATCTTCGCAATCGGTCAATCGGTCGTTTGGGGAGACCTCCTCAAAGGCACCAAGGTCGAGTTCCACCACGGCAATTATCCCGTCGCGGATTCTCTCACCTACCAAACTGCAGAACCCGATATCTTTGTCGGCGGCGACGTATACAGCGGACCTAAATTCGCAATCGACGCAATCGAAGCGGGCAAGAACGCGGCGGTATCTCTCCACCGTTTCGTACAACCCGGCACGAGCATGACCATCGGTCGCAACCGCCGTCAGTTCATCGAACTCGACAAGGATAATCTCGTCATCGACAGCTACGACACCGCGGGCAGACAAGAAGCAAAAGAGCTCGAAGGCAACAAGTTCTCCTTCAGAGATCTCCACGGCACTCTCACCGAAGAACAAGTCAAGATCGAAGCATCCCGTTGCCTTGGTTGCGGAGCAAGCGTCGTCGATGAGAACAAGTGTATCGGTTGCGGTATCTGCACCACCAAGTGCGATTTCGACGCAATCCATCTCCATAGAGAACATCCCGAATGCTCCACTATGGTGCGTAGTGAAGACAAGTTCAAAGCGATTCTGCCTTACGCTATCAAACGCGGTATGAAGATCGTTTTCGGCAAGAAAACCGAAGAAGAAAAACTCTCTCAACAAAAGCATAAAGAGTATAAAAAACAAGTCAAAAAGGCGAAAAAGGAGAATAAATAATCGCTTATGCACGAATTAGGAGTGGTGTTCCATATCGCAGACATCGTCAAGGACGTCGCAGAAAAAAATAACGCGTCCAAAATCGCAAAGGTCGTTATGAGAATAGGGGAAGTGTCCACCGTCGTCAACGACCAACTGATCGATTGTTGGAATTGGAACGCTAATCGTACGGAGATTTTGAAAGGGTGCGAATTGGTTGTCGAAACAATCCCCGCCGTCACCTACTGCGAAGATTGCAAACAGGAATATCCCACCGTGCAATACGCCAAAATCTGCCCCTACTGCAAAAGCGAACACACCTATCTCTTGCGCGGTAACGAAGTCGAGATAAAAGAAATTCTCGTCGAGTAACCGCCTTTCCCCCAAAACAAAAAGCCACGCCTAATGCGTGGCTTTTTTGGTTTTGTTTGGTTTTGATTTCACGTGTAATACTTGAGCAAAGTTTGATTTAGTGTTCAAGAGCGACAAAAATCAAAGTCGGATTATGGGGTCAAGTGCAACGTCGAAACAAAAGTCGCTATCTGCGCCATTCGAGCGGGATTGCGAAGTTGTCCCCCGAGCAGTATTTGCCGATCCAGTTGCCGTTGCCGTCCGTCTGCGGTCCGAGCATTCCGAGCGAACCAGAGATTATGAGCAGTAGCACGACTATCAGAATGATTATGCCAAGCCCTATAAGTTGCCATTTGCGGGGTAGGTCGTGGATAAGTACTGCCGCCACGTAGAAAGGCACGTAGCCGATGATGAATAGCACGAAGGGGAAGGACGGTTGCCACCAAGGTTTTTCCCAAGTGAGAACTCCGCATTTGTTGAGCAAAATTTCGATGATGACTGCGAGAATACTTCCGCCCACGATGACCGCAATACGATAAAGGACCGCTTTAGTTTTGGTTTTTCTCTCTTCTGCGGACAGGTTTTTGTTCAGGACGTTCGCCTTGTAGTAGATATTGTTGGGATCGTCGAGCCAATTTTTGTTCCCGTCCCAGAAGCCTACGCCTTCGTAACCGTCGGTGGTTTTGAGCATACGGCAGGTCATCATGCCGAGAATGAAGAACATAAACGAGATTTCGATGTTGTAGCCTACCAAAATCTGCAATGCGCTTCCGCCCGCCGCGGTCGTACCCCATACGGGTTGCCCCGTGGTTGCGTAGACCATAGCGTTCCAAGTTTCGTTGAAGACGTCCCAGAGCCAGAACGCCGCACCGCCCAAGACGACGCTATATCTTTTGTTTTTGATTTCGTTCACGACGAGAAATAGGCAGACGAGAAATAGCGGTATGATATACCATTTCAATTCTTGCGGTTTTTGCAATGCTTCTTCGAGCATTTGCGGAGTCGTCGTATACGGTCTTGATAATGCAAGTGTTGTGAACATAGTTTCCCTCCTATCATAACTGAATCAAATAAAAGCGCAAAAGTCACGAGTCTTGAGCCGAGGTTGCTCGTTTATTCGTCGATTAAATTATACGCCTGCGCGATTTGAATTGCAATACCGCATTTAAGAAAATTTTAAGGATAAAGAAAAACCCCTGCGATTGCAGGGGTGGATTTTTGTTTTTGGGTGGTTATTTCGAGATGAATGCAAGGGTGGGGATCGAGCCGTCTGCCACTATCCATACAAACGTTTCGGGTTTAGACGGGGATGCGTCCACGTTGAGATTGAGATTTGAATTTACCCACGTTTCAGTTTTGAGAGTCGCTTCGAGGTCGGTCACGGAGTATGCGCCCGAAACCGCTTCGAGAGTGAGATTATTGCCGTTGAGCGTGACGGTGGATGCGGTGTTGCCGTAAAAATTCTTCACTACGCTCTTTGCATCCTTATTGCCGTGGATGAGACCTACGTGCGCATTGTCTTCGTTTGCATTGGCATCGACGGTTACGGATGCGTAGCAGTAGCCGATGAGTCCGCCCGTACCGCTCGTGTTTGCCGCATAGTTATCTCCGACGATTCCGCCCGCATAGACGGTGCCGTCGTCGGAATATGCATAGACTTCCGCTTGTTTGACGATAGCGTATCTGATAGACGCGTTGTTGTTGCCGTCGTTGGTGTTTACGCCCGCCACCGCGCCCGCGTATGCGGTGGTGACTGCATCTGCGATAACCGTCGCTTGATTGACGTTGACGTGTGTGAGAATGCTATTGGAATATCCGAAGATACCGCCTGCGTATGCTATGCCGTCCGAAGTCGCGGAAACGGTCACGTTGTCGACGTGGATTTCGCTTACGGGGCAATTGGACATACGACCGACCACACCGCCGACGTATGCGACGCTTTGTGCGCTACCTTTGGTTTGCACGGTAATGAGTGCGTTGCCGACGATACATTCTTCCATGCTACCCGACAGGAATTTGCCGACAAGACTGCCGACGTATGCGGAGCCGGATGCATTTATCGCCGCATTGATTGCGCGGTCGCTGCCGTTTTGGACTTTCGACGTGATGATAATGCCTTTATTTTCACCCGCGATACCGCCGAAGGTAACGATTTTGCCGTCTGCATGGGCACTCGCAACGACGGAAGAACACCTTGAGATATTCGCACTGTTCACCGCAACGATACCGCCTATAGTGACAGTGCAGTCGTTTGCGACGATGATAACTGCAAGATTTGCGTTGACGTCGGTGATAGTGCCCTTGCCGTTGACTGCGACAGTGGCGGCGTAGACGTCACCGCTCAGGTCTTGAGAATTTGCCATGACGGTCGCATCGACGACGAGATTGCTTATCGTGCCGTTCACGTAACCGAGAAGGGAAGAGCTTGCTTTATCCGTCGAAGTGAAAGTTACCTTGTGACCTTTGCCGTCGAAAAGTCCCGTATAAACGTTGTTTTCGTCGAAAGGAGCGGTCCATTCACCGAGATTTATATCTGCGTTGAGAGTGATAAACGCACTTTGAGTTTCGCTATCGGTGCCGTCGATTGCCGTGAAGTCTTCGGTGGAGTTGACGACTATATCCTTCGTCCAAGTTGCAGTGAGTTCAAAGATGCCGTTTATGGCAGCGGAGTGGAAAATTTGCACGCCTTTGTTCGATGCGTCAACGTAGAATGACATGGTGTTGACGACTTTTTCATCGTTCACAAGCACGTATTCGCCGTTTTTCACCGAGTAGTAATTCCATTTGTTGAACCTATAACCGCTTCTCGTAGGTGTGTCGGGAGCGGTGAGATAGTCGCCGTCTTTGACGATTGTTCCGCTAGTGATGAGATTTGCCGATCCGTCCGTCGTGCCTTCCTTGTAGGATACGATGACGTCCTTTTGAGATGAGTGCCACATTGCGTAAATATCCACCGCTTCGTCGTAGTTGTAGGCGGCGGCAAGTTCTACGGTTTTCACGGTCGAGCCTTTTTCAAGGCGTTTCGTGAGTTGCACGATTTCATCGCCGTCGTAGCAGTACCAGTAGACGAAATAGTCGTCGTCCGCGGTGGTGGTGGGGACGGGTAGGGTAAGACGTGAAGACGTGCTTGCGTCTTGATAGGTGGTTGAAAGGGGTACGACGCGCACGCCGTCGGAAACAGATACGAGAGATTTGTCGTCGTCGCCTTTGAGATCGACTTTGTCGCCGTAGTATTGCGCGACGGTCTGATCGCCGATGCCGCTGATATTATCCTTGAGTTTTTCATCGGTGAGATAGCCGACGTTGGTGAAGGATTTTTCTTTCCAAGACGCTTTTATTGTTACGTTGCCGGTGACGACGTAGGTGTCGAAATTCACCGCCGTGCCGTCCGACAATATCCATTCAACGAAGTTATATCCGCGCTTCGTGGGGGTGACGGACGGTTTTGAAATGGTCTGTCCGTATTCCACGCCGACGAGATTTTGATTGGATACCGAAGTCCCGCCGTTCGAGTCGAAAGTAACCGTGAAGGTCACAGGGTCGGGGTAGGACGGAGTGGACGGCGTAACGTCGTCGGGAGTGGTCACGTTGCCGTCGTTGCACGCGACGAGAAGTGCCACCAAAAGAAGAAGTACCGTAATTAAAATTAGTGCGTTCTTTTTCATATGCGTTTCCTTGAGTCGATAGTTACGTTTAGTATATTCAATTATACCATTAATAAAATTATTTTCAATTAAAAAATGCGCGCCCGCGAAAATATTAGTCGAAACTCTGCGAAAATCGTTATTTTACGGGGACATTTTTCCGTTTTATCGGGATTTTACTTCGTATAGTCGGTTTGGGGTGCGGGGCTTTCAGGAAATAGTTGCGTTTTTCGCGACTTGTGGTATAATCTTCACTGTAGACAGCCGTGTGAAAATCGGCGCACTAATTATCATCGGAGAATGTTTTATGGCGAAATTCGACATCGAATTGGTCGGAAAAATCGGCTCAATGGCTCTCATCGACAAGGAAAACGGCGATATAAATTATAACGTTATCGCGCGCCTTTCTCGCGAACTCAAGCCCGGTTACGTCTGGGTGACGTCGGGCGCGGTCGAAATCGGCAAAATCGACTACTTCCACCGCACTGGCGAATACCTATACGGCGAAGACGAGGACAACAAAACCGACTACGCCGCCCAAGGTCAACCTATCCTTATGCAGACCTACCGTCAGTTTATGGACAGTCGCTATATCCTGCGCCAAATTCTCGTCGAGCATCAACACTTCAACGACGCGGAAAAAAGACAACATCTCTACGACCTTATCACCCGTTGCCCCGCGCAAAACGCTATTCCTATCATCAACTACAACGACGCAGTGTCGAGCGAAGAAAACCGCAAATGGGAAATCAACCGCATAAGAGAAAAAATCGGTAGGGCAATCGAATGCGTAGATAACGACGAAACCGCAAGCCAAATTGCGTGTCTTGTCAAGTGCAAAACCCTGCTCATTTTGTCGTCTACGGACGGAATTTACCTTGAGTCGAACAAACCCGAAAGTGTGGTTAGAAACGTGAGCGGGAAGGATATTTACGAACTCATCGAAAACGTCGAAGAACTGCAAACGCATTGTTCGGGCGCATCGAGAGTGGGCGCACACGGTGCATTCGCAAAACTCGAATACGTGAAAGAACCGCTCAAAAACGGCACAACCGTCTACATTTCCAATAGCAAGTATTCAATCTCCGACATACTTTCAGGCTCCGCCCCCTCCACCCGCATCGGTTTGTAATCAGGGAATTGGTTTTAATAATCACAAAATTAAAACGGTGAAGCAAAGTGCTTTGCCGTTTTTGTATTGCGGTTGTGATGATTGGCGTAGGGGCGCAAGAGAACGGCGTTGGGACTTATTTGGTAAAAACTGTTGCAAAAAATCTCATAAGTGGTTATAATGTTCAACGACGCTGGAGCTTGGTGTAGTGGTAGCACTTGGGCCTCTGACTCCCACTGTGTAGGTTCGATTCCTATAGCTCCTGCCAACGCAAACACTCTCACTTGTGAGAGTGTTTCTTTTTATATCCCACCCATTGAGCTTGCTCAAAAGTGGTGGGATATAAAAAGAAATGTACACGCTAGTGTGTTTGCGTTGAGTACAATTGGAGCGGAATTAATGATTTTTATATTAATATTATCTATCAAACTGTTTAACAAACAGACAAATACTCTAAAAAGGCATTGAATTTTTCGGCAAATAATGTATAATTGAAATGTTGCACACAAGATATGAGTGCAAAGGATAGGAAAATTATGAAAAAGCTTAAAGTTTGCCATAAAGTGTTGATATGTGTCGGTGTGTTTGCACTGTTATTTACGGTGTTTATGTGCGTTATCTGCCACGAT
>CAZJZV010000018.1:0-28329 GCA_964550635.1 uncultured Bacteroidaceae bacterium
CAGAGGGTTTTACCCTCAAATTAAAAACCACCAGTTGAACTGGTGGATTTTTATTCAAACGTAGTGAAATGCGGATGATCTTGTTTGCTGCACAGTACGGTTTTCAAACATAGCGAAACGCGGGCTACGTTGTCGGTTGCGCGGCAAGGATTTTTTTCGAGAGTTTGCGCAAGGCTACATAAGCATTTCGCCTTGCTCGCCGTCAACGACGTAGAAGATTTCGGTTTCTTTTCCGGTCATTGCGTCGATATAGACGAAATATCCGCCGTCCAATTCGTATTCGTAGCAGAGTGTTTCCGCGGTTTCGTTTTGGGGAATGAGCGCAAGTTTGCCTTCGCTCACCGCATTAGGCAGATTTTTGCGCGCGACGGTTTCGCTTATCGCGGGGCGGGGAAGGGTGCGCGGGATATGATTGTATTGATAGTGCGCACTGTCAAACCCGACGACTTTTCCGTCCGTCGTCAATTTGACTTTGACAAGGTCGGGATAGAGAATGATACCGTCCGCGGTGGGCGCAAGGTTGATGAAAGTGTATCCGTCCGCGGTTGCACTCCATACGATTTGCATATTCTTGTAGCCGAGTTTTGACGAAAATTCGAGAGCGATTTTTCCGTTTTCCGCGGTGGTTTGTCCGTCGTCCGTAGACGGCGCGGACAGGGTGTAATTGACGATTTTTCCGCCTTTCACGGAGAGTTGCACGTAGGCGGGGATTCCGTCAAGGGTGAAAGAGTAGTTGAGAGTGGGGATTCTTCCCTCAAACTTGCCGATGAAAGTCAGGTTTTCGCAATCGGGGAACGCGGATAGAATTATTTTCTCACCCTGTTTTTCGTTGATTTCAGGGAGAGTTTCGAGTGCTTTTGCACGTCTTGTTTCCACCGCATCCGAGAAAGGTCCGTCGTATATCATTTCGGGATAGTCAAGGCTTGGCTCCGCAAACACGGACAGTCCGTCCACGAAACTTGTCGCTATGCTTTCACCAAAGGATAGATTTCCGTTTTCCGCATTCTCGCTTGCCTTTTGGAGTGCGGACTTGAATAGGGAAGTCATGGGACGGAGTTTTGAAATGGTTTCGATTTCGTCGTTGTCAAGGGTTTTTCCGTCCGAGATTTTCTTCGCAAGACAAAGCGAGTAATCTCCGAGTTGATTGATGAATTTTGCCGCCTTTTGCACCCCTTCGCTCTCTCCGTCGAAGGCGGACAGGTTATCACCCGCAAGGGAGGACGCTCCCCAAATTTCGTAGAGTAACGCTTGTTGTTTTTCGGGGGAGTTTGCGACGATGAATTTCGACATGGTCGCGTCAATATCGTTTGCGCCGTCGAGCAGGTTATAATACGCACGCGAGCGCACGCTTTCCATTTCTCTTTGATAGCGCGCCTGCGTAGTGATTTTTTCGTTGCTGTAATGGAGCGCGACGGACAGCCCCACTATCGCACCCACCGCAAGCGCAATGACGGTTACGAGTGCGGTAACTCTGGCAATTCTCCGATTTTTGCGTTGTTTAGGGGATGGGGACAAGTCTTTCTTTTCTTCTTTTTGTTGTTCGTTTTCGACTGTTTGACGTTTCATATTTCCTCCTAACAGAAAGAGTGATTTCCGATTGAAAGTTTCACGGTGCGCGAAAGCATCCATTTGCTCGTAGCGGTTTTGGGGTTGTAGTAGAAAAGGCAACCGTAGGACGGATCCCAACCGTTGAGAGCGTCTTGAGCGGCGCTTTTTGCGGTGGAGTTGGGAGTGAGATTGATTTGTCCGTCCGCCACGCAATCGAATGCGCCCGATTGATAGACAACACCCGCAATGGTGTTGGGGAAAGAGGACGAGCGTACGCGATTAAGCACGACCGCGGCGACCGCTACTTGCCCGGTATAAGGCTCGCCCCTTGCCTCCGCATAGACGAGACGAGCGAGCAAATTCAAGTCCGTGGACGTGTTCGTACCGCCCGAAGAACTTGAAGTATTCGACAAAGACACGCCCATTGTGGCGGCGGTTTTCTTGCCGACTATGCCGTCCGCGGTGAGGCCGTTTTTGCGTTGGAAATATTTGACGGCGGACACCGTCCCCGAACCGTAAATGCCGTCAACGGAGCCTTTGTAATATCCCCAACGTTTGAGTTTTGTTTGAATTGTTTTGACCGTACTACCGCTACTCCCGCGCTTGACGACTGCCGCCGAAGCGACTTCGTTTTCGTCGTATGACGATGAGAGCGCGACTCCCATAACGACGGCAAAAACGACGATGAGAAGCAAGGAAAAAGCCGTGATTTTCATTGTAGATTTCATATACACCTCGGAGTTATTTTGTCGCCGTAAAAGGTTTTTATGCGATTAAAAATTCTCGGTGTGGCAATAATAGGGTTGAGGCAGTTATGAAGAAGAATTTTATCATCGGAGCAATCTTTCTACTCTTGTCGTTCGCGGTGCTACTCACCGCGTGCGATATACCGCGCGACCTATCCGATGACGTCGTGCGCATACATATACGCGCCAACTCAAATAGCGAAGTCGACCAGTCTGTGAAACTCAAAGTGCGGGACGAAGTGACGGAGTATTTGACCTATACGCTTGACGGTTGCGAAACGAAAAGCGACGCCCTGCGCCGTCTGAACGAAGTCAAGGACGAAATTGCGGTTATCGCAAATAAGACACTTTATGATAGCGGTTTCGACTACAAAACCACCGTTTCGGTCAAGAACGATTATTTTCCCGAACGTAAATATGGGGACTACGTTTTCCCCGAAGGTTACTACGACGCGCTTATGATTTATCTCGGAGAAGGCGTCGGTGACAACTGGTGGTGCGTCGCTTTCCCGCCCCTTTGTTTTCTTCCCGACGACGACGGAGAAGGGATAGAATACAAATCGTGGGTGAAAGAAAAGCTAGACCAAATATTCGGCTAAAATCAAAAAATCGGGGAAGTTTTTCTCCGTAGGAGGCTATATGAAAATCATGCGAGAAATCGTGCGCAACACCGAAATGGGCATTCAGTCCATCGACAATCTTTGCCCTTATATCGAAGACGAAGGGCTTAATAAACTCGTTCTCGATCAACAGAAAAAGTTGAGAGAATTTCACGACGAGGCAAACCTTTCTTTGCCCTGCGAAGAACGTGAACAAGCAAAATCAAACGTCATCCAAAAGACTATGTTGAAAGCGGGTGTCAACGTCAACGCTATGCTTCATAACGATGCGTCGCATATCGCGGAAATGTTGACCGAAGGGTACCGTATGGGTGTGGATAGCGTGCAGAAGTGCGTCAACGAATTGAAAAAGGACGGCACCGAAATGCCGCCCCTTGCAAGTGATATTTTGAAGTTCTACGACAAGAGCGTGAAAGCCTTGCGAGAGTATCTTTAAGACACGCGAATGAGATAGGTCACTCCTTCTTCGAGTCTGCGGTAGGAAGTGGACGAGAATTTGAAACGATTGATTTCCGCTTTCATCGCGCTTTCGGAGCGGATATACTTCTGGTCAAATTCGAGTTCGACGTATACGCCGTACTTTTTGCTGTAATCGAGAGCCTTTTTGAGTTCGGTCGCGTTCGTGATATAGAGTGAGAATTGCTCGTCGCCCTCTCCCATAGTCGTGTGTTTGTAGTAGTCGTAACCGGTGTCGGCGGTGGGGTTGTAGCAGTTTGCGTCCGCCACGTGCGACGACTGGATATACTTGTCGGTGACAAGGAAGTATTGGTGGTTGAGAGATTCGACTCTCGGCGACGCTCCGCTTCTATCCGACCAAGTGGTGTCGAGCATATACCATTCTTTTATCCCGCTATCGTTCACGTCGATGAGGACTTTGTTCCAAGCGTGTCCTTCGCTCGAACCGCCGACGGTCGCATCACCGCGAATGCGGATAGCGGTAATTCCTTCCATACCCGCAAGAAGCACGAACGCTTTTGCACGTCCGTCGCAGACCGCCTGACCGTATCCGTCCCCGTCTTCGTCAAGGAAAACGCCTTCGAGAGAGAATGCGTTGTAGCCGAGTTGGACCGCATCGTCGAGACCGGATGCCACGAGCGCATAGTCGTAATCGACGGTTTGCGCAATCCATTCGTATATAGCGGTGACTTTTTCAAGGTCGGTCATATCGTCGGAGATATATTTGAGCAAAACGCTCTTTGCGTTGTTGTATATGTTTTGAAGTTTCGTGCCGTTTTCGTCGCTTGCGAACGTGGGCTTGTATCCCCAACTCAACACTCTAAAGAGCATATCGCTGTTGGTGACCGCTTCGGGATAGACTTCGAAACTATCCGCGGGGATAGTCGTCCGTCTGTCGCTTGCGGGGATTTCGGAATAGTTCAACAAAACGTTCGTCTGTTGTTCCACGCTTTCTGCGGGGGAATAATCTTCCGTCGGGTGATTGAACACGGTGGTTTCGGTGAAATACACCCAGTATTTATTGTCCGACTTATTGGACGTTGCGCCGAGACTGAATCGTCCCGCCACGTCGATAAGGTCGAAGTTTGCGTTGAGCGTGTTGCCCGAAGAAGTGGTCGTGATGATGTCGAAAGACGACGACGGCATGCACAAGAAAGATCCGTCGTCCTTGCCGACTATGCGTTGCGATTCCACGTATGCGATGAAAACGCCCATATCGTATTCGTTGAGAATGTAGGAGTTGTAAACGCCCTTTTCCCACACGTAAGTGTATTCGATTGCATCCGCGTGTTTGTCGTAGTCGTATTGAGTCATCGCGATGATAGTCAAATGACGACTGACCACGTTATCCACTTTTGCGGTGACGTAGGTTTCGCCGTAGGCGGGGGTGAAAGTCATCGTGTTTGCGGTGGTGTCGAGTGCGCGAGTGCCGTATTGGTCTTCGACCGTCCATTCGACGGGTTTCGTCATATTCGCGGTGGCGGGTGCTACGCTTGCGGAAATCGTGATTTCGTTTCTTTCGTTGCCGATTTGACGGTATTGCACCAACTCACCGAAAGCGGTTGCGCCCGACGTGAGAGAAAGGGATACTTTGTCCACTGCGTCGTAGTGTGCGACGACTGAAATCGTGACGTCTGCGGTTGCGATATTCTCGCCGTCCGAGAGAGTGAGAGAAATGACGGTATCGCCTTCGACGTCTTCGGGGGTATAGGTGAAAGTTTTTTCGGTGGATGCGGGGGTTTTGCTATCCCCGACAAACCAAGAAATCGAAACGGTTGTTTCGGGGGGAAGGGCGGAGTCGTTCCAACCTGCGACCAAAGTCACCGTTTGCACTTCACCGAGTTTTTGTTGCACGACACCGCCGACGGATGCGGGAGTAGTCGTGATTTTTGCATCGTCGATGCCGACGGAGTAGCGCATTTTGACGGTTATCGAATTCGTGCTCTTCACTCCGTCCACTTCGAGAGTGTACGTCCTGACTTTTTCGTCGTATTCGGGGTAGGTCACCGATAGGGTGGCTTCCGTCCCGCCGGTTATGGATTTTTTGGTCGCTCCGTCGACCGATACGTACCACTTATATTTCGGACGAGCGGGAGCATCTTCATTGAGAGTGGACGTCAACTTAAATTCCCGTCCGGGCAACGCAAACAAATTGCCGTCTTCTTCGTCGAGTCCTTCGTAGTCGATAGTTACGGTTTCGACTTTGCCTTCGCTCTCACCGTCCCCGCCGAGATTCAAAATTCCGTCAAGGAAATTGCAGGCGCAAAGGGTGCAGAGCGCAACCGCAATCAGCAAAATAAGCAAGGATATATTCAAACTTTTGCGAAAAGTAGTCTTCATTTTTAATCTCCTTATACCTATATAAAATATTAACTTATTAAACCTTTGTTGTCAATAGCCGAAGAATGTGTTAAACTATCGGTATGGATAAAGCGTTGTTTGCATTGAACCAACCAATAACCGCCGAAGAAGCGTTGAAACTGCATCCTATGTCGTTAGCGTTCATAGGGGATGCGGTGCAGTCGCTATACGCACGCACGAGAGTGACTCTCGGTTCAAGTTCGAAGACCGGAGTGCTACACAAGGAAGTCACCAAAGTGGTGAAAGCGGTGTCGCAAGCGTCCGTCGCGGAGAAACTTCTCGACACTTTCGACGAAGTTGAAGCGGACGTATTTCGACGCGCGCGCAACTGTCGCATACAGACTTCGGCAAAGCACGCGGAGATGAGCGAATATAGGCGCGCAAGCGGTTTTGAAGCGGTGCTCGGCTATCTCTATCTCGTCGGCAATGCGGACAGGCTCGAACAACTTCTCAATATCTCTTTCGAGGAACACGAATGATTATCTACGGCAGAAATCCCGTCAAAGAAGCGTATCGCGCGGGTAAAACGATTGAAAAACTATATCTTCCCAAAGGGGCGGTAGACCCCACTCTTTCCCCTATCTACAAACTTGCGAAAGAGAAACGCACCGTCATCAGTTACGTCGACCGCTACACCATGGACAAACTCGCGGACGGCGGAAATCATCAAGGCGTGCTTGCGCAGATTACGGAGTTCGAATACGCAACTCTCGACGATATAATCGCACTTGCGAAGAGCAAAAACGAAGACTTGCTCGTCGTCCTTCTCGACGGCATAACCGACCCCCACAATCTCGGCGCAATCGTCAGAAGTGCGGAGTGTTTCGGCGCGCACGGAGTCGTCATTCCGAAGCATAGAAGCGTGGGTGTAAACGACACGGTCGTCAAGGTCGCAAGCGGTGCGACGGAGCATATGCTCATCGCAAAAGTCACCAATATCAACGATGCGATAAGAACGCTCAAAGAGCAGAACGTATGGGTTTATGCGACGGATTTCGACGGTAAAGCCCCGAAATGTGCTGATTTGAAAGGCGATACCGCTATCGTCATCGGCAGTGAAGGGGAGGGCATAAAACGTCTTACGAAGGAACTTTGCGACGACGTCATCACCATTCCCGAATACGGAAAAATCAACAGTTTGAACGCATCGGTTGCGTGCGGAATTATACTCTACGAAACGGCAAGGCAAAGACATTGAGCGAAGAACTGAAACTTGTAGCACGCGTAAAAGCGGGAGATAAACAAGCCCAAAACGAATTGGTCGAAGTGGTCAAGGCGCAGATTTCGGGTGTGGTTTTGTCCTACAAAAAAACCTTTAGCGTGCTAGGAATCGACGAGGACGACGCAGTCCAAAGACTTCTCGTCAAAATCCCCGTCATCGTCCAAAACTACGACGAAGAAAGGACGGATTTTTGTGCCTACGTCAAGACCTGCGCAAGAAACCTTTTCAACACCGTTTGCACGAAAAGGCGCAAAACCGTGGACGCTTTCGTCCCCATTGACGACGGCGCGATAACTCTTGCGGACGGCGGTAAGGCAATATCCGATTTCGAGAGCGAAGAAATCGTGAAAAAGTTTTTCTCGGAAGCAAAAGCAATTCTCAACGAAAACGAATATAAGGCGATAGTCTTTTTCGGAAACGGCTATTCCTATGAAGAAATCGCAAGCGCACTCGGCGTTGAAAGAAAAAAGGTGGACAATCTTCTCTATTCCGCTCGCAAAAAAATCAAACGCAACGAAGAGTTTTTCAAAAACTTATTGAAATAAGAGCGGGCTCGCTCTTTTTTTATTGACAACATTCGTGTCCAAAAATGAAATTCGGGCAAAATCACCCACGAAAAATCCGTTATCATCATAGCGGAGGTTTTTATGGATAATTCTCTATTCGTTGAAAACGGCGTGATTGCAGGCAGAAAAATTTACGTTGGCGACGGCGCGATAAACTCTCTTCCGTCCTATCTTCCCGAAGGGAGCGTGGGTATCGTCTGCTCGAAAGGGACGAAGTCGATTGCGGACGACGTCGCAAGGGCGTTTAGACCGTATGGTAGAAAGGTTTTCGTGACGACTGCGGACGATATTCCCGAATATGTGCGTTGTATTCTCGGAGTCGGGACGGGGAGAGTTGCGGAGATTTGCAAGCGGAAATCCGCAGAAACGGGAGTGCCGTCCGCCCTACTTTTCACCGCGCCCACAACGGATGTGATATTGACGGGGAATGGGATTGAGCAGGTGTTTTTGGACGGTGAAATCTTGAAAAACTGCCCGCGTGAATGCGTTGCGTCGGGGTGGGGAATTGTGCTATCCGAAGAATTAAGGCGGTTTGAGGACTATTTCAACGAAAAGGTACTTGGGAAAAAATCCGCGCCGTCAAAGAAAAAAGATTTACCCGCGAATGCGGACGAAATCGCACTTGCAAAACGACTTCTCGAATTGTCCGCAGAGAGAGATTTCGACGACAACGCAACCACTGTCGCGAAGTTTTTATACGACGTCGCCTTGAAACAGGGGGTGCGCCGCAGACTTCTCGGAGAATACAAATTCATAGCGGCGGGAGTGCTATGCACTCTATATCACGGATTTTTATCCTCTCCGTCAATCGACTGCATGCTTCCCCCCGACCATGACGCAAAACTCGACGAAATCGCAAAACTTACGGGGCGGAGTCGTGAAAAATTGATAAAAGTATTTGACTTTTTAGAAAGTGAATATTATTTTAGAATTAACTATATTTTGAGCGAATATCGGCTCGACTTGCTCGACAGACTCAAAACGGTGGACTTCGGCTCCGCCGACAAGAAGTGGCGACGGTTATATTCGGATGCAGGGTATTGGCTCAAAAGTGCGTTTACGGCACGTTCGCTTCTTCGTGCGACGGCACTGTCCGCGGAGATAGGAAACGGACTTCTTCGCTATGTCGGTGAAACGGGGTATGCGGAAACGTTGATTTGAAAAAACACCTTCGGGTGAATGATACAACACAAAAGGGAAAAATGAAAAAGGACATCAAAGACGTAGAATTATTTTTGTTTGACCTCGACGGCACGGTCTATATCGGGGACAACGAAATCAACGGCGCTTTCGGCGCGATTGACGAGCTCAGAAAACTCGGCAAACGCGTCTGCTTTTTCACGAACAATTCTTCCCGTATGCACGTCGACTATATCGCAAGACTCAACAACCTCGGTCTGCGCACGTATAGCGACGAAATTTACACTAGCGGACAAGTTACCTGTGAATATATTCTCGATAATTATCGCGGAAAGAAGGTTTATCTGCTCGGAAACGAACGTTTAAGGAGTGAATTTGAGTTGTATGGTATTGAGGTAGTGGATGAAAATCCCGACGTAGCCGTCATCGGTTTCGACACCTCTCTCACCTACGACCGCTTGTATAAATTCTGCAGTTACGTGAACAACGGATTGCCTTATATAGCCACGCACCCCGACTATTTTTGTCCCGCTCCCAACTGCCCTATGCCCGACATAGGCGCGATGATCGAAGCGATTAGACTGACGGTAGGTCGCACTCCCGACGTCATCATGGGCAAACCTCACAAAGAGGCGGGCTTGCGCATTTCCAAGAAGTACAATCTTCCCCCGAAAAAAATCGCTATGGTGGGAGACAGACTCTACACGGACGTGGCATTCGGCAAAAACTGCGGATTTGTGTCCATCCTTGTGCTTTCGGGCGAAACCACGAAGGAGATGGCGGACAAGAGCAAAATTAAACCCGATTACGTGCTCGATTTCGTCAAGGATATTCCCGCGCTACTCGGCGACTAAAATCGCCTGCGACTCGGTCGCGCTTATTATTCGGAGAATTATTTTATGTCTACTATATTATCATCAGCCGAAGTTTGGCCGCAATGGCTCATTTTCGGCATTTACATCGCAGTCATTCTTGCGGTAGCGTTCATCACCAGAAAAAAGAGTCTTTCCGTTGAAGGATTTATGTTTGCAAACAAGGGAGTCGGTGGCTGGCTCAGTGCTTTTGCCTACGGCGCAACCTACTTTTCCGCGGTCGTATTCGTCGGATATGCCGGCAAATTCGGTTGGTCTTTCGGACTGTCCGCGGTCTGGACGGGTATAGGTAATATGATTTTCGGCACTCTCCTTGCTTGGATCGTGCTTGCAAAACGCACCAAACTCATGACCTCTTCTTTGGGCGCGCGCACTATGCCCGAATTTTTCGAGAAGAGATATGAAAGTTCGCATATCAAACTCGTCGCGTCTCTCGTCATCTTCATATTCTTATTGCCGTATTCCGCATCCGTCTATCAGGGTATGGGCTACATTTTCGAGGCGGTGCTCGGCATCGACGCAATGTGGTGCATAGTCATTCTTGCGGGACTCACCGCGGTCTATCTCTTCCTTGGCGGATACTTCGCAACCACCGTCACGGACTTCATTCAAGGCATCATTATGCTCGTCGGCGTTACGGCGGCGGTGTTCATGTTCCTTGGCAACGACAAGATGAATTGGGGGGAAGGACTCTCCGCGCTTTGGAACGATGCAAATCTCACCTTCATTCCCAACGCAACCACTCCCGAAGGAAAAACCTTCCTTGACAACCAACTTTTCAACGTGATAATTCTCGTGTTGCTCACGTCTTTCGGAATTTGGGGACTTCCGCAATCCGTCCACAAATTCTACGCAATCAAGGACGACAAGGCAATCAAGAGAGGCACGATAATATCCACGGTGTTTGCGGCAATCGTCGGTTGCGGTGCGTACTTCATGGGAAGTATGATCACGAGATTCGTATCCGTCGACACCTTCCAAAACGAACTCGGCGGAAACTTCGACAAACTTATGCCCGCAATGATAGTGGAAAATCTACCGTCCGCAATGCTCGGACTCATCGTAGTTTTGTTGTTTGCGGCGTCCATGTCCACCCTTGCCGCGCTCTCCATGTCGTCAAGCTCGACGGTCACGGTTGACTTCGTCAAAGGCTACGTGAAAAAGAATATGCCCGACTCCAACATGCAAATTTTGTTGAGAGTTTTGTGTCTTGTGTTCGTCGCGATTTCCGCAGTGCTCGCAATCGTCGAAATCGACGCTATCGTCAGTATGATGAGTTTGAGTTGGGGCGCAATCGCGGGTTGCTTCATCGGACCGTACGTCTACGGCTTGTACAGCAAAAAAGCAAACAAGGCGGGCGCGTATGCGTCAATCGTATTCAGTCTTCTTCTCACGTTTGCGCTCATTATCGGTCTCGGTTACTACGTCAAACAGTCCGCGGGTATTGATCCCACTTTCGGTGAAGCGTTCAAGGCGGGTATCGGCAAGAGTCCCTTCATCGGCGTATGCACTATGGTCGGTAGTATGCTCATCACCCCGATCGCAAGCCTTATCTTCGGAAAGAAGTGTAAAGTCAGCGACGACACTATTGCGAAATCGTTTGCGGGGATTGGGAAAAATCCTACCGTAGCGCAAAATGAAATCAGTGAATAAAACAGTTGAAAGCCGATGAATTTCATCGGCTTTCATAATGCGGAGATATAATGGAAAAAGAAAAATCATCGTTACTAAAAAGATTCGTTGCGTACTACAAACCGCACAAAAGAACCTTTGCCACGGATATGTTTTGTTCGTTCGTCTTTTCGGTGAGCGGACTTTTGTATCCGATGATTTCGACGCGCGTGCTCGACGAGTGCATCCCGAACGGACTCCTAAAAGAAATGCTTATCCTTTGCGGAGTTTTGCTTGCAATTTACGTGTTGCGCGCGGGTATGAACTATTATATCAACAACTACGGACACGTTATGGGTGTCAAGATGCAGGCGAAGATGCGCTCCGATCTCTTCGAGCATCTAGAAAAATTGCCCTATTCTTTCTACGATAACAACGAAACGGGGCAGTTGATGACCAGAATGACCAACGACCTTTTCGATGTAAGCGAACTAGCCCACCACGGTCCCGAAAATCTGTTCATAACCACTTTCGCAACGATAGGATCTTTCGTCTATCTCTGCACGATAAGTTGGAAATTATCCCTGATCATATTTGCGTTTTTGCCGATATTGTTCCTTATCGCGTTTGCGTGCAGAAAGAATATGAACACCGCTTTCCGCAAGAGTAGGGAAGAGATCGGCGGTATCAACGCAACCCTTGAAAACAGTATCGCGGGTATCAGAGTTGCGAAAGCGTACGCAAACGGAGAGTACGAGCAAGAGAAATTCGAGCGCAATAATTCCGCATTTGTAAGGGCAAGGAGCAAAGCGTACAAAGCCATGGCGACTTTCACGTCGAGTATGAATTTCGTCACGCAGGTATACAACGTCATCGTCTTGCTTGCGGGCGGACTTTTCTGCATCTACGACAGTGCGAATTTCGACTACGTGGACCTTGTCGCGTTTATGATTTCGATAAATTTGTTCGTGTCCCCCATACAAACGCTCATCACCTTTTTCGAGCAGCTGCAAGACGGTGTTACCGGTTTCCGTCGTTTCGTTGCGATTATGGACGTGCCGATAGAAAAAGAGGACGAGGACGCAAAGGACGTGGATAAACTTGCAGGGGACGTCCGTTTTGAAAACGTGAGTTTCGACTACGGCGGCGGCACGAAAGTGCTTGACGACGTATCTTTCCATATCCCCGTCGGCAAGACGTATGCATTCGTCGGCGCAAGCGGCGGCGGAAAAACCACCATATGCCACCTTATCCCCAAGTTTTACACCATCGACGAAGGGATGATTTATCTCGACAACGAGCCGATTTCAAAGATTTCCAATCGCTCTCTCCGCAAGAATATCGGAATAGTCCAACAAGACGTCTTCCTTTTCACAGGGACTTTCAAGGAAAATATCGCCTATGGCAATCCCGATGCTACCGACGATGAAATAATCACCGCCGCAAAACGCGCGGAAATCCACGATTATATTATTTCTTTGCCCGACGGCTACGATACGCAAATAGGGGAAAGGGGAATAAAACAGTCGGGCGGACAAAAACAACGCTTGAGTATCGCACGCGTATTTCTCAAAAATCCGTCCGTCCTGATACTCGACGAAGCGACTTCCGCCCTTGACAACGCAACCGAAGCGGCCGTCCAAAACGCACTCTACGGACTTAGTGAAGGTCGCACGACTCTCGTGGTCGCGCACAGACTGTCAACAGTCAAAAACGCCGACAAAATCCTTGTCGTCAGCGACGGCAAAATCGCAGAAGAAGGCACCCATGACGAACTTGTGTCCAAAGAAAACGGCATCTACAAATCTCTCTACAACTCCCAACTGAAATAGGGCGATTGTGCTTTTTTCAAGAAAGAAAATATAAATAAAATCCACAATATGCAAGCGGTGTTGCAAAAAAGCAACACCGTTTGCATATATCATGCTTGTGAAACAAGTATATCATATTGCGATAGCAATATATCACACGCGACGAAGTCGCGTATATCATTAAAAAACGCTTTCATCAGAAAGCGTTTTTTCTATTCCGATTCACACGGTAGTCCCAGGCTGTCGTCCAAGTCGTCGGATAGGACGGTGTAGCCGACGCCCGACGAGACGGCGTTCAATATTGCCTTTTCGGTTGCTTCCACCGCCGCGACTTGAAGAAGGGCGAAGTTGACGACGGGGCGCGCGCCCGTCGCAAGACAAAACATTGTGTCTCCGTCGTAGTCCGTATGGACGGGGCGGATTGTCCTTGCGAGTCCGTTGTGAGAGATTGACGCAAGTTTATTCGCTTGGACTTTCGAGAGTTTTGCGTTTGTCAATATGCAACCGATAGTGGTGTTTTTGCCGAGAGCGAGTTTCATGAAAGAGCCTTCGAGCAAACACTTGTTCGTGTTGATGAAAGAGCCGTCGTTCGCATGCGCACCCGCGATGATTTCGTTGGTGTCGGGGTTGACGATGTCCCCCATAGCGTTGACTGCGACGACTGCGGTGACGGTGACTCCGCACACCTTGACGGTAGCCGCGCCGACTCCCGACTTATCGCAGAATTTCATACCGCGGATTTTGCCGACGGTTGCGCCCTTGCCTACGCCGATTTGACCGAAATCAAGACTTGAACCTGCGTTTTCGCATGCTTTAACTCCCATTTCTGCGGTTGGGTAGTGGTAGCCTTTTGCGTTCAAGTCGAAGATGACGGCACCCGTAACGATAGGGACGATTTTCCCTGCCGTGCGGTAGCCGATACCTTTTTCGCGGAGATAATTCATCACGCCGGTGCTTGCTTCGAGTCCGTACGCACTGCCGCCCGCAAGCACGACCGCATTGATTTTGTCCATCATTTTTTCGGGGCGGAGAAGGTCCGTTTCTCTCGTCCCCGGAGCACCGCCGCGACAGTCGCAACCGCCCACCGCACCGTCTTTTGCTATGATGACGGTGACGCCTGTGTAGTCGTCGTTTGCGTGTCCGATTGATATGCCTTTTGGTATGGTGATATTCATATTAACTCATCCTTTTCAAGTGGGGCAAAGCGTAGGGGAAGAAGTTCTTGTACGCATTGCATTTATCAAGGTCTATGCGCTCGCGTTTGCAACCGTTTTTGCAAAGGCGGTAGTAGTTGCATTCCTTGCATTTTTCTTCTATGCCAAGGCTCTCTTCGATGAATTTGACCGCCTTAGGATTGCGCTCGAGAGCAAAGAAATCCGTGTCTTTAATGTTGCCCAGAGAATATTCGTCAAGGCAGTAGAAGTCGCAAGGGTAGACTTCGCCGTCCGCTTCGATGACGTACTGGTGGGTGCAATGTCCGTTCATGCCGCACTGCTCGGCGCGTTGGGAGTGCGCAAGGCGCACGAAGTTGTCGAACAGTCTGATCGAAGTGTATCTGCCGTCGATATAGTCTTTGAGATAGAGCGAAAACGCCTTTTTGAGAAAGACTTCGTAGTCCTCGGAAGTTATGTTGAAATCCGCTTCTTCGATACGCTCCGCCTCGTCGCCGTTCAGGTAGAAGTCCTCGGGGGTATCCGCTTTTGGCGCACCGCCGATCGGTTTAAGGCAGGGGATGAATTGCAGGTGCTTGAACTTGTTTTTGCGGAAGAATGAATACACTCTCGAAATATTGTCAACGACGGGTTTCGTCAAGACGGTGAGAACGTTGAAATCCACTCCTTTTGCCTGCAAGAGTTTCGCGCCTGCGTACGCTTTTTCAAAGGTAGGCTCGCCCTTTGCGTCAATGCGGAGATAGTCCGTAACCGCATCTCCGTCAAGGGAGAGTCCCACGAGATAGTGATTGCGTTTGAAGATTTCGCACCATTCTTCGTCGATGAGAGTGCCGTTGGTTTGCACCCCTACGTGCACCGCGCTACCCTTGCGATTGAGTTCGGGGAGCATAGCGGCGAAACGTCTGAAAAAGTCCTTGCCTGCAAGCAAAGGCTCGCCGCCCTGAAAGGAAATCATCACCATACTGCCGTTTGCGAACTCAAACGCCTTTTTCAAGACGTCTCTCAAAACGCCCTCGGACATAAAGCCGTGGGAAGGCATCTCGCGGTTGTCCGCAAGGTCGTGATAGAAACAGTATTTGCATCTCAAATTACAGTTTGAAGATGCGGGTTTGATCATGATTGAGAGCGGGGGCATATCTACCTCGTTATCTTTTTTGTCGATTTTATCCATTCAAAACGCACGGATAAAGTGCGTTTATGGTTATTTTATGATACCTCTGCGGTTCTCTTTGAGGGATGCGCGGAAAGCGTTCAACTGCTCGTCGAGTTGTTCTGCGATTTCGGGATTCGTCTTTGCAACGTTGTAGCCTTCTGCAGGGTCGGTGTCCAAATTGAACAAGTAGTTTTTGTAGAATTGGTCGATAAACGCGGAGTTTTCGGAGTGTACGTTGTCGTAGTATTTGAAGTCGTAGGTGCCCGTGGGGGTGTCGACCGCCATTTGTATTCCCTGCACTTTTCCGCGCTTCATATAGTAGAGTGCGTCGTGTACGCGGTAGTCTTTAGGCAGGTTGCCGCTCCAAAGTTCGACAAGACTCACACCGTCGATAACGCGGTCGGCGGGGAGAGTGTAATTGTCCCCCATAACGTAGTGGAGTACGGTCGGGAATATATCCGTGAGCATTGCGCTCGATTCAAGACGTTTGGTGGTTGTGGTCGTGGTGGTGCCGTCGGTGTTTTTGATGACGAGAGACGAGTTCTCGACCGCTGTGCCTGCGCCCACTCCGCCGTTGGGGTAGCTGACGAGAAGAGGCACTTTCATACCGCCTTCGAACGTGGTGTTTTTGCGTCCGCGGAGAGAGCCTGTTACGCCTTCTCTGCCGGGGCCGTTGTCCGACGTGAAGATGATTAGAGTGTCGTCGTAGATACCTTTTGCCTTGAGATTGTCGAGAATTTCGCCGAGTCCGCGGTCAAATTCTTCTATGCAGTCGATATAGGTGTCGTCCGTCGTATCCCCCTTGCCATTGCCGTTGTTGTCCGAGTAGATGGGGAAGTGCGGCCACGGAGTCGTGTAGAACATGAAGAATTTATCGTCGTTTTCGACCGCCTTGTCGATTTCGCTATTGACCTTATCCGTGAAGATACGAGTGCTTTCGGATTGGTCCTTGTTGTCGTAGGTGGTGCGGACTTCGGTCGCGACTCCGTCCACTTCTTCCACCCAGTTGTACGGAGTCATATCGTTGACGTAGTAACTGCCGTAGAAGTAGTCGAAACCTTGATTGGCGGGGAGATATTCGCCGTAGTCGCCGAGATTCCACTTGCCGACGCAGGACGTGTAGTAGCCCAGACTGTCGAGTGCTTCCGCGATTGTGATTTCGTCCCCGAGAATGCCGTCAACGTTGTTCAGGAATTGGTAGGGGTTGACGAAGTGCGTGATAGAATACGGATCGCTTTCCACGGTGGTGGGGAAGATGACGTTGTCGAGATAACCTCTTGCCGCGTATCTACCCGTCAATGCACTGAAACGCGAAGGAGTGCAGACGGGTGCGGACGCATAGAAGTTTTCCATATAGATACCGTTTGCACCGATACTGTCGATATTGGGGGTGTTGATGGTCGCGTCTTCACTGCCGAGATAGCTGTATGAAGATATGTCGCCGTAGCCCATATCGTCCATGAGAATGAAAAGCACGTTGGGGGAGTCGCTATCCGCCTTGTCGGGAGTGAGAGAATTGAGATAGTCGTCGTGACCTTCCCACATACGCTCGACGGTGGGGGTAAGACGGAGATTCATAAAGAAGAAGTATATGAGCAAAGTCCCTGTCATAAGGAATGCGACCGTCGCTTTCACTGCCTTTTGATTCTTGTTTTCCGCGCGCAAGAAACGAATCAAAATCGCGAGTGCGATAGGCACTATCGTCAGGACGAGATTCCACCATAGGCGTTTGCCGAAGGGTTCCGCACTGTGTATCAGGAAGAATAGGAGCGTTCCGCATACTATCGTAAGGTAGGTGAGCCTATATACGAAGCGGACTTCCTTGTTCATAAGCACGGATATGAAAATCACGAGTCCCGTCACGCAGGCAAGGACGATCGCGACGAGAGGGAAGAAGTTCCACCCGGTCGCGAGCATGACAATCATAAACGCGTAGCATATTCCGAAATATGCCATATCGAAAGCGAGACGCTTTCTGTTTTGTTTGACTTCATCGTTCAGGCGTGCTTGCGCGTCGTCCGAGCGCACGTCGTTTTCCAAATTAATATTGTTTTCCATAATAACTATATTTTACCACTAAATTTTGAATTTTTCAACAATTAAATATCCGCCCGCAATTTCAAAGTCTTGTCAAAAAAACCGCAAGGGGTTATACTATGAAAAACCGCATTTATCTTTCTTGTGGAGGTTACCATGGAAGAATTTTGGAACAAAATAGTCACGTATTTTCAAAACGTAGGGGTTGATTTTCTTTACGGAATAATCATTCTCGTGCTTGGCATACTCATCGTCAAAATCATCAAGCGCGTGCTAAAACTCATCTTCAAAAAGGGGAATAAGGACGAAGCAACTTCTCATTTCATCGTGTCCCTTGTGGACGTGATTTTGGAAATCGTGGTGCTAATTTCCGCCCTTGCAACGATGGGGGTAAACACCGCTTCGATTATCACAGTGCTCGGCACTTGCGGTGTTGCCATAGGTCTTGCTCTCAAAGACAGTCTGGGCAACCTTGCTTGCGGAATTATCATAATCATCAACAAGCCTTTCAAAAAAGGCGATTGGGTTGAAATCGGAGCAAACGCGGGGAGCGTGGACGAGATAAATTTGTTCAACACCACCTTGCTCACGGGGGACAATAAACTGGTCGTAATCCCCAACGCAATAGCGGTCAATAACGCCCTTGTCAACTACAACGCATGCGATGTCAGACGACTCGATATAGACGTCAACGTGGCGAAGGGAACGGACATCGACGAACTTCGCGAAATACTCTTCCAAATCGCAGATGACGACGTTAAAGTGTCAAAAGTGCTTGATAAAAACGTTTTTCTGCGCGAACAGGCAATCGGCTACGTTAGCGTGCAACTGCGTGTTTGGGTGCCATCTGACGAGTGGTGGGACGCCAAATTCCGCTTGAACGAACAGATCTACAAAGCACTCTGCGAGAAGAATATGTTGCCCCCGAATCCCGCCTACGAAATCTTCGTCGACAAGAAAGAAAATTGACGAGTCTTTGACAACTGCGCTAGCAATCTCACTTCTCCGACAGGAGAAATCTCACTGCGCAAGCAATAACACTGCGATAGTAATCTCACTTCTCCGGCAGGAGAAATAACACTGCGAAGCAATCTCACTTCGGCTTGCCGAAATCTCACTGCGTAGCAATAACACTGCTTTGGCAATCTCTCGAAAGGGAAGTCGTTGTCCGCTATCGCAAATTATTTGTAAACGCGCGACTTGACTTTTTATACCATTAGTTATAACATAACCTAAACGGCGCACGTGTGCGCGTAAAGGAGAATTATGGATAGAGTCGAAAAGGCAAGAAATTTGTTTTCGTCGGGGTACAACTGTGCGCAGTCCGTCGTGTTGGCATATGCGGACGTTTTCCAAATCGACGAAAGCACTCTTGAAATTCTTTCCGCTCCTTTCGGTGGCGGAATAGGCAGACTTCGCGAAGTGTGCGGAGCGGTTAGCGGTGCGGTTATGGTCGTCAGTCTTGCGACGAAACTAAGCACCCTTATCCCCGAAGAAAAAGCGAAACTCTATTCCTATGAGCGCGACTTCGCCGAAAAATTCCGCGAGAGAGCGGGCAGTATCATATGCCGCGATCTCATCGCCGCGCATCCCCACGGGGACGTGCATAACTCCCACAAACCCGCCTGTCAAGACTTGGTCGGCACGGCGGTCGAAATCCTTGAATCAATGCAACTGTTTGGAGACAACTATGACAAGTAAACAAAGAGCAACACTCCGTTCCTACGCAATGGAACTCACCCCGATTTTCAATATCGGCAAAGGCGGCATCAACGACAATATGATAGCGGACGTCATCTCCGCTCTCGAAGCGCACGAACTCATAAAAATAAGCGTACTCCGTTCGAGCGAATTTTCCGCGAAAGAACTCGTGGACGAACTCGCATCCGCAACCGGCGCAGAGCCTATCCAAGTCATCGGAAGCAAAATCGTCCTTTACAGACGTAGCACGAAAGACGGCGTAAAGCATATAGAATTCTGATGAGAAGCGAAGACAAAGCCAAACTCAATCCCGTATCGGAGCCGAAAGAACCGCCGAAAACCGAAGCGGAAAAGCACGCTCGCGAAGAACTTAAACGCGCTCGCCAACAAACGCAAAAATTCAAGCGCGATTATTTCGACTACTACGACGACGTGAAGGTCGGTCGCCGCGAAGACTGGTAAGCGCGGATTTATCCGCGCAACTGCGTAGCAATAACACTGCTTTGGCAATCTCCCGAAAGGGAATTGAAACTATAGGCAACAAAAACAATGAAAGCAATCAGAAAACTTTTGATCAAAGACTATCAAAGCGTTGAGAAAACGGAAGTCAGGACGAGATACGGAATCGTTGCAGGTATCATCGGCATCGTTTCCAACGCCGTCCTTTTTGCTTTCAAACTTCTCGTCGGTATTTTGGGCGGTAGCATCACGATAGTCGCGGACGCAATCAACAACTTGTCGGATGCGGGGAGCAGTGTCGTGACCCTCATCGGTTTCCGCCTTGCGAGCAAACCCGCGGACAAAGAACACCCGTTCGGGCACGCACGCTACGAGTATATCACCGCACTCATCGTCGCGCTCATAATTCTCGTCATCGGCGTACTTCTTTGCAAGACTTCGATCGAGAAAATCATAACCCCCGAAGAAACGACGGTCACAGTTTATACCTATGCGGTGTTGGCGGTAGCGGTCGTGATGAAGCTTGCGCAAATGCTTGTCTATCGCGACTTCTCGAAAGCGATAAACAGTCAAGCACTCCGCGCCTCGTCCGACGATAGCAGGAACGACGTCATTGCGACTTCTCTCGTTCTCGTGTCCACGATAGTGATTGATTTGACGGGTGTGAACATCGACGGTTATATGGGTGTCGTCGTATCGTTGTTCATCATAATATCGGCTTTAATGCTCGTAAAAGATACGATAAACCCCCTGATTGGCGAAAAACCCGATGCGGATCTCGTCAAGAATTTGCGCGATGAGATCATGTCCTACGACGGCATTTTGGGCATGCACGACCTTATGGTACACAGCTACGGTGTGAATGCGTGCTTTGCGATTTGCCACGTCGAAGTTGATTCGTCCGTGCCTATCATGCAGTCCCACGATCTCATCGACACCATAGAGCGCGACGTGTTTTCAAAGTTCGGAATCACGTTCAACATACACCTTGATCCCATTGATATTCACGACGAAGAACTCCCTGTTTTGAAAGAGAGAGCGGAAGCAATTCTTGCCGAACTCGAACCCGATTTGACCATCCACGATTTCAGAATAGTGCGCGGCATAACCTACGTCAATATCGTGTTCGACGTCGTCATTCCGTACGATAGCAAACTGACTCTCACCGACGTGGAAACCGCGCTCGATAAAGGTTTCAACGTAGAAGGCGCGCCGGACGCGTACTACTTTGTTGTGAGCGTAGACAGATGAGAAAAAAGCACTCCCCGCGGAGTGCTTTTTTAATGATATATGCGACTCGGTCGCATATGATATATTGCTGTCGCAATATGATATACGCGTTGCGTATGATATATGCGGGTGACAGTTGCTTATGCGTCGTTGTCGTCGGCAATTTTCGGTGAAAATTGTTCTGACGACTCTAGCAACGCAACTACTACCGCACGAAAATTTTTTGCTACAACTCGTGCATAATCTGTAACTCAAATCGTATTCCGCAAACTTTTCGTTTTGGTGTTAAAGCGGGTGGGACACCCACGCCCGAAAGTTTGTTCGTGCGGTATTTGCACTCATATGAGCGGGTGTGAGTACGCACGCACTTATTCGAAGACGGCACAATTATAAAAAACCCCGACGGGTGTCGGGATTTTTTTGTGCTTGCGATTATTAGTTGAAGTATCTCTTGAGAAGTCCTTCGAATGCTTTGCCGTGGCGGGCTTCGTCTCTTGCCATTTCGTGGACGGTGTCGTGAATTGCATCGAGTCCTTCTTCTTTTGCGCGTTTTGCAAGTTCGAACTTGCCAAGGGTTGCGCCGTTTTCTGCATCAACGCGGAGTTCGAGATTTTTCTTGGTGCTGTCGGTCACGACTTCGCCGAGAAGTTCCGCAAATTTTGCCGCGTGTTCTGCTTCTTCGAGTGCCGCCTTTTCCCAGTAAAGACCGATTTCGGGGTAGCCTTCACGGTGTGCGACTCTGCTCATTGCGAGATACATACCTACTTCGGTGCATTCGCCTTCAAAGTTGGCTTTGAGTCCTTCGTAGATGTCTTGGGGCACGTTCTTGCCGATGCCGACGACGTGTTCCGCTGCCCATTGACGGGTTTCGTTTTCTTGTTTGTTGAACTTGCTGCCGGGCACTTTGCATTGGGGGCAGAATTCAGGGGGGTTAGGTCCTTCGTGTACGTATCCACATACGGGGCAAATCCATTTGGTCATAGTTTTATTCTCCTTCAATTATGTTTTATTGTTTGTTCAAGCAGTCCTTGCAGACGCCCGAAAATAGAATTTCGATTTTGTTGACGATCGCGCCGTTCGAGAGAGTATCCCTTGATTCGCAATCACAGTCTACGTCTTCGACCTTACCGCACTTCTCGCAGAAAAAGTGAGCGTGAGTGCAAGTGGTTTTGTCGAATCTGTCAGGCGCGCCGGGGATAGAGATCAATCTCACCTTTCCGTCCGCCACGAGATCTTTGAGAATCCGATACACCGTTCCGAGTCCGATAGCTGGGAGAGTCTTTCTTGATTCTTCGAACACCCATTCCGCCGTAGGATGATTGCAAGCTGACGTCACGATATTTTCGACCGTGCTTTTTTGGATAGTATTTCTCTTTTCGCTTGCTTCTCTCATACGTTCCTTATTGATAATGGTTCTCATTTACAACAACAATATAAACGATATAAATCCGTTTGTCAACGGTTTTTTGAAAATTTCCCAAAAATTTTTCGGCGGATATGGTATTGCACTGCTTTTCCCTATATGTTATACTTATATAAATCTCACGTAGGGGTGCGCACGTATCGCATTAAAGGAGTCAGTCATGAAAAGAGTAATCAGACGCGGTGTTTTTGAAACGAATAGTTCGAGCACGCACGCAGTATCTATCGTAACAAACGGCGGTCCCACCGACAAAGAAGGTATGAAAGTCGACACCGCATACAAGAAAATGATTTTGTATTGGGATTTTGCCTGCACCGAATCCTTGTTTGTGAGAAAAGGTCGCTTGCAAAAACTCGAATGGATGAGAAATATCCTTCTCGAAGAGTGTGCGAAAGTCGAATCCTTCGATATGGAAGGCGCGCTTGCCCTTATGAAACGCACCGAGCTCAATCCCCATCCGCACTATTGTTGCATGCAATTCTTCTGCGACTCCGACTTGACTGGGGACTGCTACTGCGGTATGAGCGTGAACAAAATCTATAGAGAATGCGGAGCGGGATGGCTTGTCGATAGCGACGAAAACGAATATAGGGAATTTGTGAAAAAACTGCTCTCGCCCGAAGTCTACTTCATTTTGAACGAGAGTTACGGTTGGGAAGATTGACGAATGCCCGAACTCCTGCACGAATACCGCAACGGTAATTATAACGTCCGAATTTTCTCGGACGGCACGAAAGAACTCTTCACCGAAGACGACGATTTTCGCGCGGAGTTTCCCGACAGTATAGATCTCAAAATCACCAACGCTTGCGATCTCGGTTGTCCTATGTGTCACGAGTCGTCCGTCCCGAACGGCAAGCATGCGGATTTGTCATCGGATACGTTTTTGGACGCCCTTCACCCCGGCACCGAACTCGCGATAGGTGGCGGAAATCCCTTGTTTCATCCCGACCTTATTCATTTTTTGCGCAGGATGAAAGAGCAGGGAGTCGTCGCGAATATGACGATAAACGAAAGACATCTGCACTCTATGCGCGACAAAGTGGACGAGATTTTGAGCGAAAAACTCATCTACGGGCTTGGAATTTCCCTGTCCGTCTATCAGGACGAAACCTTTGAGTTTGCAAAGTCGTATCCGCATTCCGTACTCCACGCAATAGCGGGTGTAGCGAATTTGGACGAATTGCTGAAAAGGGGAGATATAGCTTTGAAACTTCTCGTGCTCGGCTACAAACGTCACGGCAGGGGAGAAGACTTTTTCGACGAAAGCATTCAAAACAAAATAGCCGAATTTGCCACCGCATTGCCGATGATTTTCAAGAAGTACGGAGTGGTGTCTTTCGACAATCTTGCGCTCGACCAACTCGACGTGAAAAGCAAAGTCCCACCGCAAGTTTTTGAAGAGAGTTTTATGGGCGCGGACGGCGGCGGAAATCTCTACGTCGACCTTGTCCGTCGTGAATTTTCCATATCGTCATCATCCGACGACAGATACCCCATGCTCCCCACCGCCGAAAGAATGCTCGACTTCATCCACTACCGCTACCACTCCCACTCCTGCTGCGCACCAAAACCCTGAATTCAGCTGCTCGTTTTTTATTTTCACAAAACACATATCGCCAGCAACAAAAAACAAAAAATAATACCAAAAACAATACCAATTTCAAAAAATACCCCAAAGTTTTCAGACCGACAAAATCTTGAGAACCCCTGTTTTTTAGCAAAAAAATTTTAAAAAAGCCACAATTTAGCGAAAAAATTGTGAAAAATACCGCTTTTTAGAGAAAAAACCGCGAAAAACTCGCGGTTTTATAACATGGCGTCCCTAAGAGGAATCGAACCTCTAACTAGCCCTTAGGAGGGGCTTGTTATATCCGTTTAACTATAGAGACGTGCGATACATAGATTTTGCATTCAAATCGGATATTTGTCAAACGATTAGCGGTGATTGGGGTACAAAAAGAAAACCACTCTTGGGGACGGTTCGAGAAATAGTCGACTATTATTTCTCGCGTGTTCGCGGCTCAGCCCAACACGGTTGCTCGGCAACTAGATTAAAGTCGTCGAAATTATTGTAGTTGGCAAATGGAAGAACGTCAACGGTGAAATCAAAGGGGCAAACGGCGTTGATTTTTCGCGGGGGCATGCTATAATGAGTTAAACTATAAAAAGATGAAGGAGCGGATATGGGATACGTAGACGATGAAAAATTTATGAGTAGGGCGATTGAATTGTCGAAAGCGGCGGTGGCGCACGGAAACGAGCCGTTTGGAGCGGTGCTTGTCAAGGATGGGAAAATCGTGTTCGAGAATGAAAATCAGATATACACAAAACACGATTCGACTTTTCACGCAGAGATGGGACTTATCCGCAGATTTTGCGCGGAAACCGAAATTGCGGACTTGTCCGGCTATACGTTATATTCGAGTTGCGAGCCGTGTTATATGTGCTCGGGCGGAATGGTATGGGCGAAACTCGGCAGACTAGTGTACGGCGCAAGCGATATAGACCTTGGGAATATCCTTGGCGGTGGCGGTACGGAATGTAGTCGTATCGTATTTGAAAACTCAAAGGCGAAAATCGAAGTCACGGCGGGCGTACTACGCGACGAAGCGATAGCGGTGCTTGCGGATTATTTTTCGAAAAACTGACCGCAACAAAAATCTATCGACAAACAACCCGCTATTGAATTTTCTCGCGCGCGCGATATAATGCATTTAACAGGGGAAACCAATATAACAATATAAATAAGGAGTGGATTATGGCAACGTTTAAGTATGAAAACGGCAATCTCGAAAGGATATATGAAAGACGTGCTTTAGGATGATATAACCTAAAACGATAGTTTATTCAGTCAATTTGACATCATAAAACGCCGTTTGTGAAAAAAGCACGGCGTTTTTGTTTTGTCGTTTTTTTTGTCGAAAAGGGCGGGGGTTTCGTTGCAGTAGTCGTCGTTTTCAATTTCGATAAAATTGTCCGCCTATGCTTTTCATTTTGTTGTTGAAAATATTTTACTTTTGTTATATAATAACAAATTAGATAACAATATTAGACGATTTTTCGTCGGCAAGGAGAAATTTATGAACAAACAATACGACGTTGTCGTCGTCGGCGCAGGAAACGGCGGTCTTGCTGCGGCGGCTATCACGGCACAAGCGGGCTACAAAACGTTGTTGCTCGAGAAGCACAACATCCCCGGTGGAAGTGCATCGTCTTTCAGGCGCGGTCGCTTTGAATTCGAACCTTCCCTTCACGAACTTTGCGCAATGGGCACGAAGGAAAATCCTGCGGACACCTACAAAATCTTCCAAAGAATAGGTGCAGATATCGAATTCCGCTCTGACGACAAGACCTTCCGCACCATCTGCAAAGACGAGAAAGACGGATACGACGTGGTCATGCGCGCAGGTGAACAAAACTTCATCGCGGACCTTGAGAAAGCAGTCCCCGGATGCAGAGATTCCGTTCAAGCTTGGTTTGACCTCGAAAAAGGCGACCAACGCGCTCTCGACTATATCACCTTGAAGAACAACAAGCCTAGTGCTCTCGTGATGATTTTGAAGTACGCAAACTTCCTTCGCGACGCTTCTCACTCTATGGAAGAAGTCGAAGAAGCACTCGGAATGCCCGTGAAAGCGCGCAATATTCTCAACACTTATTGGGGTTATCTCGGCGTGCCTACCGACGAACTCAACGCGTTCCACTATATGACCATGGTTGCCTCTTACGTTAGAGACGGCGCGGTCATGCCTTACAAACGCTCCCACGCACTCAGCCTTGCATTTGAAAAGGCGATCCTTGACAATGGCGGAGATATTTGGTTCAATAGCGAAGTCACCGAATTCCTTTACGACGATAAGGGCGCGTGCAACGGCGTCGCAATCAAATCCGGCGAAAAGATTTACGCAAAAGAAGTCATTTCCAATATCATTCCTCACAGCGTGTACTCCATGTCCGACGCGAAGAATATTCCCGAAAAAGAACTCAAACTCGCAAATAGCAGAAGTTTCGGTATGTCTTTCGTCACCATCTATCTCGGACTCGATTGCACTAAAGAAGAACTCGGCGTCACCGACTACACGGTGTTCGTATCATCCCACGCAAACGCGCGTGATTGCTACAATCACCGCACCGACGGCGATTACTACGTCGTCAACTGCCTGAACGAAGTCATCCCCGACGCGTCTCCCGAAGGCACTTCGATGCTCTTCTTCACCGCGTTCATGAGAAACGAAGACTTCCCCACCGACCTCACTCCCGCAGGCTACAAGAAGTGGAAAAACGAAGTCGCAAAGAAATATATCGAGGACTATGAGAAAACTATGGGTATGGATATTATGTCCCATATCGAAGAAATCGAAGTCGCAACCCCCGTCACCTTTGCAAGATACCTCGGCACCCCCACCGGCGAAGTTTACGGCTACGTCACTTCGGGATTGGATAACATCCTTGCGCGTATCCAAGCAAACCCCACCGACTACACCGTCAAAGGTCTTACCTACTGCGGTGGACACGGTATGCGCGGCGACGGATATAGCTGTGCGTATATGACCGGTCAAATCGCGGCGGACGCTGTCATTGCAAAACTCAAAGGAGGAAAGAAAAAATGAAAAAACCTAACGTGTCATCCTTAAATCCTGCAAAGTTCCTTAAACTCGTACCCAATAGAGAAGAAATAATCCAACAAGCCCCCGCGACTCCCATTCCCAAACAGGACACTTATCTCGTCAACCAAATCGCAAAGGCATTGCACCCCGACCGTCAATATCTCATCATCAAGAAGGTCGAAGCATTCTCCAACGACGTCAAGCGTTATACCTTCGTCGCAAACGAAGCAAAAGGCACGAAAGCACTTGCATATTTCAGTGCAGGTCAATACCTTTCCGTTTCTCTCACCGTCGGCAAAGCGGTCATCACCAGACCTTATTCGATTAGCTCTTGCCCCAAGGATTCCCTTGACGGTTTCTATCAACTCACCATCAAGAGAGTGGGCGGCGGTCTTGCCACCAACTACATTCTCGACAATTGGAAAGAAGGGGACGAAGTCGAAGTTTCCGAACCTCTCGGCACCTTCAAGTACGAACCTTTGAGAGATGCAAAAACCATCGTCGGTCTTGCAGGCGGAAGCGGTATCACTCCCTTCTTGAGCCTTGCTCGCTCCATCGCAAACGGCGACGAAGATGCAAACCTTGTTTTGCTCTACGGCTCTCGCACCAAGGCGGATATTCTCTTCAAGGACGAATTCGACCAAATCGCAAAATCCTGCGATAAAGTGCATGTTGTGTACGTATTAAGTGACGAAACCGACGCAAACTGCGAAGTCGGCTTCCTCACCGCAGACCTTATCAAGAAGTACGCTCCCAAGGAAGAAGACTGCTCCGTGTTTATGTGCGGACCTCAAGCAATGTACAACTTCGCGGACAAGGAAATCGCAAAACTCGGTCTCAGACGTAAGTTCGTCCGCCACGAACTCTTCGGCGAATATCACAACCCCGAACGCAATGAAGACTACGTCGCTCCCGCAAGCGAAACTTGCTTCATCACCGTCAAGGCGAGAGATAAAGAATACAAAGTCCTTGCGTCCGTCAACGACACCATCCTTGCATCAATCGAGAAAAACGGTATCTCCGCTCCCGCGCGTTGCCGTTCGGGCGAATGCGGCTGGTGCCATTCCAAACTCGTGAGCGGCGACGTATACGTCCCTCAATCCGTTGACGGCAGACGTCTCGCAGACTTCGACTACGGCTACATTCATCCTTGCTGCACCTATCCTCTCTCCGACGTCGAAATCATCATCTCTCCCGAGAAATAACCCCCCCCCTCAACACCCAAAAAGCCACCCACCGCGGTGGCTTTTTTCATATAAAAATAAATTGTGCTTTATTTATTAAGAGGAGTTTCGCCGTTGTTTCGTTTTTATCATGGTATAATGATAATAACTACTACTGGTACAAATTATAGTATAATAATGGCATTGCATCTGTCTATGGTGCAATGCCTAATACATATTCTGATCAGACTATATTTTATTTGCATAATTTTGCATTGCAAATGGAAAGCACGAGCATTGCAAAAGCAAAGCAAATGGAATACAAATGCATATGCAAATATAAAACAATAACTACCGAATTATTATAACAATGTTTGCATTAACAATCAATAATAAATAAAAATTAAAAAATTATTAATAAAAAATCC
>CAZJZV010000019.1:0-27864 GCA_964550635.1 uncultured Bacteroidaceae bacterium
CGCAACGGCGGCGAGAACTTCGAGTGCCGAGCTCGACGGACAGTACAAGCGACTGTGCGCACTGTCTTCGCGTAGCGGCGCACACAAAGCGCAGTGGAATAAGCCGAAACGACGCTTTTCTATGCGAGCGCCGAGTGTTGCCCCCTGCGAACGCAGGCGACGTGGGTTCCCTTTCAAGGGGGAACGTCGATTGGGGAAACACGTGAGGAAGGGGGAACTGTGACAAGATATGTTCGCACTCACTCAATCATCAACACTACACTATGTCACTCCGAGCGTAGCGTGGGAATCTCCCAGAAGGGAAACGATGCTAAAAAGCAATCATTATCCCCCTCCCCGCGCGACGTCGTCAATATTGTATTGAAATTTTCGTCGTTCGTGGTATAATCTTTACGAGGTGATGATATGAACGTAATCGAACTCAAACACGTATCAAAATCTTACGGCAAACGCAAGGTGCTTGACAACGTAAGCTTCTCCGTCGAAAAGGGTGAAGTCTACGGACTCATTGGGAGAAACGGAGCGGGCAAGACGACCGCTATACGCATACTGTTGGGACTTGCCGATTGTAGCGACGGCGAAGTTTTCATCAACGGCAAGACGGGCGCGGACTTGACTGCGGAAAGAAAGAAGATAGGCGCAATAATCGACGTGCCGTCTTTTGCGCCGTATATGTCCGCATTCGAGAACGCAAAAGCGGTCGCAATTTCTCTTGGAATAAACGACGATGAGAAGATAAAAAGCGAGTTGAAATTCGTGGGACTGAACCCCGACGACAAACTCAAAGCACGTGCGTTTTCCCTTGGTATGAAACAAAGACTTGCGATTGCAATCGCACTCATCGGAAAGCCTGAAATTCTCGTACTTGACGAGCCTGTCAACGGACTTGACCCGACGGGCATTTACGAGTTCAGAGAGATCATCACGAAACTCACGAGAGAGCGCGGAGTCACCGTTCTCATCTCGTCTCACTTGCTTGCAGAGTTATCCAAAACTGCAACCGCATACGGAGTTATGAACGACGGAAAAATGGTGAACGAACTGCGCGGAAGCGAACTTCAAACGCTTGCAAGACCGTTCATTAAAATTGTCGTTGGCGAACTGAAAAAGGGGATTAACGTGTTGATTGAGAACTATAAACCCTATGAATTTGAAATTTTGCCTTTCAACACACTTGCCGTATACAACCTTGAAAAAGGTGTTGGCGGAGTCGCTCAACTCTTCCAAGAAAACGGAGTCCCGGTGCTTAGCATATCACAACAAGACGGCGACCTTGAGTCCGCTTTTATCTCGATGATGGGAGGTGTCGCAAATGAAAACTAACACCTTTTCTTCTCTCTTCAAATCGGACTTGTACCGCCTGACTCATCTCAAATGCGTGTACGTCGCACCCGTGATTATGCTTGTGATGATCATCATCAATTATTCTCTATTATGGTTTGAATCCGCCTATCTCGGCGGTGCGGAAATCCCCGAAGAAATTATGGGCACTTTGGTGACGGGGCGCCACCTGCTTTTCGGCGCAGGCTCCTATATCGATGTCGGTTTGTTTATGGCAATCATATGCGGAATTTTCATCGGCGGAGAGTTTGCGACAGGCACCGCAAGACTGTCTATCGCAAGGGGTGCAAATCGCATTGAGTTTTATCTCTCGAAGTGGCTCGTTCTCTCTCTGCTCGCAACCGCCTATACCCTTGCGGCATTCCTTATCTGCGGATTTTTATCCGCGGTGAGCGGTGGCTACGGACACGTTTTCGACGGAGCGGAATTTGCCCTTCTTCTTCGTGCTATCGCACTCCAAATTCTCATAGCAATCGCATCGACGAGCGTATTCGTATTTCTCTCGTTTTTGACTCGCACTCAAGGCTCTACAATCGGTGTTGCAATCGCGATTTATATCATCGTGAGCGTCGTATCCGAAGTTGTCGTCTTGCTCGCGACTTTGAATGCAAAACCCGAACTTATGCGGTTTGCCACGTTCACTCCGTCACAACAGTTGTCGACCGCATGTTCCTATCTCCCCTACTCAACGAGCGAAGTTTTGCAAGTCGTGCTAATTCCGTTTGCCTATATTGCGGCAACTCTCGGAATAGGACTCCCCGTATTCCTGAAACGCGACGTGAAGTAAATCGGGTGATATTTCGGCTATGCCGAAGTGATATTGCATAAGCAGTGATATTTCTTCTTTGAAGAAGTTATATTGCTATCGCATTTTTGGGGTATGCCCCACCCGCTTTAACACCAAAACAAAAATCACTCCCTTTCGAGAGTGATTTTTGTATACTGTGCACCGTCTCCGACAGTGTGTACCGAAGCGGTAGCCGAATAGGTGGCTCCTCCAAAGTTTCCCCGTGGCACACAAGTCTATTCGCTTAGTGCTGCTGCGGTCAAGCTCTGACACGGTTCACGACGACTCATTGCACAGGACCTTGCTATCAACACTCCTTGTTCGACGCAGCCAACCATACGCAAAGCCTCGGACGGCGTTCAACACTGCTATGGCGGATTGCAGTTTACAGGGCACCGCCAACTCCCCGTTTAGCACAGCGTTAGTATTATATCATCACGGCAATTATTTTGCAACAAAAATTATTTGCATATTGATTTCGCTTTTTTATTGTGCTAAAATATATAGTTGAAAAGTAAACTTATACGAGGTTAGACATGCACGCACGTATACTCACAATTCAAGACTATTCCTCAATCGGTCGTTGCTCATTGACGGCGGCACTCCCCATACTCTCCGCTTGCGGACACGACGCGGTCGGACTTCCCACTGCTCTGCTCTCCACTCAAACCGCAGGCATCACGGGCTTTACGTTCAACGATTTAGGCTCGAATATGCTCCCTAGTTTCCGCCACTGGATGAGTTTAGGGATCAAATTCGACTGCCTTTACACAGGCTTTATCGGCACTATGGAAACAGTCAACGCAACCCTTGAAATCGCAAAGGAACTCAAAAAGCAAGGCACTCTCATTGCGATAGACCCTGCTTGCGCGGAAGGCGGCAAACTCTACTCCATTTTCGATGAAGAATACAAGGATAAGATTTTTGAACTTTGCGCACTTGCGGACATAGTCATGCCCAACTTCACCGAAGGCAAAATGCTTGCAGACATCGCAATCGACCTTGAACCGACGGTTGACAACGCTACGATGATTTTGAAAATTCTCGACCACAAGGGTTACAAGAAAGTTTTGTTGAGCGGTATCATCGACGACGACAAGCAAGGCACCGCATCCCTTGTCGATGGCAAGATTTCTTTCCAATACAACGAGAATTTCAATGAGTATATACACGGCGCGGGCGACTGCCTGTCCTCCGCATTCATCGGGAAATATATGGCGGGACAATCATTTGAAAAAGCGGCGCAATCCGCGGTTGATTTCTGCCACGACTGCATCGGCATTTCTCTGAAAGAGAAAGTCGACCTGCGTTTCGGACTTTTGATCGAACGCGCACTCCCCTCTCTCATAAGACCGCAACCGCAAAAACGCACCCGCAAGTAGCACGATGATTTCGTTTCAAACACAAAATCGCAACGTTTGAAAAATCGTCAAACTGCAATTTTGTTCGCAAAGAAAAAACACCGACAAAACAACGGGAAAACCTACTAAAAATCAAAACAAACTAACTTCAAACCTAATATTACAGAAATGAAAAAGCGCACTCGTTTGAGTGCGCTTTTTGAACTTATTGAGATTATTTCTTTGCCGCCGCTTCTTCTTTGCGTTTCTTTGCGTCTTCGATGATTTTCGCGTTTGCGGAGCCGGGGACTTCTTCGTATCTTGCGAGTTCCATAGTGAAACGTCCTCTGCCTTGAGTCATCGAACGAAGGTCGGTTGCGTAACGGAACATTTCCGCTTGAGGCACTTCTGCGGTGATGACTTGTTTTGCGCCTTCCGCGTCGGTGAAGAGAATACGACCTCTACGCTTGTTCATATCGCCGAGAATGTCGCCGAGATAATCGGACGGAACGGTGATTTTTGCGGTCATGATAGGTTCAAGGAAGCAAGGAGATGCTTTTGCACATGCGTCTTCGTAGGAGAGTTTCGCCGCGATGACGAATGCAATTTCTTTACTATCGACGGGGTGATACTTGCCATCGTAAAGGGTTGCTTTGAGGTTGACCATGGGATAACCTGCGAGAACGCCTTCTTTGATTGCTTCTCTGAGTCCTTTTTCGACTGCGGGAATGAATTGTCTGGGGACTGCGCCGCCGACGATTGCGTCGACAAATTCAAATTCGCCGTCTTCCGCACCGGGTTCGAACTTGATCCAAACGTCACCGAATTGACCTGCGCCACCCGATTGTTTCTTATGTTTGCCTTCTGCGGACGCTTCTTTGCGGATAGTTTCCTTGTATGCGACTCTGGGTTCAGACCAACTAATGTCGATACCGAGTTTGTTCTTGACTCTCTTGCACATAATGTCGAGCTGTGCTTCGCCAAGACCGCTGATGAGGACGTCACCGGTGACGACGTTCTTTTCGACTTTGAAGGTTGCGTCTTCGTCTTGCATCTTGATAAGACCTTGGATTGCCTTTTCCTCGTCCTTATTTGCAGAGACTGCGTAGGAGATGACGGGTTGAGGGAATTCGATCTTTTCGTATGCGAGTTTGAATTCGGGATTGGAGAGAGTGTCGTTAGTGTTGGTGTAGACGAGTTTTGCAAGTGCGCCGATGTCGCCTGCTTCGAGGACGTCGACTGCTTCTTGTTTCTTGCCTTTGAGGACGTAGAGTGCGCCTGCTTTTTCGGTTTTTTCCGCGGTGTTGTTGTACATTGCGTCACCGCTTTGGAGTTTGCCGCTCATAACCTTGAAGATGAGAAGTTTGCCGACGTACGGGTCAACGATGGATTTGAAGACTTGTGCGCTGAAAGGTGCGTTGGAATCGCATGCGATTTCCTTGCTTTCTCCGCCGACGACCGCCTTGGGACGACGTGCTTTTGCGGGATTGGGAAGATAATCGACGATTTTGTCAAGAAGGCTAACAACACCGGTGGAAGTGGTTGCATTGCCTGCCATAAGGGGAATGAATGCGTCGGTTGCGATTGCGGTGTGGACGCCGACTTGAATTTCTTCTGCGGTGAATTCTTCGCCATCGAAGAACTTCATCATAAGGTCTTCGTCGGTTTCTGCGACCATTTCGATGAGTTTGCCCTTGCATTCTTCTGCTTTTGCGAGAAGGTCCGCGGGGACTGCCATATCTTTGCCGTTGAGGTCTACGCCTTTGCCGGTGAATACGTCGACTGCGCCAACCATCTTACCGCCTTCGATGATAGGAAGCTCGATAGGAATGACTTTGCTATATTTTGCGGTGATTGCGTCGACGGTGCCAAAGAAGTCGCTATTTTCTTTGTTGATTGCGTTGACGAAGATGAATGCGGGAACTTCTTTTTCAAAGCACATTTCGAGTGCTTTCTCGGTGCCGACGGTGAGAGAACCGCTTGCGGACGTCACGACGATTGCGCTATCTGCCGCGTGAAGTGCCGCGACCATTTCGCCTTCGAAGTCGAAGAAGCCGGGAACGTCGAGAATATTGATTTTGGTGTCACGGTGAATTGCGTACGCAAGACCCATGCTGATTGATATTTTACGCTTGATTTCTTCGTCGTCGAAGTCCATCGTGGAGTTGCCGTCGTCGACTTTGCCAAGACGATCCACCGTCTTCGTTGCGAACAACATTGCTTCGGCGAGGGAAGTTTTGCCTTCACCGGAGTGACCGATGAGAGCTACGTTACGGATAAAATCTGTAGAGAATGCTTTCATTACTTTACCTCAATAAGTTAATTCTTATCTATGATACAATAATTGACGAAACTTGGCAAGCAAAAATTACCCGTCGAAAAACCTTTTTTCAAAAAAGTAAATTTATTTTGCTCTCCGTCATACATTGGACTATGTTGACAATCGGGGTGTACGATAGCGGAATAGGCGGACTTACCACGCTGAAAGAATTGATAAGAGTGTTAGGCGGTGGGAAATTCGTCTATTTTGCGGACAACGCGAATATGCCTTTCGGCACGAAGAGCGAAGAAACATTAAAACCGATAATCACCGCCCACCTTGAAAGACTGCGCAACCTATCCGACTTGCAAGTGGTCGCATGCAACACCGCGTCCACGCTAATCGAGCCGAAAGATATGATATTGCTCAAACCACAACTTGAAAACCACACCCCCGAAAACACCCTTATCCTTGCGACACCGTCAACGTTGAAAAGCGTAAAAGCGAAAGAAAAAGGCTACGAAACTGCGGACGTGAAAGAACTTGCAACGCTTGTGGAAATCGTTGCTAGTTTGTCTTTCAAACGCAGACGATTGGATTTCACCGAACTCTATCCCTATCTCGTCCGCAAACTACACGACAAAAGCGACAAAACCGATATTCTAATTGGGTGTTCTCACTACGTTTACATTGAAAATATCGTGAAAACTATTGCAAAATCCGCGCAATTAGACGACGGAAATCAACGTGTATTGAATTGTGTTTTGGAAAGCGTAAAGCGGACGGACGAAAAATCGAGCGTAAAATACGTTTTCAGTGGCACCGACGAGAGCGCAAAATATCAATGGTTGCTCTCCGAACTACTCAAAAACGACTGATTTTCAAAGAAAACTCTACCAAAGTATAAACGCTTGTTTTCGATATTCTAACGATATATCTTTTGCATTATTAAGGTGTGTTACGGTTTCAAATTGTCTGCTTTCTACGCTCAATCGCGTAGATTAAAACACCATATTTTCAATGTTAAAATTTTCAGTTAAAATCGTATGCTTTCATCGCAGTTCAATCAACTTGCTTTTTGCGCCTTAACGTTTGAGATTGTTAATAGACTTGTTTTCATAATCAAACTATCCGTTGCACGTGCTATTTTAGAGCGAGATTGATTGCGCTAGATATTATTTCCGCCGACCTTTCAACGAATAGCGATATATCTTTCGGCGCAACAACAAGCCGTGACAGTCCTTTTTCTTCTATGGTTTTTCGATAAACGTATTCGTCGAGATTCTCCCCTACGCCGTCCGAATATCTCTTTGTAAAGTCGTAGACGAGCGTGCGCAGGGATAGCACGAGCGGGACGCCTATTGCAACCACAGGCACGCCCAACGTGCTTTTGTCGATTGCAGGGCGCGCGGAATACACTCCGCTCCCGGGGGATATACCCGCGGTTGTCAGTTGATAGGACGCACCAATCCTATGGACGGACGAAGTCGAAAGCGCATCCACCACAATCACCGCATCGGGTTTGATTTTGCTAACAACCGCACCGACGGTTTCTCCCGACTCAATTCCGGTTTTCCCCGCGACACCCGTTGTCAGAGTGCAGATTTTTTTGGTTTTCGTGCCGTACAAGGTCGGATTCAAGCGAGTGGACTTCACCCCTTTCAACGTTTCAAAGCCGAGCGCATCCGCGGTTATAGACGCATTTCCAAGCCCTACGACCAATACCGTTGCAGACTGCGACAAATTGCCGAGCATATTTCGAATGGTTGCCGAAATTCTTTTCACCGCATATTCTTTCTTTTCTTTATCGTCGGAATCGACGTGGTCGAAAGTCACGTAGAGACCTATATCCTTGCCGATTTTCTCTTGCATATCGCGATTTTTGACGTTGACGGTGCACTCTCTAATGCCGTAAGACAGGTTTTTCACAACCGCAAAATCCTTGCCGTATCCGTTTTCGAGATAGTCCATCGCCATATCGCTGTCGAAAAATGAGTATTTCATAAAAATATTGTGTGCAATTCTGCGAAAAGGTCGCAAAAATAGTTGCAAGAATTTCAGATATGTGATAATATTTTCAAAGTTAATGAATGATATCCATCAAGGAGATAAATATGCCTAACATCAAGTCAGCAAAAAAGAGAGTCAAGGTATCCGCAAGACAAAACCAAGAAAACACCAGCAAAAAGTCCCGCGTTAAGAATGCTATCAAGAAATTCAACGACGCTATTGCGGCAAACGACGTAGCACTCGCAGAACAACTTCTTCCCGAAACCATGGCAGTCATCGACGCAGCGGTTTCCGACGGTGTCTACCACAAGAACACCGGCGCAAGAAAGAAAGCAACTATCTGCCGTTCTCTCAGCAAAATCAAAGGTTAAGAACAAGCCCGAATAAAAAAATTCAAAAGGCTGTCCAACGACAGCCTTTTTTTCGTACGGAATTTTCCACCGCTCACCCACCCTATCATTCTTAAATTCTCAATCAAAAACTACGTTGTCAGATTAGCGTTTTAGCGTTTCCATTCCTGAAAATCCCCACGCTTCGCTCGGAACGACTTGGATACAAATTTATGCTCATTTAATGCGTTCTTCGTTTCAATATGCAGAGAAAAATAATACGAACTCCGTGCGGAGTTCGTATTATTTTTTGCAAGAGTTCTTGCGGTTAGATTGTTTTGTTGAGTTTGTTTGGGTTGAGGCGCGCGGGATTAGGCGGCGCGGTCTTCCCATGCGGTGACTTTGGTTTCGTCGGCTATCTTATCTCCGTCGTTGGTGAAGACTTTGTTGTATTCCTCGAGAGAATAGAGATAATTTCCATTGCCAATCGAGTTGTTTTTGAGGATGGAAATGGTTTTTTCGACGGTGTCGAAGGTGTAGCTATAGGGACCGCTATAGTTGAGATACATCTTCACGGTGGTGTCGGAATCGAACGTAATGCTCGTGAGCGCGGAACAATCCTTGAACGCCACGCCGCTGATCTTGCTTATGGAAGACGGAAGCACGACTGTCTTGAGCGCGGAGCAACCGTCAAACGCCTCGTGGTCGATAAATTTAAGACCGCTAGGCAGAGTGATAGAAGTGAGTGCGGAGCAGTTTTCAAACGCGCTACGTTCAATAGTTTTAAGACCTGTGCCGAATGTGATCGTCTCGAGAGTGTCGCACGCGAAGAATGCACTTTCGCCGATAGTTTGCACTGCGTTGGGGATTGCGATTGACTTAAGTTTTCTACATCTAGCGAACGCAGAATCGGGAATTTTGGTGATTGCAGTGCTGAGCGTAACACTTTCAAGGACGGAGCAATTATAGAAGCAACTGTTGCCGAGCGTTGTTACGGTGTTGGGAATGACGATAGAAGTCAGTTTCATGCAATTTCCGAACGCTCCGTCCAAAATGGTAGTAACGCTTGCGGGAATGGTGACTCCGGTGATATTCATACCAGAAAACGCATTAATTCCGATTTCTTCGACGTTGCTACCGATGGTCAAGGTTGGATTTTGTGTGTAGTTTGCACTGCCATCAAACGCATTGTTGGGGATTGTTTCGATACTGCTACCGATACTGACGTTCGTGACGTAATTGGTGCCTCTAAATGCGCTTATACCAATAGAAGTCACGTTGTTAGGTATGACGATTTGAGTGAGTGCGGAATTGCAAAATGCTTCAAAACCGATAGTTTTGACGTTGGAGCCGAAGTTTGCGGTTTCGAGTTCGTAGCAACCGTAGAAAGCGAGGTCGCCAATCGTTTTGATATTATCATCCAAATCCACACTTTCGAGCAAACACGATTCAAAGGCGCTTGCGGGGATAGTTTGCACGCCCGTGCCGATGCTGACCGACGAGATGCTACTAAGATGGAATGCATACGTTCCGATTTCAGTGACGTTATTTGGTATCACGACGTTTTTAAGATTTTGAGTACATTCAAAGGCGTAGTTCCAAATTTTTTCGACGGTGTTATCGATTGTGAAATCGGTACCTTCGCGCAATGCGGGGTATTTGACAAGGGTTTTGCCGTCCTTTGAGTACAGAATGCCGTCGACGACCTTGAAGTAGGGGTTATCCTCCGCGATAGTTATCGAACGGATAGTTATACCCGCCCCCGTGCCGTAGCCGAACGAACCAGCCTCGATAGTTTGAAGACCTTTGCCGATTGTCAAGGTTTCCATATACGGACTGAAAGTGCAATCTCCGCCAATAATTTTGACGTTGTCGGACAACACGATATTGAGAACGTCGCTATTATAATAGAACGCGCCGTGTGCGATTTCGACAACGGGTTTATCGTTGTAGGTATTGGGAACAAGAACGCTCTTTGTGGAGCGACCGTTCACGGACTTGACACCGGTAACCTTGTAAGATTCACCGTCTGCGCGGAGTTGGAACGTGAGCCAATCGCTTGCGGGGACTTCGCACACGGTGCAAACCTCCGTCGAGTCATAGGAACAATAATCAAGTTTACGTTGGGGATCCTCAAAGGTTTCAGTGCCTTTGGCACCGCAGTAGCAAGAATAGTAGTAAGTTGCAGGGCTTTGGCAGGTTGCGGAAGATGCGAGATATTTGCTGCTGCAATCTTGCGACGTGAAACTGTGGGGCGCCAAATCGCCGTACTCGTTTTCACATACGGAGCAAACTGCTTTCGCAGTGCAGGTTGCAGTTCCGCCACTGCAAGGTGCTTCGTCCGCTTTCTCCGTGGTGTGGGAGCAAGTTGCGGCATGATAGTGTTTCGTGCCGTCGCTCGTCCAAACGTTTGCATAGGTGTGAACGTGGGTGAGTTTTGGGATAGACTGGCGGTCTTCGTATTTGCAACCGATACAAACGCGCACTTTGACGCCATCTTCGGTTTCTGTTGCGGGTTTTTCTACGTCCCAACCGTGATCGTTATAATAGTGTTCGGCATAGTCTTGAGTTGCGTTACAATTTTCGGCAAGGCATTCGTGCCAATGGTGCGTTTTGCTTTGCGACCACTCCCCGCTGAAGTTATGCGTATGCATATTCGTGACAACGGGCTCGACCAATACGAAGATTGAAAAACTATCCGTTTCAAAGGTGATTTTGCCGTCCGCGTAGTTTGCCGAGAGTCTCTCGACCGCGCCGTCGTCCTTGATATGCAAAACCGCCTTGTAACTTGCAAGGTCCGCCGTCACGGGGATACTGACCTTGACTTTGCCGTTAGGTTGCACCTTGGCGTTGTCCTTGACGACGGATACGTCGAAAATGTAGACGGGCTTGAACACGTTGTATTCCTGCTCTGCTATTGCGTTTATAGCCGCAATGCCGTCTTGACTGGTTTCGTCGATGGGAGTGGTGACGAGAGCGGAGCCCTCGGGGAAATTCCCTCCCTCGACGCTTGCGCCGAAGTCGTTGTTGAGAGTTAAGACGATAGGTTGTTCGTCGTCGTTGTTGCAAGCAGTAAGCAACGAAAGGACGAGCATAACAACTATCAAAGCTAAAATTCTTTTTTTCATAATTCTCTCTCCGTTGGATATTTCAAGCCTAATATTATTCTTCGGTCACAACGTAGTCGCCGTCGGTGCAAGTGATACGAACGCCCGCGGTTTTGCTCCAAACGCCGCTATTTGTGATTGTTTCCCATTGTGCCTTTGTGCCATTGTAGATGATATGCAATTCGCCGTCTTCGGCGTCAAAATCGCAACCGCTATTCAGGATCGTAATGCTTGCAGGCAACGTTATTGTTCTGATAGCAGAAGAATAGCAGTTTGTGACGAATGCTTTTACCGGCTTGCCTTCATATTCCGCAGGGACTTCGACCGCCGTAAGCATTTGGTCAAAATAAGTCACTTCGTAATAAGTTTCGTCGTCGGACAAATCGAAATAGACTGCGGGATTGGTTGCTTCCCTAGTTTTGTAGTCTTTGAATTTTTCGGGAATTTCAGGCATGCTAGTTGTGTTAAATTCCTTAAAAACATACTTTACGGTTATTGTTTCGCCACCGTCCGTATATGATGCCTCCAAATTCAGATTGCCATTTTCAACCTCGTACGTGACTTCGCCGCCATTGATATAATCTATATAGAAACCTAAATAGTATTTAGCACTGTTGTTATCGGTTATATCATATCCGTTGAAATCGACTTTCCTGAATCTATCCACGTATTCATCACTAGGTTTCCAACGTTCTATATCATACAAACAATTATCTTCCAAAAAGCTATAATAATAGGTTTCCGACATATCTTTTATATAACTATAAAAAGTGGCGCCCATATAGTACGTGCGTTGCACTTCACCGTTTCTAAACTCTACACAAGTGAAATTTTTCACTTTGCCGAGTTCCGCGATGATTTGTTCTTTGGTCATGGAGTCCGTGAATTTGACTGCATTGGGATCATCATCGCCTTCATCGACAGGAGTGTCGCTACCGGTTTCATTACCACTACCCGATTCCGTACCGCTACCTGATTCCGTACCACTACCCGATTCAGTGCCGGGTTGCACGTCGGGTTGCGTACCTTTGTCGTTGCTGCATGCAACGAACGTAACGCAAAGTATGGAAACGATGAGCACTGCAACTATCAAAGCTAAAATTCTTTTTTTCATAATTTTCTCTCCTTTAGCTTAGTTTACTTATTTTTTTTGAAGATCGCGATGAAGTCCGCGAAGGTCTTTTTCTTGATGACGAACCAGAATATCGCAAATCCGCCGAGCGCAACGACTGCGACGCAACCGATAACGATACCCGCTATCGCACCACCCGAAAGAGTGCCGTTTTGTTGTTCATCATTCGATATATTGTTGTCAACGATAGGCTCGTCGGACGGAGCGGATCCATCGGGAGCGGTGAGTTTCTCAATTCTCAAATCTTCATCGGTCTGTTCGACACCGTCCGCATCGAAGTGCTTTCCGCAAACGGTGCAATCCTTGTGTGCTTTCACACCGAAATCGTCCATGGTTGCGGAGACTTCGTCAATCCAATCACCGAAGAAGTGACCTGCGGGAATGACCTTCCACGTTTCGATATTTTCGGTGATCTCGGTGGTGCCTGCGTTGTCAGCAAAATATCTTCCGCAGGGGTATTCACCCTCCGAACAGACGTAATAGGTTTTTGCGCCTACGGTGTTGCAAGTGTTGGAATGACCAACGATCATTTTGAGATCATGCGTATGACCTACGACCGCTTGGATGACGTATTCGCATACGGTGCAATGCACGTCGGTGGTTTCGGTTGCCGTTTCCGCGCTCTTCACGTGAGTTGCAAAATCCAATTTACCGCCGTCCTTGCAACCTTCTCTCGTGCAAGCGTGCCAGTGACCGCTACCGTCTTTCGACCAAGTGGTTTGTGCTTGGTGATTTTCGTTCTTTGCGATGGTCAAATCCGCGATTTCCGCACCTTCACTGTCAAAGTGTTTTTCGCAATATTCACAATCCTTGTGTGCTTTCACACCATCGTTTGCGCAGTTTGCGGGGACTTCGCTTGCCATAGTGCCAAACTTATGCGCCGAAGGATTTATTGCAATTTCAAGTTCGGTTGCAGTCTTTTGCTCGCGACTAGAATTGAAAAGCAAATGACAGACCGAACATTCGTAGTGCGCTTCCCTGCCGACTGCCGAACAAGTTGCGTTTTGGACGGGAACAAGATCGCCGTATTCGTGGCTTGCGGACACCTTGACTTGATCTGCAGTCAAAGTATGCGTTGCGAGAGCGTCTTCAAACAACTCATCGCAAATCGTGCACTTGAAATGTTTGATATTTCCGTCAGTAGTACAACTCTTGGGAACCGCATTCACAACCGTGGTCGTATGCGTATGATCGACAACCGTTACCATTGCATCCGCAATGCGACTTGTCGTTTTGTAAGTTGCTCTCACTTGCAAATTTGTTGCCGTTTCATCAAGACCAACGGTAAGAAGTCCGGTGTCGGATATGGTTGTATTTGAACTATTTTTATTCCAAACAACCCACGTTACGCCTGTCCTTTCTATATCGCCGTATCCTGTCCAATTGACTTCGAACTGTCTTGTTCCGCCCTTTGCAACAGACGTCGTATCAGGAGTAAGACTTATTTCTTGCACGTAACCATTCTCCCACACGACAATGTTAAGATTTGCAGTGGAACTTTGCATATCACCTAATGCCGATTTGTTTTCGAGTTTAATGCCACCATAGAAATATTTGTTACCGTATGGAGTTTCGATACTATCCGCAGGCGTGCCGGTGATCAAACCGCTTTCGGACATCGTCAAACCCTCGGGCAAATCTGCCGTCAAAGAGTATTTTATTGGGTTATCCGCAGTGTTTGTTCCACTGCTCACAAGTTGGATATTGACAGGTTTACCTTTGACAACTTGGATATAACCCGATGAATCGACAGACGAATATTTGTCTTCTTCGTTTATAATTGTTGCATCCCGCATAAAAGAAGGCGCAACCGTTTCATTTTTGATTTCGATTGTATACTCTTTGGTCGCAGTTCCGGCACCGTTATATAAGCTCAGTGTAAAAGTAAAAGTTCCCGCCTCGGTGGGGGTGCCATAAATCGCCATATCTGTTCCTTGTTTAATTGTATAAAGACCTGTGGGCAATGCGCCTGCCACAACGGTACAAGTTGCAAAAGGAGTATAATGTCCTGTATATGAAACCGTTTGAAGATATGCCGAACCAACCGCACCACTTGGCAAACTCTCTGTGGTGATGACGGGCATGTCACTTTCGTCGTAGATGGCGATAGCACATACTACGCGATCACTACTGCCATATTCATTAGCAACTTCAAACGAAATATCACGAGAGCCAGCTTCTTCGGGCGTTCCGTAAATTTCACCGGTTGTGGAGTTAAGGTGCAAACCTTTCGGCAAGCAATTATAAATTCCGGTTTCATATTCATTAGCGTGGAAAGTCAAAGGAGCGGTGCCTGTGGCAACAACCTTATAGTTTTCGCCGTTAGGAGCCTTATACTCTTCCCCTACGATTGCAACCGGCAGATTTGTCCAAGTATCGGACACCGGGACTCCGCAAACCGAAAGTATAGCAGGTATTTGAGCGTCGGATTCGTCCGCATATGCTACGGCATTGCCAAGACACAACGTGCCTGCTGTGAGTGCGATACAAATTGCAACTGCGATCGCAACAAACGCTACTTCAACTTTGGATCTAAATTTCATAGATTTCTCCTATTCACCTTAAAGGTGTACACTTTGTCTATTACCATTTTAACACTATTTTAATGATTTGCCAATAATAAATATAAAATATAATAATTAATACGTTAAATTATCAATATTCTCACCCAATCTCACCCCACCCCCGTCCGCTCCTCATTAAAACTTCTTACTTCTTCACTATTACTTCTTACTTCAAATTCAAACCACACCAACTCCCTTAAATTTCTGTCCGCTTTTTCTCTCCTAGCAATGACCTACCGTGTGCGTATCCCCCTTCCCTGTCATTCCGAGCGCAGCGAACACGGACGTTGCTACGATAAGCCCTGTAGAGTTTTTTGCCATTGTGTATCTCCTATTTTTGAATTTTTGATTGACAATCCAATTGCCATATGGTATTTTTTCTTCAAGAACGGTTGACGACACACGAATTGAGTTTCGGTTGGTCACAATGAGCATCGATGACGCATTTGCAACAGGTGCCGCCGCTCTTATTTTTTTACTTTGTAAAAAATGAATGGTGCTAATGCAAGCGTAGCGTCAGCCGCAGAAATCCAATCAGCATAGCCGTTTCGCAACGCCAGTAGCGCAGGACTCCCCCAAAGACAGAATAAGCAAATAAGACGTGCAACAACGTCGTGAAGTTGTGCCTTTGCCACTAAATACTACCTTTTTATCCTTTAGGTTTATTTTCCCTCCGTCTAACAACTCTGAGTAATAGTAGTTTTCTACTCCCGAAGGCACATCGAACTCGTTAAATTTTTCGACAAGGATATTTCCTTTTCGCACTTGCCTATTGATTCACAAAGGAGCAAATTCTTATGTTGTGGGCGACCTTCTCGGAGATACTCCGCAACAAATTATGATAACCTACGGGCATCTCTACCAAACGGACAAATTCGACGTTATCAACAAGATTTAATTATTTCGTTGTCACAATTGTTGTCACAATGCAAGACAAAATCCATTAATTTCAGGCAAATTATAGTAATTAATAAAAAATAAAACCCTACTATTTAGTAGGGTTTTAAAAAATGGTGGAGACGAGGGGGGTCGAACCCCTTACCTCTTGAATGCCATTCAAGCGCTCTACCAGTTGAGCTACGCCCCCGTAGAATGCCGATTTGTTGACGTTTCTTGGTTGTTTTTCTCTCGACGTCGCGCCTGAATTTTAGAAGAATTTCACGTGACGTGCTTGAGTTGTTTTTGGTGGGGACAACAGGACTCGAACCTGTGACCTCATGTATGTGAAACATGCGCTCTAACCAACTGAGCTATGCCCCCGTAAGACGACCTATACGGTCGTCTGAAATGCAAAATTAGTTTTTATAAGCTCTTTTGCGTGCTGCTTCCGCTTTCTTTTTGCGTTTTACGCTGGGTTTCTCGTATGCTTCGCGTTTGCGGAGGTCACCGATGATACCGTCACGAGCGCATTTTCTCTTGAAACGACGGATTGCGTTGTCAATACTTTCGTTTTCACCGACTCTGACCGTGGACATTGAATTCACCTCCTCTTGCGATTAGTACTTTATCATTATACTCAAAGGCAAAAAGTTGTCAAGGAATTTTGCGGTGAGTGGGAATGTTTTTGAAAAATTTTGGATTTCGGAACGACTTATATCGTCTATGACGATTAAATTCCGCACAATCGTAACCGAGCATTGACGAAATGCGTTTTATATTGTAAAATTATTTCATCAAACCTTACGAGGCAAATATGAAACGCAAATCAATCATTCTCGCAGTTCTTCTCGTCTTTACGCTCTCTCTCGGCGCATTGTTTATGACCGCTTGCAACGACAAGGGCGACAACAATACGGTTGACGAAAATCTCATCTTCTTCGACGATTTCAACAGTTTGAACACGTCAGTTTGGAACGTCTACACCAAAAAAACGGATACCGACGAAGGTTGGGGACCAGAAAGCGGTGTGCGTAGAGGCGCATATTGGGACAAAAACCAAGTCTTCACGAACGACGGCAATCTCGTCATCCGAACCGAAATCAAAGACGGCGTTTGCTACACCGGCGCAATCGACTCCGACAATAAGTTTGAAACCCACTACGGCTACTACGAAGCGCGTTGCAAAGTGCCTCTTGCTCACGGTATGTGGTCTGCATTCTGGATCTTCTGCAATGAAATGGGCGCACCGTCATCGGATCCCGACGTCTGCGGTTGCGAAATCGACATATTCGAGTCCCCCTATTATGGCGTTGATATGAATGGTCCGATCTACCAATCCGCTCTCCATATGGGCGACTATGACAAAAACTATAAAAAAGAAGAACGTATCTTGAACAACGTTGACATATACGACGGCGAATTTCACGTCTTTGCTCTCGACTGGCAAGAAAACTACTATCGTTTCTACGTGGACGGAATTATGACTCTCGAGTTCACCCCCGAAGACGGTTTCAAGATGTCCGAAAAAGACAGTTTCTTGTTCCTTTCTTGTGAAGTCGGCGGAAGTGACGGCGTCGTCGGAAGTACCCCCTTCTTCTTTGCGGCACTCTCAGGTGAAGCGTCGTTCTCCGAAGAAGAATCCCCAGTTGATTTCGTCGTTGACTACGTGAAAGTCTACAAAACAAAACCCTAAAAATCAGTTTTTGACAAAAGAAAAAGCGGTTGAGAAACCGCTTTTTTCATTGCGTTGCGAGAAAATGCAAGGTTGATTTTACTCTTCTAGTTATGCCATTTTGTCGGCGAGTTTTTCTCCGCCCAAAATATGGACGTGCAAGTGTTCGACGGATTGGCATGCGTCCGCGCCTTTGTTGGACACAAGTCTGAAACCGCCTTGAAGTCCGAGTTCATCAGTCAACGTCGAAAGTTTTTTGATGCATTTTGCGAGAGTTGCCGCCTGTGCGTCCGTCATTTCAACGATATTCGCGTAATGCTCCTTGGGGATAAGAAGCAAGTGTATCTTCGCTTGGGGCGCTACATCCTTGATGATGAGCATATCGTCGTCCTCATAGACTTTCGTCGACGGGATTTCGCCTTTGATTATTTTGCAAAACAAGCAGTTGTCCATAATTCCTCCTACCCTTTCAGACCGTCTTTGAAACGTTCGGTCGGGGTGATGATTTTGAGAGTATTTCGTTCTCCGCTACGGGAGTAAACTTTGATATAATTCGGCGTATGACCGCACCAATATCCGTCCTCTTCGGTCTCAAAAAGGACTTCGACGGGCACGCCGATTTGGTTGTCGAGATAATTCGACGACAATTCGCGCTTGACTTCCCCCATTCTCTTCGCCCTATCGTCAAGAACTGCGGACGGAAGGACGGGCAATCTGCCTGCGACCGTGCCTTTGCGCGACGAATACGGGAATACGTGCATATCCGAAAACTTGACTCTATGGCAAAACGCCATACTATTTTCAAATTGTTCTTCGGTTTCGGTCGGGAAACCGACTATGACGTCAGTCGTCACACCCGCATTCGGATAATATTTTCTGATGAGTTCGACTGCTTTTTCAAATTCGTCGGTATTGTAGTGGCGGTTCATCGCTTTCAGAGTTTCGTCGTCACCGCTCTGCAAGGACAGGTGGAAATGCGGACAAAACGATTTGAGTGCTTTGGTTGCATCGAGAAGTTTCTCGTCGATTACGTTGACTTCGAGAGAGCCGAGTCGGATTCTGCAATCGTAGTCCGCAAGCGCATACAAAAGTTCGGCGAGAGACGAGCCGTTATCCTTTCCGTAGGCGGACAGGTTTATCCCCGTCACGACGACTTCCTTGCTCACCTTGACCGCTTCGTCAAATTCGGACAGAATGCCGTCGAGTTTTCTCGTCCTACTCCTACCCCTGACGTACGGCACAAGGCAGTAACTGCAAAAATTATTGCAACCGTCCTGCACCTTTATGTAGTGGCGAGTGCGCAAAGACACAACGCCTTCATTCTCTTCAAACTGTTTGTTTATATCGAAAGACGCGGGAACAAGGTCTGCAAAATAGCCGTCTTCGACTCCGCCGTAGCGCACCGCAAGTTCTTTTGCAAGGCGGATTTTCCCTTCCGTACCCGCGATGAACGCGACGTGTTCCTTTTCAAACTGCGAGAAATTGTTTTGGGATGCGCAACCGCATACGTAAATCTCCGCGTTCTGATTGACTTTCAGAATTTTGGTGACGTACTGACGGGATTTTCTCTCCGCTTCCGCAGTGACCGCGCAAGTGTTTAGCACGTATACGTTCGCCTTTACGAGTTCATCGAAAATCTCAAATCCCGCCGTCTTCAAAATGGCAAGCATCGCATCCGAATCGTATTGATTGACCTTGCAGCCAAGCGTGATGATTGCAACGGACGGTTTAGTCATAATCGAGTTCTCCCAAATTGTCGAGAGTGAGTGCGCTCAAAACGATAGAAGCGGTTTCCGCACGCAGAATACGTTTCCCGAGAGTGATGATTTTCGCACCGTTCGCGGTTGCCTTTTCCACTTCTTCGGGGGTAAAACCGCCCTCCGCGCCGACGACGAGAAGAATATTTCCGGCGTGCAAACCTATATCGCGAAGTCTAACGTTTTTTTCGTATTCGTAGGCAAAGATAACTTCGTCGAAATCCGAAAAGGATTTCACGACTTCGTCAAAGGTTTTCAATTCGCCTATTTTGCTCAAATAGACGCTACCGCATTGTTTTGCACTTTCAAGCGCAATTTTCTCCGCTCTTTCGCGATTGAATTTGTTCTCCGCGGTGTTTGCGGATGTGAAAGGAATAATCTCGTCGACGCCGAGTTCAACGCCCTTCTGGACGACGAAATCGAGTTTATTGTTTTTGAGAAGTCCGGCACAAAGGGTAAGTTTGGACTTTTTGCCGTCAACGACTTTTTCTTCGTCTATGGTCAAGGTCGCATGGTCCTTTGAAATCTCACTGACCGTGCAAAGTCTTTCTACACCGTCGTTTGCGAGAATGACCGCTTTGTAGCCGACTTTATATCGCAAGACTTTCGTCATATGCAAAAATTCGTCACCGCATAGAGTGACGAGATTTCCGCTAATATCGCTATTCGTGACGAAAAATCTTCTAATTTCCATAAAAATATTTTATAATGACAAGGCGCACAAGTCAAGCGTTACGTTTGACGAGTTTCAACGCGCGCCAATCGTCCTTTTGCGCTCTGTCGATGATTTCGTAACCCGCATCCAAATAGCACTTTTCGACTTCGTCAAGACGAGTGTCGATGATACCCGACAAAACGATCGTGCCGTTTTCGTTCAAGTGTTTGCCGATGAACTTCGACAGGCGCATAAGAATGTCCGCAGTGATATTCGCAAAGATGAAATCCGCCGTGTGATTGCCTTCGATTAGATCCGCTTTTTCTATAATTGCGGACACGCCGTTGAGCTCCGCATTGCGTTTTGCAAACTCAACCGCCTGTTCGTCTATGTCGCACATATACACGTTTTTTGCGCCCGAGAGTTCGGCGGCAATTCCCAAAATACCACTACCACACCCCACGTCGATGACGTCTTTATCCTTGACGTCCATAAGGTCGAGACACATTCTTGTCGTCGCGTGCTCACCCGTCCCAAACGCCATACCGGGATCGAGACGCATGATTTTCTCATCCGCTTTCGGCTCGTACTTAATCCAAGTCGGCACGACGGTTATGCATTTCGTGACGATGGGTTTATAATATTTTTTCCACTCGTTGACGTAGTCGCACTCGTCGATTTCGGACGTGATGATTTCACCGTACTTCACACCGTATTCGCTCATTTCGACAAGGCGGTTTTTAAGCCTATCAGGGAAAGACTTATCATCTATATCGACGACGGTCGACACCTTGACGACGTCCCCTGCGTTCAGGATATTTTCATCGACGTAGTCCCAAATGACGTCGCTGTCAATTAGGTCCAAAAAGTCCTGTTTGTCGATGATACTGACGCCCTCTGCGCCAACGTCAAACAACGCCGAAGAAATAAGTTCGGCGTTGTCGTGGTCTGTGTCTATAGTAACTGTCAAATATTTCATATCGGCACTTTATCCTATAGTTTCGTATACTTAAAGTTTGTCTTTGAATTCTTTCTTCTTGGGGAACTGTTTCGTTTCAAAGGAGTTTCCGAGTTTTGAAAGAAGGTCTTTTTGTTCCCTGTTTACGCTCTTCGGCACTTCGACGATAACCTTGATATAAAGGTCGCCGTACTCAAATTTCGAGCGCAATTTTTTGATGCCCTTACCCTTCAATTTGAAGGTCGTACCGCTTTGCGTACCCTCGGGAATTTTGAAACTTTCGGGTGTGGAAAGCGTAGGAACTAGAATGGTTGTACCGAGTGCTGCTTCCACGATAGAGATAGGATATTCGACCATAATATCCGCGCCGTTACGCTTGAAGAGTTTGTGCGGTTTGACGTTCACTTCAACGATGAGTCCGCCGTTTTCTCCGCCGTTTCTTCCCGCATTGCCTTCATTTGGATAAGTTATGCGTTGACCGTTTTCAATGCCCGCAGGAATGTTGATCGTGACTTCTCTCGTCTTTTCGCTTCTACCCTGACCACCGCAAGTGGGACAAGGATCGGAAACTATCTTGCCTTTGCCTTTGCAATGGGGGCATGCGCCCGTCGACTGAAATTGCCCGAAAGGCGTGCGTTGAATTTGCGTGACGGTGCCCGTACCCTTACAGTTGAGACAAGTCTTTATACCGCCCGCTTTCGCACCGGTGCCACCGCAGGTAGGACAGTTTTCATATCTTCTGACGTTGACTTTTTTCTCAACGCCGAAAGCCGCTTCTTCAAAGGATATGGACATGCTCATGAGAATATCTTGACCGCGTTGAGGAGCGTTCGAGCGACTGCTCTGTCTACCGCCACCGCCAAATCCGCCGAAGAAGGAATTAATGATGTCGTCCATGTCGAAACCACCGCCACCGCCGAATCCGCCAAAACCGCCGAATCCGCCGTCAGAACTGAATTGCGGTCCGTTTTCGGAGCCGTACTGATCGTACGCCGCTCTCTTTTGCGGATCGGACAACACGTCGTAAGCGTGGTTTATTTCCTTGAATTTTTCTTCTGCGTTCTTCTTTTCGGCATCGCTCTTGCCCGCGTACATATCGGGGTGATATTGCTTTGCAAGACGACGATAGGCGGACTTCAATTCGTCCGCCGTTGCCGTTTTAGATACACCTAATGTGTCGTAATAAGATTTGTCTGCCATATTGAATTAAGGCTTATTGCCCAATCGGCGACGGACAAGCCGTCGCCGTGAAATGCTTTTTAGTTCCAACCGCCTTCGGGAGGAGTCATATTGTCGTCGTCAACCGTACCGTTTGCCGCGCCGTTGCCCATATCTTCGGGGTTAAATCCTGCCGCTTTTGCCGCTTCTGCCGCCGCTTCGGGATTTTCTTGATAGAACTTCGTGACGATAGGATCGGTCGTCTTCGAGAGTTTATCCATTGCGGTGCGCACGTCTTCTTCGGTTTCCGCTTTTTCAAACGCTTCGCGTGCTTCTTTGACTGCATCGCTCAATGCGGTCTTGTCTTCTTCGCTTATCTTCTCGCCGTTTTCGGACACGAATTTCTCAACGACGAATGCAAATTGTTCCGCACTGTTCTTCGCATCGACGAGTTTTCTTCTCTTCTCGTCCTCTTCCGCATACTTCTCTGCGTCTTTGATTGCGGCGTCGATGTCGCTTTCGGAAAGGTTGGAGCTTGCGGTGATGGTGATTGATTGAGATTTATTGGTGCCTTTATCCACTGCCTTGACGGACACGATACCGTTTGCGTCGATGTCGAAGGTGACTTCGATTTGAGGTACTCCGCGAGGTGCGGGAGCAATACCGACGAGTTCGAATCTGCCGAGAGTCTTGTTGTCGCGTGCAAATTGTCTTTCACCTTGCAACACGTGAATATCAACAGAAGTTTGATGATCCGCTGCAGTCGAGAAGATTTGGGACTTGCTGGTAGGAATGGTGGTGTTTCTGTCGATGAGTTTGGTGAACACACCGCCGAGGGTTTCGATACCGAGAGACAACGGAGTTACGTCGAGCAAGAGCATATCTTTGACTTCGCCTGCGAGTACGCCTGCTTGAATTGCCGCACCGATTGCAACGCATTCATCGGGGTTGATCCCCTTATAAGGATCTTTGCCGGTTGCTTTCTTGACCGCTTCATAGACTGCGGGAATACGAGTTGATCCGCCGACCATGATGACCTTGGACAGATCACTTGCCGAAAGTCCTGCGTCTTTGAGCGCTTGATTCAAGGGGTTCATCGTCTTTTGGACGAGATCCGCGGTGAGTTGGTCGAATTTTGCTCTCGTTATGTCCATATCGAGATGTTTAGGAACACCGTCTGCCATGGTGATGAAAGGAAGGGATACTTTTGCTTTCGTCACGCCGGAAAGGTCGATTTTTGCTTTTTCCGCCGCTTCTTTGACGCGTTGCATTGCCATCTTGTCGCCGCTAATGTCAACGCCTTCTTTCGACTTAAATTCCGAAACGATATAATCCATGAGTCGCTTGTCGAAGTCGTCGCCGCCGAGACGGTTGTTGCCGGAAGTTGCGAGAACTTCGAAGACGCCGTCGCCGAGTTCGAGAATGGAAACGTCGAACGTTCCACCGCCAAGGTCGAAAATCAAAACTTTTTGTTGTTTGTTTTCGTCCTTATCCACGCCGTATGCGAGTGCCGCCGCGGTAGGTTCGTTGATGATACGTTTGACTTCGAGACCTGCGATTTTGCCTGCGTCCTTGGTCGCTTGACGTTGAGAGTCGCTGAAATATGCAGGAACGGTGATGACTGCTTCGGTGACTTTTTCGCCGAGATATTTTTCCGCGTCGTTTTTGAGTTTCGTCAAAATCATTGCGGAGATTTCTTGCGGAGTGTATTCTTTATTGTCGATTTTAACTTTGTGATCTGTGCCCATTTCTCTCTTGATAGAGGTGATGGTGTGGTCGGGATTGGAAACCGCTTGACGTTTTGCGATGTCGCCGACGAGTCTTTCGCCGTCTTTTGCGAAACCGACGACGGACGGAGTCGTACGCATACCTTCTGCGTTTGCGATAACGACGGGTTCACCGCCTTCCATAACTGCTACACAAGAGTTAGTTGTGCCGAGGTCAATACCAATGATTTTTCCCATATTATTTCTCCTTTAGGGCTATGCCCTACGATTTTAGATTTAGTATCCCACTTTTACTCCTGCGGGACGGAGGAGTTTGCCGTTCAAAGTGTACCCTTTCGAGATGACTTCCACGACCATATCTTCTTTGCCTTCCGCCTTTTCTCTTTCGAGAGCGTTCATGAGTTTTGCGTCGAAAGGTTTTTCTTCCGCTTCAATCTCTTTGAGCCCGAAAGATTCAAGAGCGTCGAGTATTTGTCTTTCCATCATATTAAACCCGGTGAGCGCGCTTTCGTCGGATATATACTTGCGAGCAAGGTCGCAGTTGTCGAGCACGGTGAGCATCTTTTCGATGACGATTGAGATGCCGAGTGCCTTCATATCTTCCGCGACTGAATTGTTGCGCTTGCGGTAGTTGTCGAAGTCCGCTTGCAGACGTTGGAGAAGATTTCTGCACGTCATACTGTCTTTGAGCGCCTCTCCGAATTTTTCTTCGAGTGCTTCGATATATTTTTCGTCGCCGAGCGCTTCTCTATCCAAGCCCAAGGATTGTTCGTCCTTTTCTTGCGGGGTTTCTATTTCGATTTTTTCGTCTTTGGCTTTGCCTTTGACGTCGTTTTGTTTCTTGTCTTTCATATTCTAATCCTTGTCGTTATCGAGTATCGAATTGAGTGTGTGTTTGATATAGTCGAGCACGCCGATGACTTTCTTGTAGTCCATACGCTCCGGTCCTATGACGCCCGCTTGTCCCACGACTTCATCCCCGACTTTGTACGCCGCAGTGATGATTGCGCATTTGTCCACACCGCTATCCTCTTTGCCGATACGGACGGAAAACTCAATGCTTTCCTCATCCGACGGAAGAAGTTCGGACATACTGTCGCGGTCGGATATGACGGACAAGAAGTTTTTCGCGTCTTCTATGTTATTGTATTCGGGATAGTCGAGCATTTTGAGTGCGCCTTCGACGACGACGTTGTCGCTGTGTTCGGTGATATAACTCTTAATTATAGTTATAACTTCATCGAATATACCTTTGAAACTGTCGAGTTCTTCGTCGATTTCGAGTGCGAAGTCAACTCCTGCAAATTCGCCGATTTCCTTTCCCGAGAACACTTTGTTGAGCATACGAGTCGCGGTGTCAACGTACTCCGCTCTCATATCGTCGTCAACGTCGATCGTCTTGTCGGAAAGAACACCTTTGTCCGTCACGATAAGCACGATGACTTGACCTCTCTTGAGTGGCACGAGTTTTATCTCTTCGATAAGCACGTGCGGATTGTTCTTCGTCACCGAAAACGACGTGTAATTCGTCATATCGCTGATTATCTTCGCCGCTTGACGAGATAAGTCGCCCACTTGCAAAAGTCTTTCATCGAAGCGTTTGCGTATGAATGCGGTTTCTGCATCCGTCAACGCACTTCCGCGGTCAAGGTCGCCAACGTAGAGTTTGTATGCGTCTTTCAAAGGCACTCTGCCCGCCGACGTATGCGGTTGGTCAAGGTATCCCAGTGCTTCGAGTGCACTCAACTCTGCCCTAATGGTCGCGGACGACACTTCGGGAAGATATTTCGACTGAATATCCGCGCTCGAAACAGGCTCGCCCGTGGTGATATACAAGTCGACTACCGCGTGCAATATTTTGCGTTTTCTTTCGGAAAGTTCCTTGCCCATATTTTCTCCTTTTGCTAGCACTCTTTTTATCTGACTGCTAACAGTATAAAATTATGTTTGCCAAATGTCAACTATTTATTCAAAATTTTTTGAAATTTTTCTGATTATTTTCTATGAAAATAAAAAAGATGCGATTTTTTCACACCACCCCAAAAATCACTTCAAAAAACATTACAATTCACACTTATATCGAAATGTAAAAGCACTATCAAAACTTAATTTACAGGTCATAGTAGGTACAAATTTCAGCACAATAGCAGAAAAAAAGCGTGTCGCACAAACGTGCAACGTAAAATGACTATTAATTTTTGCAGCGTAGCCATTGCAAATTGTTTTCGATAGCCGTATTCAGACCGGCGACCTGAGTGCACCCCACAAATTCCAATGCAATTTGCGGGGACCCCGCGGTCATTTAATCAGCAGGTCATAGCAGGTGCGAATTTCGGCACAGTAGACAAAAAAAAGCGCATCGTGCGTTTTGCACAATGCGCTTTTTTGGAGCTAGTGGCCGGATTCGGACCGGCGACCTGCTGATTACGAATCAGCTGCTCTACCGACTGAGCCACACTAGCATCATAACGCTTGCGATTATATCAAACGACGGATAATTTCGCAAGCGTTTTTTCAATGTTTATTCTGCTATTGCAATATTTTCACTGATTTGCGGTTCGTTTTTGCCGAAAATCGCTTTCACGTGCGAGAATTTGCATATCACGATTTCTCTTGCGATTATCATGGATGCGAATGCAAGAGTGCCGCCCATCATTACGTCGGAGAAATAGTGCGCGCCGACGACGATACGACTGATTGCGACGATACCCGTCATTGCGATTGTGCCAACCCATACGGCGATTTTGACTTTTTTGTTCTTCACGTCAAGCACGTCAAGGAGCATGATGAGCGCATAGCACATACCCGCCGCGCAAGTGTGTCCGCTAGGGAATGATTTGAACGCATCGGTTGCTCCGAATATTGCAATACACTCTTCGCGAGAGAATTTGTCGTTGTTGCCCGTCATCTGCCACCAACGAGTGAAGTTGTCGAAACCACCCATTGCCTGTCCCGCTTCACTGTTCATAGAACGATAGCGCATACGACCGACGGGGACTTTGACCGCCATAACGATAAGGTTTGCAAGAAGTGCCATAATGATAAACGCAAGCACGAATTTGAGAAGTTTTTTGAGTGTTTCGTCCTTGACTCCCCTCATCGCAGCGACTGCAAGAAGGTTCAACACGATTGCCGCTATCACCGCAACAAGTGAAAACGCTCCGTTTTCCGCATAGTCCTTGCCTGCTCTAATATCTTCCGCAAGCGTGCCGACCGCGCCGCCTACGTGTTCGCCGGTGTATGCAAGAATGTCCTTCATATAGAACCAAAACGCCACGATACCGCCAACGAAGAAGATGACCGCAAGGATTTCTCTCAAAGGACGGAGTTTCATAAAACGCACCGAGCACCAGAACAAAATGATTATGCAGAATGCCGCCACGAGATATACCGCCGAACTGCCTATCACTTCGAGCGCAACGCCGAATACGTCAGTCGCAAGATACTCCCCTTCGGGAAGGGCGTTTTTGGTGAGTATTTTGCTGATTTCAAGGTCTACGTCCGTGAGCGCGGTAACGAGCAACATTGCCGCAACAAGCACTACGAACAAAACGATTGCAATGATACTTTTGTTTTTCAAAGACAAATTCATAATTCACCTCATTAATAAGGATATATTAACATATTATTAAAGATATTTCAATAATAAACTTTCCAAACCGCCACAAAACATACGAAATTTTCCAAAATCAGTTGCCATTTCCCGCAGATTATGATAATATCGCTATTGTTTCAAACACGCCTCCATGGTCAAGCGGTTAAGACGTCGCCCTCTCACGGCGGAATCTGGGGTTCGATTCCCCATGGGGGTACCAAAAAAACAACACGGATATTATTCCGTGTTGTTTTTTTATCCATTGCGAAAGCAATGGTATGTAATCACGCCAACGGCGTGTATGTAATCAGCCGCAGGCTGCATGGCATCACGCTTTAGCGTGTATCGACTTTCGCAATGATTACATACAAAACTTTGTTTTGATTACATGCGACGTTTCACGTCAATTACATACAACGGCAAAGCCGTTGATTTTTCCCGTCATTCCGAGCGTAGCGCGGGAATCTCCGGGGACGGTTACGTCGTCGCTTTCAGTGAAAGCGAAATAAAGTGAGTGCTTGCACCCTAATCACAGTTCCCCCCTTCCTCACGTGTTTCCCCTATTGCCGTTCCCCCTTAAAAGGGAACCCACG
>CAZJZV010000020.1:0-26022 GCA_964550635.1 uncultured Bacteroidaceae bacterium
ATGCATTCGATGGTTGCAGTGGTCTTACGAGCGTTACTATTCCCAACAGCGTGACTAGCATTGGTAGTTATGCATTCGATGGTTGCAGTGGTCTTACGAGCGTTACTATTCCCAACAGCGTGACAAGTATTGGTTATGGTGCCTTCTCTTATTGCAGTGGACTGACAAGCATAACCATTCCCAACAGCGTGACAAGTATTGGTGAGTATGCCTTCTCTTATTGCAGTGGACTGACGAGCGTTACTATTCCCAACAGCGTGACGGATATTGGCTCGGGTGCCTTCCGTGGCTGCAGTGGACTGACGAGCGTAACGTTTGAAGATACGACGACTTGGTATAGAACAAATGATTATGATAATTGGGAAAACAAAACCGGTGGGACGCAGATCGGCGTCACAAATTCGTCGCAAAATGTAACGTATTTCGTGGATACTTATATTGATTACTATTGGTACAAGCTGTGAGTTGAAACAAAGGTGAAAAGAAATAGCCCGACGGTTGTCGGGCTGTTTTTTTTGTGGGGGTTATGGAGATGAATTTTACGTTATCCTTCCCAGGAGATTGCCGCGCTACACTCGCAATGACGAAGGGGGTTATTCGGATTTGAGAGTGGTGAGATAAGCGGTGAGTTCGGCTTTGGCGTCGGGGAGATTGTGGGAGCGGTAGTTCCCGCATTCGATCTTCTTTGCGCCGGGGATATAGTCGAGTTCAAGGCACTTTTCAAGGCACTCGATGGTGATACGTTTGGCTTCTTCCTTGTCGGGAGTGTCGAACAGGAGCAGATAAAATCCCGTCCTGCAACCCATAGGTCCGAAGTAGACGACTTTATCTTTCACCGCGCTATTTCTCACGACGGTGGCGAACAGGTGTTCGATCGTATGCATGGAAGCGACGTGGAGATAATCGCCCTTGTTGGGTGCTTTGAATCGTAGGTCGTAGGTGAAAACGTTGCCGTCCACGCGGTCGAGATAGAACCCGGGGGTGAGCACATTGTGGTCGATTGCAAAAGACGCTATACGTTCAAGTTTCATTCGTTCTCCTTTTTGACTGGGGGAAGTGGTTTTTCTTTTTTGCCGGTGACGGCGCAGAGTATGGCGGGGAAGAGCAGGTCGAGACCGACGAGACCTCTTGCGACGACTTCGTCGAATGACACCTGCGCACTCTCATCCGCGGAATCGGATATGACTTTGAGAGAGAAGAAGGGAATATTGTTTCTTTCGGCGGTCATGGCAATGCCCGCGCACTCCATTTCGCAAATATCCGCTCCTAATTCTTTCAAGCGGAGTTTATCCGAAGAATTGCCGATGAATTTATCCCCTGATGCGACGGTTACTTCGCGCAAAGGGTGGGGAAGCAGAGATTGGACTTTTTCGATTATCTTCTCGTTTAGGTGGAAGAAGATACCGTCCCTGCCATCGTATTGTCCGACGGGTGCGCCGTCCACTTCAGAAGTATCGAATTGGTGGTGCACGACCTTGTTTGCGATGACGACGTCGCCGACTCCGAATCCCGACGAGATTGCGCCCACGAAACCAAAGTTCAAAACCGCTTCGATTTCAAAAATATCCACAAGCATTTGTGTGGTGATTGCCGCGCGGATTTCGCCGACTCCAGACTGCGCGATATAAATATCGTCGTCATCCGATTGCACGTGATAGACGACCGCGCCCGCTATGCGACCTTCGTCTACGATTTTACCGAATTTGGTGTAGATGGGCAGAGTTTCCTGCGCCATTGCAGTGACTATTCCTATTCTCATATTAGCCTCCGATGAGATTATAGCACATACCGCACGTGATTTCAATGCGGATATACGACAGAATTTTATTTTTTAATCTATAAGTTGCCAAAAGTATTTTTCTTGCAAATCGCGCGCGTTAATGCTAATATATCCCTATGAAATTCAATTATAAACGCACTATACTTTGTTCACTTGCATTCGGTTGGATCGCGCTCTTCTGGGGCTCGTACGATATGTTTATGCAGGAAATCGACTATGACGTCTTCGGGTTGAGTTCGACTTTGCACGGAGTCATACTCGCTATGGACAACGTTTTCGGACTTCTTTTGTTGCCCCTATTCGGCAAACTCAGCGACAAACACGCGGTAGGCAGATTCGGCAGAAGAAAACCTTTCGTCGTCATAGGCACTATCACGGAAATGATAGGGTTTGCGGGAGTGTGCGTTTTTGCGTCTCTCGGCAAGGACTTTTTCGCACCTTTCATCGTGTGCTTGATGATTACCCTTGCAAGTATGGCGGCATACCGCTCGCCTGCGCTCGCTCTCGTGCCCGACGTCAATCCCGACAAATTCCGCTCGAAAGCAAACGCTATATCCAATATCGTATCCGTCGTGACGACGGTCATTGCACTACTTTACTTCCTGCTCCTCATGCCCACCGAAAAGAATAATATCCACGGCTACTACGCATACGGCGGAGCAATGTTACTCACCACTCTCGTGCTTATGGTGTGGTTTATAATTGCGGTCAAAGAACCTAAATTCCTTGACGACGTGCAATTAGAGATTGAGCAAGAAACGGCACTTAATCAGTCTGAAAACGAAGATAAAGCGGTTGTTTTAGATGAAAACACCGAAAATGAAAGTGCAGAAATCATCACCGCGGATAGCACGGAAATCGCGGCGGACGTAGAAACAAGGGGTATCGGTTCAACCCCCGACGTCGATACGAGCGACTCCCTTCTTCATCTTCCTAATATCGACGATACGGCGTACGAACACAGTATGCTCGTGCCGACAAAAGAGAAACTTAAAGCGTTCAGAGACAATAGGTTTTTCAAGCGCGCTTGCATTCTCGGAATAGTATTTTGCTTCTATATGGCGTACAACGCGCTCACAACAAACTTCATGAAATATTCGGAGTACGTCTTGAATTTCAGTCAACCCATTATCCCCCTTATTCTCGCGCAAGCGGGTGCTATGGTTGCCTTTCCTTTCGCAAGTTGGCTCGCTAAAAAAATCGGCAGAAGAAATACCATTCTCATCGGATTTATCGTTATGGTCGCGGGGTTTGCGGCGTCATTCCCGTTCACGGAGCCTCATCCCGTGCTATACGTTTTGTTCCTTGTGCTTGGCGTGAGTTTCGGACTTGCTATGGTCAATATCTACCCCTTCTTCCTTGAAAGTACGGCGGAGGAGGCTATCGGAAAAGATACCGGCGTTTTCTCGGTGTCTATGACTTTCGCTATGGTCGTAACCCCCATTCTATCGGGTGTGCTTATCGACAACACAGGCTCTCTCTTCGGCGGTTATGAAAACGCAGGGTTCAGAGTTTTGTTCCCATACTGTATGTTGTTCTTGGTCATCGCAGTCGTGTTGACCGCCCTAATCAAATCGCCTAATAAATTGATTTTCAAACGTAATAAAGCGGATAAGGAAGTGTAGTATGTCTATAAACAGAGATTTTTTGACCGCCGAAACAAAAAGATTATTCGGCATTGATTTGTCTGAAAAATGCGTGGATAATCTCGAAGCGTATTACGACGCGGTGGTTGAAGCCAACAAGGAATTTAACCTGACAAGCATAATAAAAAAAGATGAATTCACCGAAAAGCATTTGATTGATTCACTTGCAGGTGTGAAGTTTATCCCCGAAAACGCAAACGTTATCGACGTTGGCGCAGGCGGTGGATTTCCGTCTTTTCCTATCGCGTCATCTCGTCCCGACGTGAACGTGCTTGCGCTCGATTCCACCGCAAAAAAGATGAATTTCGTATCTTCCGCCGCGTTTACAATCGGTGTAAAAAACTTGAAAACAACGGCGGGTAGAGCGGAAGAAAGCAGAAAGTTGTTTTCATCTTTCGACATTGCGGTCGCACGCGCGGTGTCGGCACTTCCTATCCTTCTTGAAATCTGCTCACCCCTTGTCAAAGTTGGTGGTAAAGTGATTGCCTACAAAACGGATGAAAGCGAATTAAACGGCATTGAAACCGCTTTGACTGCACTGAATTTGAAACACGTTGAAACCTTTTCTTTTAATCTACCGAGTGGTGATAGGCGCGCAATATTAGTTTTTGAAAAGACCGCTCCGACTCCTGAAAAATATCCCCGCCAATACGGCGCGATAAAGAAAAAACCGCTTTGAAACATAAGTGGTTTTTATTTTTGCGCAAGCAAAATAAAATTTGCCGATATGCAAATATCACTGCGCAGCAATCTCACTGAAGTCGCAAGACTTCAATATCACTCTTTCAAAGCAAAGAATATCACTGTGAAACAATATCACTTTGCGCAAGCAAAATCTCACTTGCCGTCAGGCAAATATCACTACGCAGTAATCTCACTGAAGTCGCAAGACTTCAATCTCACTTTCTCGTAGAGAAAATCCAACTGCGTAGCAATCTATCTTTTTCCGCTTTTTTCTTCAAAATACGCTAAAATTATAAAATTTTATGTGAAACAATCTTGTGAAACCTATTGCAGTTTTTTCTTATTTATGTTATCTTTAATATATGGTAAATATAATATCTTTCGCAAATCAGAAAGGCGGGGTAGGTAAGACTACGACCTGTGTAAACCTATCCGCCTGTCTTGCAGATAAAGGCAAAAAAATTTTAATAGTGGACGCAGACCCTCAAGGCAACGCGACGTCGAGCCTTGGTTTTTTCGAGAAAAACGACAAGAAGTCACTCTATGAAGTGCTTTGCGGAAACTTGGAAATAACCGACGCAATCAAAGATACGGAAATTGAAAACTTGAAGATTTTGACGTCGTCTGTTGATTTGGCGGGGGCGGAAATCGAGCTTGCGCAAGTCCTTATCGGACGAGAAAGAGTGCTTGAAGAAAAACTCGAAAACATCAAAGACGACTATGATTATATCATGATAGATTGTCCGCCGTCTTTGGGACTTTTGACGGTCAACGCGCTCACCGCGTCAACAGGTGTGATACTCCCGATACAGTGTGAATATTTTGCACTTGAAGGGTTGTCGCAGATGATGAACACGATAAAACTCGTGAAGAAATTTTTGAATGCGGGGTTATCTGTTGAAGGTGTTGTGCTGACTCTATACGACGGCAGAAGCAAACTTTCAAAAGGTGTGCAAGAAGAAATCGCGAAGTTCTTTGGAGATAAAGTTTTCGACACGAAAATCAGAAGAAACGTGCGACTTGCAGAAGCACCAAGCTACGGCAAACCTATCGTATTATATGAAAAAAAATGTGCGGGCGCGGTTGATTATATCGCACTTGCAAATGAGATAGAAAATAAAATCAAATAACCTAAACAAAAGTTTATGTGATGAATTTTGATATGTAAACTTGCGTTTTTGATAGGAGAATGATTATGGCAACTACAAAAGGCGGTCTTGGCGGAAAGGGTATTTCGGCACTGTTTCAAGACAACAAAGAAAACGTGAAAGTTGATCTTGAAGGCGCGGCGGCAATTGAAGTTGATATTACTTTGATTGATAGAAACCCCGATCAACCGAGAAAAAAATTCGACGATAGCGCACTCAAAGAAATGGCTAAATCGGTGGAAACCTACGGTGTTTTGCAACCCCTTCTCGTGAAGAAAATCGAGGGTGAGCAAACAAGATATATGATCATTGCAGGCGAACGTCGTTTTAGAGCAGCTTATATGGCGGGACTCAAAAAAGTGCCTGTCATCGTCAAGGATCTGACCGACCAACAAATCCAAGAAATTTCACTAATTGAAAACTTGCACCGTATGGATTTGAATGCAATCGAAGCGGCGGAAGGTATGCGCGAACTTATGGAAGGTTACGGTCTCACCCAAGAAGACGTTGCGGAAAGAATCGGTAAATCCCGTCCTTACGTCACAAACACTCTCCGTCTTCTCCAACTTCCCGACGAAGTAACCGAAATGGTAAGAAACGGTGAACTTTCTCCGGGACACGCGCGCACATTGATTTCTATTGATGACAAAGAATATCTCATCACTCTTGCAAAACAAGCGTGCGATAATAAACTCACCGTCCGCGAACTTGAAACGAAAGTACGTCTTTATTTCACGAGAAAGGAAATTCAGAAAGGACCGAGAAAGAAAGAACCGCTTTCCCTTGAACTTAAAGAGTTTGTCGGTGATATGAAACGCATCTTCGCAACGAAAGTAAAAATCGTCGGAAATTCAACGAAGGGTAGAATTTATATCGACTACTTCAACAAGGACGATCTCGAGAGAATCCACGACGTGATTCAGATACTCAAATACAACGACAAACTTTGATGTGGATAAAACGGCGGAAATGTTGATTAATTATTAATTTTATCCACCGTTTGATAACATAAGTAGCAAAACAAAAAAACAAATATCTTGTATAAATCAAGATTAAATATCACAATAAGTTGTGTTACGAGAGATTTTTCCACTTGTCAACACTCATTATATATGATATTATTATTAAAAATAATAAACAATTAATAAATAGGCGCGAATATGAAAGTTATCTGCAATGGAAATGAATTAAGCGATGCACTCCAAAGAGTCGTAAAAGCACTCCCTGTGAAGAGAGGAAACCCTGTGTTTGAATGTGTGAAAGTTGTTGCAAAAGAAGACACACTCACACTTTTTGCGACCGACCTTGAACTTGCAATCGAGAAGAAAATCAACGCAGAAGTTTTGATCGAAGGCACTGTCGTCGTCCCCGGTAAACTCTTTGCGGATTATGCAAAACGTATCGCAGAAGAGCAAATCGAACTTGACGGCACCGATGAAAACAAACTTTTCATCAAATATCTCGACAGTGAAGTTTTCATCAACTGCATGAATGCGGACGAATATCCCGTCATCAAAGACGTCGAAAAGGATAAGTCTTTCATCATTCTCAAAAAGGATCTCAAAGAACTCATCAACAAAGTCAAATTCAACGTCGCGGTTGATGAAGCGCGTCCTTCTCTCCGCGGTATTTGCCTTAATATCAAAGGTGAAGAAATCGAAGGCGTCGCATCCGACGGTTTCAGACTTGCACTTTCTCGTCAACCTATCAAAAACAACGGTATAATCGAAAAAATCGTCGTCCCCGTCAAGAGTATGAATGAACTCTGCTCTCTTATCGACGATGATAACGAAACTATAACCGTTTATATTGATAATAATTTCATAATGGTAGACCTCTTCCATACCAAACTCGTATCTAGACTTATCGCGGAAGACTATATCTCATATGAAAAAATCATCCCCAACGTGTTTACCACCGAAGTCACCATCGACAAAAAACAATTTGAAAACAGTATCGAACGCGTATCCCTCATCAACCGCTCCGAGAAAAAAGCGTACGTGAAAATGGAAATCAAAGAAGATTCCATCTCTCTCAACGCGCACAGTGAAGACGGTGAAGTCAATGAAAAAGTCACCATCGGTCTCAAAGGTAAAGATTTGACGATTGGTTTCAACAGTAAATATATCAGTGAAAGTATGAAAGCGATTTCCGATCCGTTTATCACTCTCAACTTCACGTCGTCGACCGCACCGGGAATCATCAAAGGCGAACAAGATAATTGGCTCTATTTGATTCTTCCTCTTCGCGTGATTGGTTAAAATCAATACTTATAATATTAAAATTAACACTTATAATAAAATTCGCCGTAATGAAAGTTACGGCGTTTTTATATCATAATTTTTTATGATAATCACACTTATATAATTGATACGTTTTTCTAATTAACACACTTTTATATTATAAATAATATAAACTTTCGTATTTTCTATCAAATAAAGACAAAATCAACAAAATTAATATATTTTATTTTGATAATATCAAGAAAAATAATATTTAAAAAATCAAGCGAAATAATTTCAAAACTATAGTGATGATTTAATAGTACTATAGTTTAATACAATCAATTCATTATATAAAAATCAACGCGATTTTCAACTTGTGAAACAATAAAAAATGTTCCACAAAAACGCTAATTGGGTATGAAAAAAATCAGGGCGCAAAATGTAGTAAAAATAAAAATTTACGTCATTTTTCGTTGAAAAAATAAATTTCAGATTATATAATAACCAGCATGGTAGGAAAAGAAGAATTTTGGTCTGACGCCAAAAACGAATTATCTAAAATTATGCAGGCAATAAGCTACGAGATTTGGATTGACAAACTCGAGCCTGTTTGCTTTATCGGTGACACTTTTGTATTGTGCACCATTTCCGCTATGTCGAAAAAGACGATTGACGAGCGTCATCTCGACCTCATCACCGAAGTCGTCAACAAACTCAATCCTTCCGTCACGAAAGTCGAAATCATCACCGCCGACAAAAAAGAAGATTATCTTGCCCGTCAAACTGAATATTTGCCGGGCGCAGGTATCGTCGTCGACAACAAAAAACGCGGTGGAGACAAGAAAATCAATCCTTTCAACGAGAGATACACTTTCGATAGTTTCGTGGAAGGGAAGTCGAACAACTACGCATTAGCGGCGGTCAAGACGGTTGCGGAAAACCCCGGTGGAAAATACAATCCTCTTTTCATCTACTCCGACGTAGGTCTTGGAAAAACACACCTTCTTCACGCGATAGGCAACTATCTCTACACAAATTCCCCCAAAACAAAGGTGGTGTACGTCAATTCCGAGCAAATGATAGCGGAATTTGTTGCTTTGAGTCTCAATCATAACAACGAAGAAAGCAATAAATTCAGAGAGAAATATCGCTCCTGCGACGTGCTTATGGTGGACGACGTGCAATTTCTTGCGAAGAGAGAACAAACGCAAGAAGCACTTTTCCATATCTTCAACGACCTACATCAAGCGAACAAACAAATCATTCTCACTTCAGACCGTTCACCTAAAGAACTCGTCACCCTCGAAGAGAGATTGCGCACTCGTTTTGCTTGGGGACTCACAGTAGACATTCAAGTGCCTGACACCGAAACGAGAATCGCAATTCTCAAGACCAAAGCGGCGCAAGAGAATTTCAATTTAAGCGACGAAGTCGCAATGTATATCGCGGAAAATTGCACGACCAATATTCGTGAAATGGAAGGACTGCTCAACAAAATAGTCTTTTACAGTTCACTTACAAACCACGTCATCAACACGAAAGAACTTGCCGCAGACGCACTCAGAGAGTCTTTCGATGAGAAGAAAGACACCCTTGACGCAAGTGATATAATCAATGCGGTTTGCAAGTATTTCAAGTTGTCAACCGCGGATATTTACTCGAAGAAAAAGACGAAAAATATTGTTGAACCCAGAATGATAGCGATCTATCTCATCACGGAAATGCTATCCTTGCCCCTTGTGACGATAGGTCAAATTTTCGGCGGAAGGGATCATACGACGGTCATACACGCACGCGACAAAATCAGTGAGCAAATCAAAACAGATAAGCGCATAAAAATCGTCGTGGCGGACATAAAAAATATGTTACTCAACAGATAAAACGGAATTTATTTCCGTTTTTTCTTTATAATTTAACAAAGATTTTACGCTTAAAAAAATTGTTTTTTGATTGATACTTTGATTGAGTTTGTCAAAAAAGTTTTGTGATATTTTGATATAGTAAAAATCCGCTTTATAAAATTATAGAATATATTTTATAAAAAGTTTGTAAATAGCACGGTTTTAGGTTATAATGCTCGTATGAAAGCAACGTCGTTGACACTTACAGATTTTCGCAATTACGCAAGTCAATCCGTAGAATTTACGGACGGGCTTAACGTATTGTACGGCGAAAATGCAAGCGGAAAGACGAATATGCTTGAAAGTATCTATCTATGCTCTGTGTTGCGCTCTCCGCGCACAACGAAGGATAAAGAGCTTATCCGCATAGGTGCAACAAAAGCGAAGATAAAAATTGCGGTAGAGAAGAAATATCGCAAGCATACGATTGACATTCAAATCGACGAAGTAGGCAAGAAAAAAGTTGCGATAGACGGTTTGCCCGTGCAGAGAGCAGGGGAACTTCTCGGAGTGCTTGGGGTTGTCTATTTCTCACCCGACGAGATGAAATTGGTCAAAGAATCTCCCGCCGAAAGACGGAGTTTTTTGGACGTCGGATTATCCCAACAACAGAAGAGTTATTTCGTTGCGTTGCAGAGATACAACAAGGCGTTGAAGCAAAGAAACAACCTTCTCAAAGAAAGTAAATTCAGTGAAAATTTGGACAGTATGCTTGACGTTTTTGACGCGTCTTTATGTGAGCACGGAGCCATACTTATCGCCAAAAGAATGGAGTATATTTCCGCTCTTGACAAGGTGTCTACGGAGTATCATTCCAAACTCAGCGGGAACAAAGAAAAACTCAAACTTTCGTACGAAAGCGGAGTTAATCTTGTCGGAAACATAAGATTAAACCTTGAATCTGCAATTTCAAACGCAAGACAAAAAGATAAGGAATTAGGGTTCAGTACGGTCGGTCCGCACCGCGACGATATAAAAATCGAGATAGACGGAAGGGACTCGAGAAAGTTCGCTTCACAAGGGCAACAAAGGACTATTGCGCTTGCTATGAAACTAGGCGAAGTTGAGTTGTATAAAGAAGAAACCGGGGAATATCCCGTCCTTCTTCTCGACGACGTTTTGAGCGAGCTTGACGAGAACAGAAGAAATGTGCTTCTCGGCGTAACCGACGGAGTGCAAACAATACTCACTTGCACGGAGTTCGATGGTGAGTGTAGAAGAAAATATAAGGTGGAAAATGGAAAGATAAATGGGTGAAGTGTTTCTTGATGCGTTCATAGACTCTTTGAAAGTTTTGGCGGTGCTTGTTGTCGTCAATTTTTTGGTTGCTATCATCGAGCCGAGAGTCGCGGGAAAAATCAATCTCAAAGGAAAATTCGCGCCACTTATCGGCACTGCGGTTGGACTCATTCCGCAATGCGGTTTTTCGGTTGTAGCGACAGACCTATACCAAAAAAGACATATAACGGTCGGCACCCTTCTCGGTGTGTATCTTGCGACGTCGGACGAAGCGTTGCCCATATTCCTTGCAAATCCCGACAAAGCGTTGCACGTGCTACCCTTGCTTGCATTCAAATTTGCGATAGGACTAATCGTCGGATATACGGCGGATTTTGTCTACTCGAAGAGCAAGAAAGAAGTCCGTGAGCATAACGAGCATTGTGAGCATACACCCGAAATTCATCTCGGTTGTTGTCATCACGAAATCGAACCCGAACACCACGAGGACGGACACGACCATTCTCATTGCGGTGAACCTTGCGGAGATGAGATTGAAAATAAACGACTTGAAAGAAAGGATAAAATCAAAAAGTACGTGTTGCACCCGCTTGTGCATAGCGGAAAGATTTTTTTGTACGTTTTTGCGATAAATATAATCTTCGGTGTGGTGATTTACTTCATCGGAGAAGATAAATTCGTCGAATTTTTGAGAGCGAACAAATACGTTGCACCGCTATTTGCGGTCATCGTCGGGGCAATCCCGAATTGCGCGTCGTCCGTCGTCATCAGCAATTTGTATCTGATAGGCGGTCTCGGATTCGGCGCAACTCTCGGCGGACTCTGTATGAATGCAGGGTTGGGCTTCGCGGTGCTTTTCAAAAACACCAAAGCAACAAAGGAAAATTTTGTGATATTCGGCGTTATGTTTGCCGTATCGGTTGCGGTTGCATACGCCGTCGGAGCGATATTCGGATTTGACGTTTTGGCGATTTAAGCCTCTAGTAGCATCTTGTCTGCAATGAGCGCGATAAACTCTCCGTTTGTCGGTTTTTCGTTGGGGGAGTAAATTTTTATCCCGAAGATACTGTTGATATTTTCGATTTTGCCCCTATTCCAAGCGACTTCTATCGCATGACGTATGGCGCGCTCTACTTTCGACGGCGACGTGTTGAAACGCTCCGCAATAGTGGGGTATAGTTTTTTAGTGATACTGCTGATGATTTCAGGGGAATCGATCGTCATCTTGATCGCTTCGCGCAGGAATTGATAGCCTTTTATATGCGCGGGTATTCCCACGGATATGAATAGATTGGATATTTTTTCGTCGAGTGATTTGTTGTTGTGTACGGCGGGTTGAGTGGTTGCGGATTCGCGACTTAGTTCGTCGAGAGTGGATTTTAACGTGTCGTAGTCGAAGGGTTTTGCAAGGAAATAACTTGCGCCGTATTTGAACGCTTTCTGCACGAATCCGTCGGACGCGAGTTGGGACATCATAACAACGGTAGGTTTTTGCGTTTTCAGGGACGCGAGAACCCCGAAACCGTCGAGTTCGGGCATAACTATATCGAGAAGTAGGAAGTCGGGTGATGTTTTTTCAATCATTCTGAGCGCGGAAACACCGTTGTCCGCAAGCCCCGCCACTTCATAGTCGTCCGTCGTATCGAAAAATTCTTTCAAACTTATGGAAAGTCCGACGTTATCATCTGCAATCACTATACTTTTTTTCATAATATCCTCCAAAAAAATGTTGTATTTTGATTTTAGCACATGGATTTTTGAAAAAATCGAACACAAAAACACCAAAAACAACTGTTTTTGTCATATTTTTTATTATTTTGTTTTTATCACGTGATTTTGTTGAATAATCAATATCTTTTTCATTGATATTAGCACCGAAATCGCAAGAATGGCAAGTGTTTTTCACCATTTTATTATTTTCACGAATTATCCCCGCTCGGCGCGTTTTGCGGAATTATTATTTTTTTGCAAAAAACAGTTTACAACTACGCACCTTATCAATATAATATATGAAAAATTATTAGTGAGGTAATTATGGCTAAATATAAAAAGTGCCCTCGCTGCGAACTGAATTGGATTCTCGTCGAAAACGAACTTTGCGAAGTCTGCAAAGCCGAACTCGGTAAGGAAAGCACTATCTCTCTCCTTGAAGACGAAGAAGACGAAGACCTTATGAACGAACGTATCTGCCCCATTTGCAAGGTCAACTACCTTGAAGGCGATGAGGAAATGTGCCCCACCTGCAAAATGGAACAGGCAAACAAGAAAAAAGAAGAAGAGGACGACGATTGGTCCAAATACGAAGAGGACGACGAAGATATTCTCGACGACGATCTCATCTCCGACGAGGACGAAGACAAAATCTCTCTCACCGAACTTCAAGAAGAGGAAGAAGCGGAAGCGGACGACGATGAAGAAGAAGCGTTTGTTGACGACTTTGACGAATCCTTCGTAGAATTCAAAGAAGGAGACTACGAAGAGGACGACGAAGAAGACGAGGAAGAATGATGAAAAAAGCACTGCAAAGGCAGTGCTTTTTTAATGATATACGTTCCTTGCGGAACGCATGATATATGGCTTGCGCCATATTATATACTTGCTTCGCAGGTTGCTTATGCGTCGAAGCCGTCGGCAATTTTCGGTGAAAATTGTTCTGACGGCGCTAGCAACGCAACTTCTACCGCACGAAAATTTTTTGCTACAATTCAAACATAATCTGTAACTCAATTCGTATTCCGCAAAATTTTCGTTTTGGTGTTAAAGCGGGTGGGACACCCACACCCGAAAAATTTTTGTGCGGTGTTTGAACTCACTATGAGCGAGTGTTCTTATACAAGCACATACTTATAAAAGGGAATATTTTGTTTGAGCGACACCGACGGCATATTGTGGATTTTTATTTTATTTTTTTAATATACAAAGTCAAAAAAAACGCTATTTGCAGTCATTGCGAGCGAAGCGTGGCAATCTCGCGGGAGCGCACTTCTCGAATTAAAATAACCATCGTTTAAATATTAAAAAATATTTTTTGTGAGAAAAAATGCAATTTTACGTGTTTAATAAATAGAGGGTTGCGTCAACTATTGATGAGGTGTGGGCTTTTGCCGAAAATAGGGCAATAATATTCCGTATTGACAATAGACAAGTTAACAAGTAAAATGTAAATGTAAACTTTTTCAAAATCTAGACTATTTTAGATATAACAAATTTAGGAGGTTGCTTATGAAAAAAATTCTACCGATGATATTAGTATTTATAATGGTGTTTTCTTGTGTTTTCGCATTCACAGCGTGCGATCAAGAAGAAACGTTAGGCAAATGGGATATTCGTCAATTTTACGGAACGTATGAAAACGTGGATAGAGGTGTGAATTTTTCATTGGGAACTTTTGGACATGGGGTTCACGATTATGGGAAAACAAATCATCTCGAAGTCGGAAAAGTCGTGACGATGGAAGGGGCATTTGATTTTGATTTTATTTCGCAAGAGATTGCAGACTGGGCAAATGGTTATCTGAATAATATCACAACGCAAATTGTGATAGATGAAGAAAAAATTTGTATAGGAGAACTAGAATATTCATATGGAGCAACGTTTTCTTATGATATAGATGAAAACGGAGAATTATATGATGAACATTATCTGTTTCTTTCTTCAACAGATAATGAAAAAATTCTTATTACCGCAACGTATAGGTATTATCAAAAAGATATGCAATTCATCTTTATTGATATAAAAACAGTAAAGTATTTTAATGATGTTAAGTATACCATTCGCATGTATTCCGAGATAAATATGGTAAAATAGTAGGGTAAATATGAAAAAACAATGGCATGTTAGGGATTATTTGTTCTTAATAATTTTGAGTGTAGTGCTATGTTTGTGCATGTTAAGCATAAATGGTGAAAGCGTTGCATTCGCTTCGGAAGCAGATTTTACAGCTGTAAATGCAACCGCAACTTATGTGCACGCATACGTTTCAGATGCCATCAGCGCAAGGTCGCAACATTTATCAAGCAGCGGCACTTTTGCAAACAGATCGTATTTTAGGAACGGTAGTACTTTTACATATTCAGCAAATGCAGAAATGACTGCAACCATTTCAGCCGACGATAATATAATCAATATTGTCCCCAAACAGTATTTTACTACCGTAGGCGAACAAATGTATATAGCGGAACCTTACGGATATTACATACACACGCAAAGTAAATCAGGATACAATGTAGCTACCGTTATTATTTTCAAAATTGATCCTACAATAGTAGATTATGAGGCAACGATAACGATAACTACCGTTTTTTCGGCGGACTATTTTTATATAACGTCAAATGAGGTAATCGTGCCGTGTTATAAAACCAGTAATGGGAATGAATATTCTAATGCAACAAGTGTAACCTTGTTAAACGGATTAACAAACGCGGTGGTTCCTGCCGTCAGTGTGAATTGTGCTTCGTCTGGCGAATTGTATTTTTATTGTTTTGCGCCGTCAAAACAGTATGAGCTGAAAGATATTTCTTTTGCAACAAGAATTTATAATGCAGATTCTCTCAATCAATGTGACTCGGGATATAACGTGAATAACGATTATGGATATTTTATTATAGGCAATCGTTATGACTATAGTTCAACAAAAGTTGTTCCGGGAAACGTGGATGAGGCTTTAAATAAAATTCTCGATATGGGAGTCGGTTATATTATAAGCGCTCTCCCTATAGTCGGCAATATATATTCTATAACTCAAGCGGGGGTTACACTCAAAGACATAGCGGATAATGCCGAAGAAGAGGCGGTTTATGATGAGACCAATCACAATTACTACTATTCCGGTTTGAGCACGTATAATACTCGTGCAACGCAAGCAGCGCATTATGGCAATTTGATTAGAGGGTCTGCAATTGCTTTGAACTCAACGGACAATAACTCTTTACTGTTCAGAGAAAATGACTATGCAAAAGGAGTATTCAACATATCTCACACGGATAGAGCGGACGGAATGATGCCGTACAGCAAGATTTATTTCGACATTGCGATGAAAGTTGTTAATAGAGATAGAACAAGTCAAACCGCGTTTTTGAATAGCAATGCAATAAGTATTGACATTAATAGCCCATATACAAAGACGGTGAGTGCGTTCAATACAAATGATTTCTATATGTTGCCCGAGGAGAATCAGACGTTTTCGTTTACACCGCAATATACGAGCAATTATACGATTACACAGACGGGAAATACTTCACAAGTCTTTGTAAACGGCGTTCAACAGACTGCACAAAACGGCGTATGCAACGTGTATATGAAGAAAAACACCACGTATACTATTCAATTCAGGAACACTTCTACGACGTCAGCCTGCTACGGCACGTTCAAAATCGAATATGCAACAGGGGGAGCAAACAACAACGTTGCTTTGGATTACAACGATACATATGTTTTGCGGTATAAGCCCACATCGAGTGGTTTTTACACCATAGACGCAGGAACAAACGCCGTTTTGGCGGACGTATATATCTTGAACGAGAGCAACGGATTTGTACATTCTCATTCATGTTACGAGAAACGAGTATACGAGGGTTATTTCACCGGAGGGGTGGACTATTATATCCACGTAAAGAAAACGCAAAACGTTGCGGATAACGCGACGGTTGAAATAGCTCCCGTTACGCGCACTTTCGTCGTGGGTGAAAATCCATCCATATCTCTTAACGCAGGGGACAACTATGTCTATTACAAAATAGTCGTTCCAAGCAATGCTCCCGCAAACCAACGATATAACTTCACTTTCGTCGGACTTACGACGAGCAATTTGTCTTACTATTTTAGAACCGAGACCGGCGCAGGATATAACATTTCTGCCATTGGAGTTGGTTATGTGTATACACAATCACTGGAGGCGGGCAAAACCTACTATCTCGGTATAAAATGTCCGATTGATGCCACTGTTACCCCAACGTATACGATAGGCAAAGCAAGCCACTTGTGGACAATATATAAGGACGGCGGAACAACCCCCTATGCGACCACGTCCGCAGATGAGATTTTGCTCACGAGAGGGCATAGCTATACTTTTGTGTTGACGGTAGACAACGTGATCATAAATCCTTTGACGTATACAGGTCCTGAACAATCAAATTATGACGGAAACGGGACGATATCGGTATCGTCCGTTATAGATATTACCGCAAGCACTTCAATCAAAGGGCCAAACGGAATGTTTAGTCTTGGCATTCAATACACCGTCGATCCGTCAGAAATCACAATTACTGCAGATTACGTCAATCAAGTTAAACTGGATTTCACCTTGCCCAGTGGCATTATAAAAATCTACTACGAGATTACAGGAATTGACCCCAACGGCACTTCCTTTAAGGTAATTGGCTCACAATCCGGAAACACAATCAATATTCTAAATAAGTTGGTCGAGAAAAACGCATTAGAAAGCGTGCGATTTAGCATTGTTGCGATAACAGTAAATAAGTCCGCCGGAGTCGGAACGATAGATATCCCGACAATAAATATCGGCGAGTGGATATCGTGTGAATATACTTATTCTGAAAGGGGACTTTTTGGAAGCGTTAATATATATATAACCAATGCGTTACAATTAAATAACGCTCGATATTATACTTGGCGTGATATATATTTTGGCAATGACATAAATTTAGCACAATATTATCCTTCGTGGACGCCTATTGCAGAATTTAACGCAATAATGCACGGCGAATTTAAAACGATAAACGGACTTAATATTACGATAAAAAATAACGATACTATTTCTAATTACGGGCTGATCGGCAAAACAACAAAAGCACAAAGTAGTATTATTATCAGAAGTGTAAACATTGTGACCGAGGAAAATTATAATCAAACAAGGCAAATTTTTGTAGGGTCTATTGCGGGAATAAGCGAAGGCGGAGGCTTTTTGCAATGTGGTGCTTCCGGAAGCATAATCGTGCATAATCCTGTGGCAGCCGTCGGCGGTATTGTAGGTAAAATCTCAAATAACAACGTCTATATGTGCGGATTCGGGCGAGATGACCAACATTCTCTGATAAGAAGCAGTGGCGATATAGGCGGAATCGCAGGACATTCCGTCGACGTTGAATTTAATACGGTTGCAATTTCATATAGTACCATAGAGAGTTATGTTGTGTCAGGTAATAGCCGCTCAACCGGCGGTATTGTTGGATATATGATAAGAGGAAGTGCAATAAATTGCACTATCACAAGCGTAAATATAAATAATACAAATAGCACGTTGGTAACGAGCGATACCCCTAAAATGGGATATGTTGTCGGACATGCTGCAGGTGTGACATCTCTTGGCGCCGACATTGAGAATTGTTCTTACAACATAGCAAAACTTCAACATAAGGCGTACTGCTTTAAAGGAAGTGACTTGTATTATGGATTAAGCACAGAGTCTTAGAAAACCGACAACAAAAAAGCCACTCGTTTGAGTGGCTTTTTTTGTTTTTCAAGCGGGCAAAACGGCACGCAGATAATAAAAAAATGAGTTTTCCACAGAGTTTTTGGGAGTGGTGTGGAAAAAGTGAAAAAAATACTTGATATAATGTTATTATATTGTTATAATATTCTATATATTATATTGTTTATAATATAGTAACTGTTTATATATATTTATAGGAGGAAAAATGGAAGAGGTTAAACACAGTTATAATGCGACCGATATTCAGGTGCTCGAAGGGCTCGATCCCGTCAGAAAGCGCCCGGGTATGTATATTGGTTCGACGGACACCAGAGGACTTCATCACCTCGTAACCGAAGTTGTCGACAACTCCATCGACGAAGCACTTGCCGGCTATTGCAATCACATTACGGTTGAAATCCTTGAGGACGGCGCGGTGCGCGTCACGGACAACGGCAGAGGTATTCCCGTCGGCATAATAGAAAAAGAAGGAAAATCCGCAGTGGAAGTCGTTTTGACGAAACTCCACGCAGGCGGAAAATTCGGCAGTGGCGGATATAAGATTTCGGGCGGTTTGCACGGCGTTGGCGTATCCTGCGTTAACGCACTTTCCGAATGGCTTGTCGCGGAAGTCAGACAAGGCGGAAAACTTCATCGCATACGCTTCAATAGAGGTGTGGCGGAACGTCCTTTGACCGTCGTCGGAGACGCGGATACGACGGGTACGACCATCACTTTCTATCCCGATTCCGAAATTTTTGAAACTCTCGAATTCAACTACGACACCATGAAGACTCGTCTTCGCGAACTCGCCTATCTCAACAAAGGTCTGACCATCGAAATCGCGGACGAACGTCTCAACCCCGAACGTAGAGAAGTGTTCTGCTACGAGGGCGGTATCGTTTCCTTCGTCGAGAGCCTGAACAAAACCCACGACACCATTTTTGAAAACGTCATCTACTTCGACGCAAAATACGTGGATAGCGAAATCGAAGTCGCGATGCAGTACAATGACAGCTACACCGACACCATTCTCGCATTCGCAAACAATATCAATACCGAAGAAGGCGGCACCCACCTTGACGGTTTCAAGGCATCCTTGTCCAAGGTCATCAACGACTACGGCACGAAGATGGGCATTTTGAAGGGTAGCGACAAACTTTCCGGCGAAGACGTGCGCGAAGGTTTGACCGCAGTCATCTCCGTCAAACTCGCCGAACCGCAATTCGAAGGACAAACCAAAACCAAACTCGGCAACAGCAGTATGCGTACGGCGGTCGGAAAGGCGGTTGCAGAAGGTCTTGGCACTTATCTTGAAGAACATCCCAAAGAGGCGAAAGAACTCATCCTGAAGACGATTACGGCGCAACGTGCGCGTGAAGCGGCAAGAGCGGCAAGAGAAACCGCAAGACGCAAGAGCGCACTCGAAAGCACCACTCTCCCCGGCAAACTTGCGGACTGCACGGACAAGACTCCCGCAAACTGCGAAATCTATCTCGTCGAGGGTGACTCCGCAGGCGGAAGCGCAAAGCAGGGTAGAGACCGCAGATTCCAAGCGATTCTTCCCCTTCGCGGAAAGATTTTGAACGTCGAAAAAGCAAGACTCCACAAGGTCCTTGAAAACGAAGAAATCAAAGCGATGATCACCGCATTCGGTTGCGGTATCAACACCGACTACGACGAAAGCAAACTCCGCTACGACCGTATCATCTGCATGACCGACGCGGACGTCGACGGCAGTCACATTCGTATATTGATGCTCACGTTCTTCTTCCGTTTCATGCGCCCGCTCATCGAGAACGGTCACGTGTATATTGCGCAACCCCCGCTCTACAAGCTCGCAAAGGGCAAACAAGAGTGGTACTTCTACGACGACGAAGCGTTGAACAAGTTCTACGAAGAAAATGGCAGAAAGGGCTATGATTTGCAACGTTATAAAGGTCTCGGCGAAATGAACCCCGACCAACTTTACGACACCACCATGGATCCCAAGTCCAGAACTTTGCTCAAGGTGACTATGGACGACGCTATCGCGGCGGACGAACTCTTCACCATACTCATGGGCGAGCAACCCGAGCTTCGCAGACAGTTCATCGAAGAGAACGCGAAACTCGTCGAAGATTTGGACGTGTAAGAAGGAGGGACGATTATGGCAAACAACAAACCTACGGATTTCAAAGATAAAGAATACATAGAGCATCTTGCGGATAGCAAGATCGTCAATCTCGAAGTTCAAACCGAGCTCAAAAAGTCCTTCATCAGCTACGCAATGGCGGTCAACGTTTCCCGTGCTATCCCTGACGTCAGGGACGGTCTGAAACCCGTGCACCGCAGAATTTTGTACGCTATGAACGAACTCGGTCTCACCCCCGACAAGCCCTTCAGAAAGAGCGCAATGGTCGTCGGTGAAGTGCTCGGTAAATATCACCCTCACGGCGACAGCTCGGTCTACGAAGCAATGGTACGTCTTGCACAAGACTTCTCAATCCGTTGTCCCCTTGTAGACGGTCACGGTAACTTCGGCTCCGTCGACGGCGACCCCGCGGCGGCATATCGTTACACCGAAGCGCGTTTGAGCAAAATGGCGCTCGAAATGATCAGGGATATCGACAAGAAAACCGTCGACTTCTATCCCAACTTCGACGACACCAGAGAACAGCCTTGCGTTCTCCCGTCCAGATTCCCCAACTTGCTCGTCAACGGTTCGGACGGTATCGCAGTCGGTATGGCGACGTCCATTCCCCCTCACAACCTCGGTGAAGTCATCGACGCTACCGTCGCGCTCATCAAGGATCCCGAACTCACCGTGGACGACCTTATGGAATATGTCCCCGCTCCCGACTATCCCACCGGCGCACTCATTCTCGGTAGGGGCGGAGTGAAACAAGCGTATCGCACGGGTAGAGGTTCCGCAATTCTCCGCGCAAAGACGGAAATCGAAGAACTCCCCAACGGCAAGAGCCGTATCATCATCACCGAAATTCCTTACCAAGTCAACAAAGCGAAACTCATCGAAAATATCGCCGACCAAGTCAAAGATAAGAGAATAGAAGGCATTTCGGATTTGAGCGAAGAAACCGACCGCCACGGCATGCGTATCGTCGTCGAAACCAAGAAAGACTACAACGCTCAAGTCGTGTTGAACACCCTGTTCAAACAAACGCAGTTGCAAGTCAACCATTCCATGATTATGCTTGCGCTCGTGGACGGCGTACCCCGCATTCTCAATCTCAAGGAAATCCTTGAAAACTATATCGCGCACCAAGAGGACGTCATCACGCGCAGAACGAAGTTCGACCTTGAAAAAGCGCAAGAACGCGCACACATTCTCGAAGGTTTGACTATCGCGCTCGCGAACATCGACGAAGTGGTCGAACTCCTCAAAAAGAGCCCCGACCGTCAAGGCGCTATAAACAATTTAACCGAACGTTTCTTGCTCGACGAAGCACAAGCCGTGTCAATTCTTGAAATGCGCTTGCAACGCCTCACAGGGCTTGAGGTTGAAAAACTCAACGAAGAACTCAATCAGAAACGCGCGGAAATCGCAGAGTATATCCGTATTCTCGGCTCGGAAGAGGCAATCAAGCAAATCATCGTCGACGAAATGCTCGAAATCAAAGATAGATTTGCCACCCCGCGTCTTTCCGAACTCAGCTACGACTACTCCGAACTCGACATCGAAGACCTTATCGAAAAAGAAGACGTCGTCGTCAGCATGACTCACGGCGGATATATCAAACGTCAAGCGGTCAGCGAATATCATTCTCAACACAGAGGCGGCGTAGGCATCACCGGTCATAAGGCGAAAGACGACGACTTCGTTGAGAAGTTGTTCGTGTCCAACACCCACCAAGAAATGCTCTTCTTCACCAATCTCGGAAAGGCGTTCAGACTCAAAGGCTACGAAATCCCCGAAGCAAGCAAGACCGCAAGGGGTAGAGCAATGGTCAATCTGCTCCAACTCGTCCCCGGCGAAAAGGTGCAAGCAATTCTCCGTCTGCCCGAAGAAAAGGAAGTCTACAATCTCATCCTTGCCACGAAGAACGGTCTCATCAAGAGAACTCCGCTCACCGAATTCGACTCCGTCAAACGCAACGGCAAGATAGCAATCAAGTTCAACGAGGACGACGAACTCGTCGAAGCAGTGCTCACCACCGGTAGCGACCAACTCATCATGGCGTCGAGCGAAGGCTACTGCATCCGCTTCAAAGAAGAAGACGTACGTCTTGTGGGCAGAACCGCAATGGGCGTCAAGTCAATGAAACTCCCCGAAGGCGAAAGAATGATAGACCTTGCAGTCATCCACGACGATAGCGAAATCATCACCGTCACCGAACACGGCTACGGCAAGAGAAGTGCGGCAAGCGATTATCCGCTCCAAGGCAGAGCGGGCAAGGGCGTCAAGGCGGGTACGTTCAACGACAAGACCGGCAAACCCGTCAATCTCAAAGTGCTTGACGACAACTCCGACGTGATGATGATCACGGACAACGGCATCGTCATCAGAGTGCATTCGGACGAAATCAGCAAGATCGGTCGTTCGACGCAGGGTGTCAGAATTATGCGCTTGAAGGACGACAAAGCGAAAGTCGTATCCATCGCACTTGCACCGTATGAAGAGGACGAACCCGAAGTCGAATACGATGAAGACGGCAATCCGATAGTCCCCGAAGTCGCGGAAACCGCGCCCGAAACGGCAAGCGAAACCGCAACGGCAAATGAAGTGAACGACGCAGAATAAGCGTTTTATATGCACAAAAGCGAGAGATAAACTCTCGCTTTTGTTATGATTTGAGAAAAGGAGAGAAATTATGGAAAAGACATGGTTCAAGGAAATGAGCGTTTATCAAGTGTGGCCCCGCTCCTTCAAGGACGGCAACGGCGACGGTATCGGCGACGTGAAAGGCATTCTTGACAAACTCGACTATATCAAGAGTTTGGGTGTTGACGCAATTTGGTTTTCACCACTCTACGCTTCCCCCCAAAAGGACTACGGCTACGACATTGCGGACTACTACAATATCAATCCCGAGTACGGCACTCTCGACGAATTTAAGCAAGTCATTGACGGCGCACATGCTCGCGGTATCAAGATCATAATGGACCTTGTCATCAACCATACGTCCGACCAACACGAATGGTTCAAGAAGTCCGCGGCGGGCGATCCGAAGTATAAGGACTATTATATCTGGCGTCCAGGCAGAGGCAAAAACGGCAAGAAATTTCCCAACAACTGGATGGCGACTTTCCCCGGTGACGGTTGGACGTACAACGAGCAGAGAGGGGAGTATTATCTCCACTTGTTCGCGGTCGAGCAACCCGACCTCAATCACGACAACCCCGCCGTCAGAGAAGAAGTCAAGAAGATTATGCGCTTCTGGCTCGACCTTGGCATAGACGGTTTCAGAGAAGACGTCATCACCTACATTTCCAAAACCCCGGGACTTCCCAACGGATTCCCCCTTCCCGTCATGCGCGGAATGGAACACTATTCTCCCGGTCCCAACCTTATCAAATACCTGTCCGAATACCGCGAAGTTCTCAAGGAATATCCCGACAGAATGCAACTCGGCGAAGCGCCTATGATGACTCCCAAAAACGCACTCAAATACGTCGCGGGGGACAATAAGGTTTTGGATATGATGTTCGGTTTTCAACATATGGAAGCGGACTGCATCATCACGAGTTATCTGCACACTCCGTTCAATCTCGTGAAACTCAAGAAAATCTACAAGAATTGGCAAACCACTCTTCTTGAAAAAGGCTGGAATACCAACTATATCGAGAACCACGACCAACCGCGTATCATCTCCCGCTACGGCAGTGAGAAGTATCGTTTTGAAAGCGGAAAGGCGCTCTGCACAATGTACACTTTCTTGTCAGGCTCTCACTTCGTCTATCAAGGACAGGAAATTGGCATGAGCAATCTCACCTTCGAGAAGTGGGATGATTTCGTGGACGTCGCGACCTTCTCCACAAGAAACATTTTCAAGAAACTCCGCATATTCCGCGACAAGACCATATTCAAAATGGCTTGCTACGCCGCCCGCGACAACGCGCGCACCCCTGTGCAATGGAGTGCGGAAAAGAACGCAGGTTTCACGACCGGGGATACGACGTGGTACACCGTCAATCCCAACTATCCCGTAGTCAACGTTGCGTCCCAAGAGAACGATCCCGACTCTCAACTCAACTTCTATCGCAAAGCGATAGCGCTCCGCAGAGAGAACAAGGAAAGCGCAATCTACGGCAAATTTGAACTTCATCTGCCCCGCGACAAACGCTTGTTCGTCTACGACAAAATCGGCGAAGACGGCTCCAAACTCACCGTCGTCATCAACTTGTCCGAGAAAGAAGTTTCCGCAAACAAGGTGAAGAAATTCATCGACGGCGGAGCGAAAGAAATCCTTTCCAACTACAAGGGCGAAATGGGTAGCGTGTTGAAACCCTACGAAGCAAGAGTATATAAAACTCTCTAAATCGACAATTTCCGACAAACTGCGCGGGCTTTTTCCGCGCAGTTTTTCTTTGTCTTGAATGGGTGATTATCGGGCGAAACGGAATTATTTTTCTTGTTCACGGCTATGAATTTTTTTGCAATCGGAGGCGGATAACGGTTTTTTGTGGCGGATAAAAATTTTGTCGTCAGGGGCGGATAACGGTTGTGTTTTCCGCACAAAAACTGCTATCTATATAGGTATATCAAAACTTTTTTGCGTTTTTTACTTTACTTTTTCTTTTATATATTATATCATTGTCAAGCACCGAAAGCGGTGTATAATCCTTTCTCCGAAAGGAGACACAAGTCCAAAAGGAGGTAATGCTATGAATAAGTACGAAATTCTCTACATTATTCGTTGCGACATCGACGATGACCAAAAACAAGCAGTCGTTGACAAGTACGAGCAACTTGCATCTTCCATCGGCACTCTTATCGACCTCGACAAGTGGGGCGTTAAGAAATACGCCTATGAGATCGACAAGAAGACCGAAGGTTTCTACGTTCTTATGAACGTCGAATGCACGGTTGAAGCACGTGACGAAATCGACAGACAAATGGGCATTGATGACAACGTCGTAAGAAGTATGTTCATCAAGAAGTAAGACAAGACAAGGAGTAAGTATGAACAAAGTATTTTTGATTGGTAATTTAACGAAAGACCCGGAATTGTCTACTACTAACAACGGCGTTAAATTCTGCAAGTTCACGATTGCAGTTTCAAGAAATTATTCCAAAGACGGCAAGAGAGAGACCGATTTTCTCCCCGTCGTAGTATGGAGAGCACAAGCAGACAACTGCGCAAGATACCTCAAAAAAGGCAGCAAAGCGGCAATCTGCGGTTCAGTCCAAACCCGCAATTATGACGGCACCGACGGCGTTCGTCGTTTCGTGACCGAAATCGCGGCAGACGAAGTCCAATTCCTCTCCACCCGCAACGATGACGAAAGAGAACTCAATAGCGGAGTCGATTTCGACGAACTCCGTCCCATTGACGAAGACCTTCCGTTCTAATCGAATTATTAAGGAGTTATAAACATGGCAGATACAAATAACGAAGTGAAAGCACCGCGTCCCGTAAAACGCGCACCCAAAAAGAAAGTATGCCTTTTCTGCGTTGAACATATCGACGAGATAGACTACAAAGACACCGCGAAACTTCGCCGTTTCATCACCGAGAAAGGCAAAATCCTTCCCCGCAGAATGAGTGGCGTATGTGCAAAACACCAACGCGGTCTCGCAACTGCTATCAAGAGAGCAAGAGTTATGGCTCTTCTTCCCTACAAAGCAGACTAATCGAAACAAACGAAAAAACGGATTTACTTCTAAATCCGTTTTTTATTGCCTTTTTTGATAGCAACGCAAAGATTTTTTATCTATGCAACGCAAAAACACCGCCAAACAGGCGGTGTTTTTTTGTAACACAAAACCACCAGATAGTCTGGTGGTTCAGTAGAGGTTTACCGGTGAA
>CAZJZV010000021.1:0-23252 GCA_964550635.1 uncultured Bacteroidaceae bacterium
ATCCTTGGTAAGGATGAGGTCCCCGGTTCGAATCCGGGTATCAGCTCCATATAAAAGCCCTGTGTGAAAATCACACAGGGCTTTTATAATGATATACGTTCCTAACGGAACGCATGATATATGGCGTGCGCCATATGATATACGCTTTGCGTATGATATATGCCTGCGGCATATTGTGGATTCTATTTGGAACGTATATTATATCATGCTTGCGTAGCAAGTATATCATATTTGCACAGCAAATATATCATATCGTGAAACGATATATCATTAAAAACTTATATGCGCATTTAGCATTTGTTGAGTTGTTTATTTAATGTTAAGAACTAAAAAACCTTTTGCAAAAAAAATCCTATTGCTATCCATATTTATATTATATCTTGATAAAAACATGGTTTATGTTATAATTATATCAAACGTCCAAGGAGAGAAATTTATGTCTGATAATAAATTGTTGGATTTGTCGTTTGAGTTTTCCGTGCTTATCGTCAATCTCGTTGACGGCATCACCGCCCCTAAAAGTTCTTATATGACCGACCAATTAGCGCGCGCAGGCACGTCAATCGGCGCAAATATTTACGAAGCTCAATATGCGCATAGCAAAAAAGATTTTATCGCAAAACTCGAAATCGCATTGAAAGAATCAAGCGAAACAAGTTATTGGCTCAAACTTATGTATGAAACCAACAGAATCGACCTTGACACTTTCAAACAAACAGAAAATCTTTGTGGGAATATCCGCAGGCTTCTGATTGCGTCCTGTCAAACGGCAAAAGACGGCGAATAACTTCAACAAAAACAATTTTGTGACACTTCGTGTCCGTGGTGCGTTCTCACCGTCCAATAAACGAAAAAAAAAGGCAACCGTGGCGGTTGCCTTTTTTCAATAGAAAAATCTGAGGTCGGTGGTTGTTTGTAGGGCGCGTTTGTTGAGTTCTTTTCTCAGTTTGGAATAGTTGTTGCCGAGATATTTGCTCATGTTCGGGGATGATTCGAGTGCGGACAGAGCAATGTCGGGGTCGAGTGCCATATAAAAATCGTAGGCAAGTTTGTAGCGTTCGTTATAGTTTTTGAGTTTTTCTCCGCTGTAACCGTACTGTGCCTCGTATTTTGCCTGCGCTTTTTCTTCGGCTTCTTTCTTTTTCTCCCTAGCAGTCAAAAACTCATCGACGTTCTTTTGTCTTTGCACTGCGTACTTTGTTTCTTTCTCGTCCACGTTGTTGTTGTACTTCACGTACTTTGCGACGGTAGCATCGCGTTCGGCTTTGAGTTTGGCGATTTGATTGTCGAGGTCTGACGCATATTTCATATCGAGTTCGTCGAGGGCGATTTGCTTTTCCTCGTTCAATTTGTCGATTTCACCGTTGATTGTCTCAATGCCGTCGAGATAGTTGTTGTACGCTTGCTCGCGGGATACGGACTCGTCGCGGTTGATATTGTCGAGAATGCCGGACACGATACTGCCTCTAGCGATACCGTTTTTCACGCTCGACTGCACACCGCTCTTTCGCAGACTGTCGTAGAGTTCTTCTAGGTCTTTATCCTTTGTTTCGTGCTCCTTGTTTTCCTTTTCGATTTTTTCTTCGAGAGCGGAAGTTTTCTCACCGTACTTGCTCACAACGTCGTCAACCGCTTTGGTCTTATCCGAAGTGTTTTTCGCGGTGGCGCGTTCGGTGATAGATTCGTCTGTTTCGGGCGTATACTCGATTTTTTCAAGCCCCAAAGAAGTCGGAAACAACTCTTCGAGATTGGGTTCTTCTTCCTTTTGAGAGTCAAGATACGCTTGATATTCTTTTTCAAGGTTCTCCATTTTCTCGTCTATTGCTTTTTCAGCCGTGAGGGCTTCTTTCAACTTCTGCGTTCTTTCCCTGTCGCGCTGTTTTTTAGTCTTGAAAGCCTCCCTAAATTCATTCCAAAAATCGGACATAATTCCTCCTAATTAGCGTTTGTCAAGACCGCGACTTTCTTTTCGAGAGTTTGCACTCTGACGGTAAGTTCTTCTACGGTCGAGATGATTTCGTTGACGTTCATAATTCCTCCTAAAAGTAATCGACTTCGACGGTGAACGGCGGGATATTTGCGGTCGCGTCCGTCGATTTTATCAAAAATCCGATCCTATAACCGCTCACGTTTATCGGGACTCTCTGCAAGGATTTCGAGCCTGCAATTTCAAAAGTCCGGACTTCGTCGTCCGCGGTGATTTCAAGGGTAATATCCTTTTCGGTCTGCAAGTTTGCCGCTTTGACGATTTTCAACTTGTCGCTTCCGAGAGTATTCACAGGGCTTTCGTAGAGTTTCATCGGAGTTGACGCGAACACCTTTCCGCTCCCGTCAATCATTCCGAGCTTGTCCGAATTGTTCAACCCGATAGCAAGCAAAACGTCGGTTGCGTGGTGTGCGTTCAGTGCGGTCATTGCGACCACGTCCACGGGTGCGAGAAGACAAGTCTTTTTGGTCTTCAAATCGTATTCCACAAGGGCATTGTTATCCGTCGCGTAAACGTAGTAATTCTCAAGGTCAAGACTACACGCAAGATAGTACTTTTCATTGTGGTACGCACCTATCGCGTGGGTTGCGTCCTTGACTTTGATGAAGTCGGAAATTCTCGTTGCGTCGTAGCCGTCGAAGGAGAAAAGTCCGTCTTCGGAATAGAACATAATTTTGTCGCCTGCGAACGCAATCGTATCTTTATATATACGTCCCGTATCGGTAAACACCTTTTTGAGCAAAAACTCCGATTGATCCGCATATGCGGTGAGTCTATATACGGAATGCTCTCTGAAGATATACAGGTGTCCGTTCAGCGACATAACTTTTTCGACGTCACCGCTCTCGTCCGAGAACGTGATATAACCCGCCTCGTCCCCCGAAACCGTCCAATTTTCAGGGTTCATAACCGATGAAAACCACACCTGATTTTTGTCCCCGTTGACCGTGCCGTACACCCTTTCGTAGTGCACCGCAAGCGAACTGAATTTCGGTGCGTTTTCCACTGTTTTCACGGTGTCGCCGTCTATGATTTTTAGGGAGTTGTTTTCGGACGATACGAGCAAAACGTCCTTGCCGTCGTAGTTGTAATTGACCGCACACGCCTTGCCGTAAAACTTGTAACTTTCAAGTTCGTGCCACGTGTCGTTCTCGAAGATTTTGGTTGAATATAGTCTCTTGTCGTCGACTTGCACAACTATCCTGTCGTCGTAAACTCCGTTCGTGCGGCGGTGGTATGGGAATATATCCAATATCTTATACGTCGGGGGTAAGGTCGGATATACGTGGCGGGTGTTACCGTCAAGCGAGTAGCCTGCGCCCGCGGATATTCCTATATCCCCTTTGAGCGCACCGCCCCTGAAAGTGAAGTTGTACGCTCTGTGCGCATAGGACGGATCGAGAAGTTTTTCATCCGTTTCGGTCGCGATGCCCTTGAAACCGATTTGCACTCGACCGCTCGTCGTATTCAACTTTTTCAATCCCCCCACCTCCTTGCTTTCAAGATGATTTCTCTACCCTTATATTTTGCTTTCGTGAGTTTCGAGCGGAATTGCTCGTCGTAGGCGGACGCAAGGTCGAGCGCTCTCATCGAGAAGTAGTATTCCGAAAGTGCGCCGTCTGATATCATATCCGCGGTCATACGCATATCGTCGACCGTATCGGTCAGTGCGAGTCTGGACGGCAAGTACGCATATTCGAGCACCCCTTCCCCGCTGAAATCGGTGGAAATCAGGTCGGGATATATGGAATAACTATGCTTGAATCCCTTGTCGTCGGTGAGAGAAATCGGGTGCACGATGACTTTGTTCAAATTCTCCGCCAAGATTTCGCCGTCCGAGACGACCACCTTTTCTCTGCAAGCCTTCGGGAGATAATCGCAAGCGGTGCCGCGGTAGGCAACGTTGAGAGCGACAAGCAATTTATCGATGAGTTTGGTTTCTTCGACGGTATAACTGGAATCGTTCACGAAATTCGTCATACCCATTTTTTCAAGGCAAGTGCCAATAATTTCTTTGACCGTCATAATTTCTCCTATAAGTCTGCCGCCGCAAGAATTTTATCTCGCGAGCGTTTGAAGTTCAATTCGTCAAGACATCGATTGTTCCTTTCAATCTCCGCAAGAAGTTGATTTTTGCGTTCTATTCTCGTTTTCTTTGCGTAGACGATAGTCCTGCAATCGAGTTCGTCGAAGGGCACTGCAAACTGCAATGCCCTTCCGATATACACCTCGAACTTATTCGTTCGACGATTGCGATATAAGGTATATCTTTCGTCCACGCCTTTCAGTCTTGACGCGACGTCGTACAAATCGCCGTCAATCCGTTCGAGCGTGTCCATATTACGCCCACTGTGCGACGAACGTCACGTCGGAATTGACGGTGAATTCGGAGAAGTTGACGGAAGTGCCGTTATGCTTCCAACCGGTGAAAGAGTAAGTTGCTCTCGTAGGATCGGTGGGCTTCACGGGGTGTCCGCCGGGGAGTACGATTTGGCTTGCGACTGCGCTACCGCCGTTAGAGTCGAAAGTCACGGTGTAGTAGCCGGTCGAACCGCTACCGCCGCCGTTTTTGAAGGTGATCTTCGCTTGTCCCATGGGGCGTTCGCAAAGAAGATCCGCATATTTGACGAGAGTCGCGGTGTACGCCGCCTTGCCTGCGACTTGGTGAAGAACGCTGCCGCTTTCCCCTTCGATCCAACGCCAATCGCAAAGTTGGTGAAGTTTGAAGTCTGCGGAGTTGAGAAGATACATAGTGCCGTCCTTGACAAATCTGTCCGCAACGACGGGAATGCCTGCGTAAGACAACGCTTTGTAACCGCCGTCGAGAGTCATATAGTCAAGGTTGGTGCGGTTTGCGCTCATGCCGTCGACGTACGCTTTTCTGACGTCGTAAGAACAGACGATGAAGTCGATTGCACTGCCTGCGTTTTCTTCGACCGCGTCGATTGCGCTTTGGATTGCGCTCGCGGTTACGCCGTCGGTTTCTTCCTTGACGTAGGGGGTAAGGAAGGAATAGTCGCTTCTGTTCAAGCCGTAGATGTTACCCGTGCCAAAAATCGCTTCGAGACCGGTGAGTTCGTTGCCTTTCGAGCCTTGCACGTAGAGAGTGTAATTTGCGCCGATGACGCTACCTGCGCTCTTGGACAATGTGACGATTTTGTTCGCTCTGTCGATGGTGAGGATTCTTGCGCCGGACACCGCGTCAACCTTGCTTGCGGAAGTGTTGTAGACGTCAACCGTCATACCTTCGATAAGGTTTTTCACGCTGTCCACGTACACCTTGTTTTTGGTGGTACCGCCGTTTGCGACGGTGGTTGCGAGAAGACCGCTACCGTCCCCGAAGAGCATACGACCGAAGTTGAATTTGCTTGCCTTGAGAAGTCCTTCCATTTCGGCATTGAGAAGATTTACGAACGCACCGACGGAATTTTGAGAGGCGCGAATAGCCTTATCCGTGATTTCGATTTGACCGTAAAGGTTCTTAAGACCAAGGGTAAATTCTGCGTAATTGTTGCCGCCGCTTATGGGAAGAGAGTCGGTTTCCGCACCGCTTCCGATACCGCCGTTAATGCCGTAAGGGGCGAGTTTTTTGATTTCTTTACCCCACACGTCCGCACTGGTTTGACCGATCTTTGCAAGCAAGGGATTTACACCAACGTTGAGTTGATCTGCCAAAACGCCAAGATAAAACGTCTTTAATGCTTTATCCGCATTAGAAATTGATACCATAATTTTTTCTCCTATCCGTTTATTTTCGTAAACATTGCGCCCGCTTCTTCAATCGTGCGCGGTTTGCTTTTGGGGGCGACCAAAACTTCACCGCCGTCGCTCATGACGACGGGCGGTCTGCCCACCTTAAGTCCGCTCAAATAGTCTTCGATGACCGCCTGTTTGACGGCGTCGGAGTTTAGCACGTGTTCTTTCAAGAATTGTCCGTCGGATAGCATTTCTTCGGGCGTGCGGTACTTCGACAGGAGCACTCTCGTCAGAGCGACTTCAAGACAATCGGTGCCGTCGCGGAGAGTGGGATCGGCGATTATTTCTCTTGCCATATCCTTTGCGAAGGGTTTTGCAGCGGGGGTTTTCTCAAAAAACTTGTCCACGATCTGTTCCCAATCTTCTTCCTTGACGACGTCTTTTTCTTGAAGTTCCTTTTCGAGTTTTGCAAGTCGTTGTGAACGACGAGTAAACTCTTTTTCGAGTTCTCCGTACGCTTTCGCGAGTTCTTCGGGGTTCTTGAATTTTGAAACGTTCGCATCGTTTTCCGTTGCTATATCATCGGGCGAAATCGCCTCGACTTCACCGTTTTCGATTTCCTTTTCTTCGAGATTTTCTTTATCGGTCATACTTCCTCCATTTTACGTTCGAGTTCTTTCACTCCTTCGTCGAGAGTCGAGAGTTGTTTGTGTGCGTTGATATGTGCGGAAACTCTTGCGTGAAATTCCGCGTTATTAGAACAGGACGACGACACCGCGAGTTTGGTGTGCTCCGCCATATGCAAAACGTGATTGTCAAGCACGTCCGGAGTTACTTCGGTGGTTTCGAGAGCGAGATTTTCTCGTTGCGCCTTTTTCAAGTGCGCCTCGTCGACGTCCCTGCTTTCTTCCCAGTTTCCAAAACCGAGAATGTCGAAGAGTTTCGTTCTCGTGCGATTGCTCATCACGCCGTTTTCGTCGGTGAACAAGCCGAGTTTGATAAGGTCGTAGACCATTGCGCGACGGGTGGACAAGTCGTCCTCGATTTCATTGACGGTGTCGAAAACTATATCTTCGCTCGTCAAGTCCCCCGCACTGAAACACGCGATTTCGACGTCGCCGTTGTCCCCTGCGATACGCTTTTCTCTCTTCATCGTTGCGAATTGCTTATAGAGCCTGATGATTTGTTTGCCTATTCTTCTGACCGCGTCACGCAGACTGTCCGCAGTAAGAGAGATACGCGCGTCGTCCTGTTCGAGAAGCAAGGAAATCGCGCTTCCCGACGATACGTTGCTCGGCACTTGCGAGTAGGTCGTGACTTCACTGACGCCGCTTATCATCACAAATTCGTCAAGGAGTTTTTCTTCTTCCCTGCTAAATTCGGACGGCACTTGTCCCGCGTTCATCATGATAGGCGGATTGCTACCCTGTCTATAAATCAACACTTTGCCGGGGGAAAGTCCTTCTTCTTCGAGATTATCCGTGTCGACGGAACCGTCTTCGACCGCGAGAATGCCCATAGCGATACGGTTCATATATTCGTGTTTTCTGTTTTTGACGGTGTTGTAGGCGCGTTGCACCGGGATAATTCTCTCGACCACGCTTGCGCCGAAGAAGTTGCCCAGAGATTCCAAACACAACTGCTTTGCAAACGGATACGTGCGAGATTTGTTCTCGCCGTTGAGATAGGGAAGGTCGCCTTGATAGACGAGAGTATCCCCCGCTACGATGACGAGTTCACCGTTGGGTTTGTCGGCGGTGGGTTTTGAATATTTCTCTATGACGAGAGCGCAGTTATCCTTCTCTTCGCTGACGATTTTGGGGGTTGTCGCAGAGTAGCCGAGTCCGCCCGACGAAGTGGTCGTATCAAAGGAAAATACGTTGAGTTTTTTGCCTTCGACGGTTTTTCCCCATATGCGTTTCACGTCGTCAACCGACATAACTCTTGCGTGCATTATGGACGGTTGAGAGTCGATATCGCAAATCGCTATGTTTTCGGGGAATATCTCGAAAGGCGGACAGACGGTTATCGACACGTCCCCTTCCTTGATTTTGCCTTCTTTTTCGAGCGCGCGCCCTTTCGTGACGTCCCATATAACCTTGTAAAAGGCGGAACCTGTGATTTCGCTCCACATATTCGCAAGGGACAAAAGTGCGGTGAAAGTGTTTTCTTCGGACACCGCTTCGAGTAGTTTCGTCGCAAGGGATGCGGACGCCGCGTCGCTATCGTCGGACGTAGACGGGCGGACGGTAGCTTTCGCCTTTACCTTCGCGAGTTTCGAGAGTCTTGTTTCCACGATAGGCGCGATATGGTTATACACCTCTCTCGACTGCCAAAAATACTGCTTCCCTCTCTCTTCCACGTCCCCACGCGGACTGATTTCTGCGTACTGATTGCCGATGACGAAATTCATATTGAGTCGCCAATTCAATTCGATAGGACGGCGTGCTTCCTGTCTTTTCTTGAAATCTTCTATGATTTCGGTGACGATTTCGTCTTGAAACTTTGCCATTTTTTCCTCCTTGTAACCGCGTGTAAACCGCCGTTGATACTTTCGTTTCTGATTTGCTCTGCGGAGATATTCGCGCCTTCGTCAAGGGACTTATGCCTGCCCTCTGCGCGAAGTATCATATTAGGCACAGCACGAGGAATAAATCTCTCGCCAAGGGAGCGATATAATTCGAGTGCGCACCTTTTGCATAAAGAAACGTGCAGTACGTCGAGATAGTAGTCCGCATCGTTACCGCACGTTTCGCAACGGATGATTCCGTCGATTGAATAAGTTTTCATCAAACCTCCTTATTATCGTTATCAGTCGGGTTGTCTGCGTGGAGCAAAGCAATAAGCCGACGTTTTTCTTTTTCAAGTTCGTCGTCGCTCAAATCTTCCACACCGCTACCACCGGCGATTTCAAGATAAGTTTTCAAAGCGGTGGTGTCGGGCGGACAGTATTTGTTTGTGATTTTCTTTTTCAAAAGCACGGTATCGCCGTTTTCGTCCACGCCGTATTCTTCGGTGATTTCGTCGTAGGAATAGCCGGTAGCCTTTTTCAAAAGTGCTTTCAAAATGGTTTCGTCCATAAATCTCTCCTTGAAAAACGGATGAGTTTTTCCTTGTCCTTTTCGATCTGCGTTTTATCTCTTTTTTCGGGGACTGCGGACGGGGGCAAACTCATCACCATATAGCGCAATTCGTCCATAGCGTGATCGTCGATTTTCTTTGGTCTGTCGTTCGCGCCCCACCAATAACCTTTGATTTCGCGTATCATATTCACGCAAGTTTTGAAGATATACAGTCGTGGCGGTTGTTGACACAAAAGCGACTTTACACGTTGTATTCCGCTATATAAATCCTTGTTTACGTTGGTATTGACCAAAATTCCTTTTTCATAAAAAAGTTCGGCTACGCTCTTTTCGGAGGCAAGCGTTCTTTGGTTCGAGGCACTGTCGATGAGTGCGGATAGCCTGCCTTTCGAGTCGGTGTGCCAGTTCAAAGTCTTTGCAATTTCCTTGATTTTTTCGACATGATAGTCAACGCTTTTTCCCCTTGCGTAATGCTCCCCGACAACGTACAAATTGCCGTCGTAATCCACCGCGTAAAAGTGACAACTGGTCGGGTTGTTAAGTCCCGGGTCTATCGAGATATTCGACTGCCATTCTCGCGGTATCGGGAAGGGTTCGATGACGTGCACGTCGGGATTAAATTCGGGATAGACAAGCCCTTCCCCCGTCGTGAATTTTCCGAAACGTCTGCTTTCCTGCTCGCTCTCCGACGTGATTTTGAGCATGTTGTCCACTTCGTTTTCGTCAAGGTACGGGTTGTCCTTCCATTCCATATGGATTGCCCAAACTTCGTCGTCATTTCTCTCGTTCAGTTCGATTTCGTCGTACACCCAAGTCAGTCCCTTGAGCGGCGTCATCGTGCCGAATATGCACCCTGCGCGGTCGAACACTCTCATTCTGCATTCGCTATATATATCCTCGGGCGGCTCTTCGTCAAACCATACGAAGTCAAGGCTCGTACCCTGAAATTTTTCTCTGCCTTGGTCGCAGGATTTGAACCCTATCACCGACGTACCGCCGAATGAATTTTTGACTGCAATATGGTCGATGATGCCGTATTCGGGTGCGCCCTTTTTCCCGCTCACCATGACGATTTCTTCGATATAGCGCGGGGATAGGTATTTGAGAATTTTCGCTTGTGCGACGTCCCGTTGCACTTCCCTTGTCAGACTCACCACCCAACCGCGCACGTTATCTTTGTTTTCGCGGTAGGGGTGAATACCGCGGGCAAGCCAAATCGTTTCGACTGCACCGCACTCGGTTTTTCCGCTACGGTTTCCGCCGAATACCCAACGATTGCGCTTGTTCGAGCGGTGAAACGCCATTTGTTTTTGATGCACTCTGTCGCGGTTGTATAGCGCAAGAGCGTCGTTTTGTCTAAACTTTTGTTCTCTCTCGATTTCGAGAATTTTCAAAATCAAATCCTTATCATCCATACCCGTACCATAAAGCACGAAAGTCGCAAAATGCAAAGATTTATGCCAAAAACTTTTGCCGAAAACAAAATTCTCCAAAAAAAATGGACTTAAACTCTTTATTTTTGTTTATATATATAGTAAAATAATATGGCTATGAAAGAATTTTTGAAAATTTCGGCAATGATTCTCGTCCTTACGGTCGCACTCACCCTGACTTTAGGGTTGATTTCCTATTCGTCCACGGTAGCATTCGCGGAAGGCAACGACTTGTATGCCCACGTCGCGCCGTCAAATCTCACCGGTAGCGAGCACGCGGAAAAGTCCGCCGTCCCCGTCTACCCCATGAGCGGTGGAAAAGTCGCAATGTTTTATCTGATTGAGAGTTACTACTACCCCGTGGTCGAAGCAAACTTCACCAAAGAAATCATGATGCTCGACGTTGACGGACTCAATGCCTATATCGAAGTCAAGGACCTTCCCACCGCACCCGCAAGAAATTCTGCGGTGTCAAGCGACAACGCTCTCCCCACCGCTATCAACACAAACGGCGGAGTGCAAATAGGCGGAGTTACGGTCAATTCCGCGGAAGGTTGGACGGTGAAACCCATAGGACTCACCGACGACGGTTTCTACGTGCAAGCGATGAAAGACTCTCAAATAGTATTCGGCGCAGCACCCAAAACCGCATTCGTGCAAAACGCAATTTCCTATCATCCCATAGCGCAAGCAGAGCGTGACTCTCTCATCGCGGAAGTCCCCGCGGACGAGCCCGAAGAAAGCGTATCGTCTTCTTCAAAATCTTCGGTCGCACTCCGCGTCGTGCTTATCATAGGAATAGCAATCCCCGCGGTCATCATAGCGATTCTTCTTTTCAAACCCCGCCGCAACGACAGGAGTTACGACGACAAGCGTGAAATGCGCAGACGTGAACAAATCGACTACGACCGCGACAGAGAATATCACGAGCGCGACGACGTCAGACGCCGTGACTACGACGACGATTACTACCGCGGATACAACGACGGTCGCGACGATAGGGACAGATATAACGACAGGGATTACCGAGATAGAGATAAAGACAGAGACTATCGAGACAGGGATAGAGACTATCGCGATAGAGATTACCGCGGTTACGACGACAGAAACGACAGAAGATAAGGAACTTATGAAAATTTATATTGCATCTGATATTCACGGTAGCGCGGCGAATCTCGAAGAATTTTTCGGGATAGTCGACGGCGCGCTCAAAGAAGACGAAAACACCAAAGTCATCCTTCTCGGCGACACCTACAATCACGGTCCCCGCAACCCCTTCCCCGCGGGATACGCGCCTATGCAGGTTGCGAAACTGCTCAACGACGCTATGACTTTCGTCACCGTCATCAAGGGCAACTGCGACAGCGAAGTGGACGAAATGATTTCAAATTTCCCGATTATCGGCGATTTCAACCTTGACTGGAGCGGTCGCACGGTATTCTTCACCCACGGACACAAGTGCAATCCCGACCTTCCCCCTACGGGCGCAAAGGCGGGAGATATAGTTTTTTACGGACATTTTCACGTGCCGTCCGTCGTCGAAAAAGACGGCGTAACCTATATTTGCGTAGGCTCCGTCGGTCTTCCTTTCAAGGGTAGCCCGCGCGCGTATGCGGTGCTTTCTGAAGACGACGTCAAAATCAAATCCTTCGAGGGCGAAGTCCTCAACGAAATAAAACTATAAGGGAGTTATTATGAAAAGACACATAAGATTGCGTACAAATTTTGAAGTAGGCGAAATTCCTCTCGCGGAATATCCGCGTCCCCAATTCGTCCGCGACAGTTACGTCACCTTGAACGGCAAGTGGGATTACGCCATCTACCGCACGAGCGAGAGTTTCGACGGTTATCAAGGACAAATTCTCGTCCCGTTTTCCCCCGAGTCCCTTTTGTCAGGACTCCCCGAAGGCACGATGGTTACGCCGAGCGACACACTCTACTATCACCGCACCTTCAACCTTCCCGAAGATTTCATCAAAGCGAAAACCTTCATCCATTTCGGAGCAGTGGACTATGCTTGCTCCGTCACCGTCAACGGTAAACTCATAGGCGAGCATACGGGCGGATACGTCCCTTTCACTCTCGACTTGAGCGGAGTTGTCAACGCGGGTGAAAACTCAATCGAAGTCGTCGTGACCGACCCGTCTGATAAGTCCTACCACGCAAGAGGCAAACAGGCAATCAAGCACGGCGGAATTTGGTACACCCCGCAATCGGGTATCTGGCAAAGCGTATGGCTTGAAAGCGTGCCCGCGACCTATCTCAAAGACATAACCATTCTCCCGAATATCGACGACGACACCATCGTGTTGAAACTCGACAAGAGCGACGACACCACCGCGGAAATTCTCGTCATCGACGGAGATAAGACCATTGCGAAAGCGACCGCAAACGGCAATCTCGCAGTCATCAAACTCGACAACTACGAACTCTGGTCCCCCGACAATCCCAAACTCTACGACCTCATCATAAAAGTCGGAAACGACGTCGTAAAGTCCTATTTCGGTATGCGTAAATTCGGGATTGTGACGGATAAACTCGGTTACAAACGTCTCGGACTCAACAACGAACCTATCTTCCACACCGGTGTTCTCGACCAAGGTTACTGGTCCGACGGTATGCTCACTCCCCCGTCCAACGCCGCCCTTGAATACGACGTCAAACTCGTCAAGTCAATGGGCTTCAATATGATCAGAAAGCACATAAAAATCGAACCGCTCCGTTGGTACTACCACTGCGACAAAGAAGGTATTCTCGTGTGGCAGGACCTTGTCAACGGCGGAACCGCATACAATATCATCTTCATCGGCGCACTCGCTCTCTTTGAAATCCACGTCAAAGACGACAACGAACTCGCATACGCTTGCCTTGCGCGTAAAGATAAGGAAGGCAGAGATGAGTTTGAAAGAGAAATGCGTATCACCATGGACCACTTGAAGAACGTTGTTTCCCTATCCGTATGGGTGCCTTTCAACGAAGGTTGGGGACAATTCGACTCCGTACGCATAACCGAAGAAATGAAGAAAATCGATCCGACCAGAATCATTGACAGCGTCAGCGGTTGGAACGATCAAGGCAAGAAGTCGAGCGATATTAAATCTCGCCATATCTACTTCAAGCCCATCCGCGTACCCCGCTTTGACAAGCGTTGCCAAGTGTTGAGCGAATTCGGCGGATACTCCATGCCCACCGACGGACATATGTACTCCCCCGACAAGATTTTCGGATACCGCCTTTACAAGCACCCCGAAAAACTCGCGGAAGGTTTCAGACGTCTTTACGACAACACCATCCAACCCAAGATTGCGAAAGGCTTGTCCGCGACCGTCTACACCCAAGTCAGTGACGTCGAAGAAGAACTCAACGGACTCGTGACCTACGACCGCAAAGTCGTCAAACTCAATGCGGACGTCGTCAGAGCGTGCAACGAGAAACTCAAAATCGAAAAATAATACGGATAATACAATGAACGCCGACGAAAAGTCGGCGTTCTACAAAGGATAATATGAGCATAGCCGACAAAATTTTTATTGATACTTGCAGAGAAATCATCGACCACGGCACGTGGGATACAGACTTACCCGTCCGCCCTAAATGGCTTGACGGCACTCCCGCGCACACCGTCAAAAAATTCTGCATAGTCAACCGTTACGACCTGTCGAAAGAATTTCCCATTCTCACACTCAGGCGCACCCCTTTCAAATCCGCAATCGACGAAATTCTTTGGATTTGGCAGAAAAAGTCCAACAATATCCACGACTTGAAACCGCATATTTGGGACAGTTGGGCGGATGAAAACGGCTCTATCGGAAAGGCATACGGCTATCAACTCGGCGTGAAACACGTCTATCCCGAAGGGGAATTCGACCAAGTGGACAGAGTTCTTTACGACTTGAAACACAACCCGTCGTCCCGTCGTATTCTGACGAACATCTACAACTTCCAAGACCTGCACGAGATGAACCTTTACCCCTGTGCGTACTCCATGACCTTCAACGTCACGGGCAACAAACTCAACGCAATTCTCAACCAACGCAGTCAAGACACTCTCACCGCAAACAACTGGAACGTGGTGCAATATGCGGTGCTCGTGCATATGATGGCGCAAGTTAGCGGACTCGAAGTCGGCGAACTCGTGCACGTGATTGCGGACGCGCACATATACGACAGACACGTGCCTATCGTTGAAGAGATTTTGCAAAATCCGCAGTTTAGCGCACCAAAATTCACGATAAACCCCGAAATCAAGAATTTCTACGATTTTACCGTGGACGACTTTGCGCTTGAAAATTATCAGTTCAACACCCTTGACAAAAAAATCGAGGTCGCAATTTAGGGGGCGTTATGAATCTTATAGTTGCAGTTGACGAGAAATGGGGTATCGGCAAAAAGAACGACTTGCTCTTTCATCTCAAAAAGGATATGAAGCACTTTGTCGAGCATACGTCGGGCAAAACCGTGGTTATGGGTGCAAACACTCTACGCTCTTTCCCGGGCGGTCTCCCCTTGAAAAACAGAACGAATATCGTCCTAAATCCCGACGGGCTTGAGTCCGATGCGGTCGAGAAAGGATATATCCTCGTCCGCTCTCTCCCCGAACTTTTCGCAACCTTGAAAAACTATCCGACGGACGAAATCTACGTCATAGGCGGGGCAATGATGTATCGCACCCTTCTCCCCTATTGCGACGTTGCGTATATCACGAAAGTGTCCGCGGACGGCGGTGCGGAAGTTTTCCACGAAAACCTTGACGACCTTCCGAATTGGACGATAGCGGACGAAAGCACACCCGAAGACGACAACGGCTACGTTATCCGTTTCTGCACCTACAAAAACAATTCCGTCTTGAAATTCTAAATCCAAAATCATTGTATCTGGTTGACAGTAATTATTAAAGCAGAATACGTACAATTGCTTTCCTCTCATTGCGAGCGCAACGCGGCAATCTCCGAGAGACGGAATCAATCAAATTGTTTATACGAAAAAAGCGGAACTCTCATCAAGTTCCGCTTTTTTGTTTTATCTTTTTAGAAGAGATTGTAGCCCGCTTCGAAACACGCTTGGTTTGACGGAATGAATTGCGGTTTCCCTGCAAACACCTTTGCAATCGTGTTGAGCATGACGTCTTCGGGGAAAACTCCCGAAAGTTTGATATATGCGCCCAATATGACAAGGTTTGACGCTTTGTCGTTGCCGACTTCGTGCGCTATTTTGTTTGCGTCCACGTAGTATGCGTTGACGTCGGGATTTGCGCATTTGTCAGAGATGAGCGAACTGTTGATGATGACCGTACCGCCTTTCTTGACGCTCATTTGGAATTTGTCAAGAGAGGGCTTGTTCATTGCGATAAGGCAATCGGGCACTGCGATGATAGGAGATGCGACGGGTTTTTCCGCGTCAATGACGACGGAGCAATTTGCCGTGCCTCCTCTCATTTCGGGGCCGTAACTGGGGAGCCAAGTTGCATATTGATTTTCAAACATAGCCGCGTATGCGAGCATTTGTCCGAGGGAAAGTACGCCTTGACCGCCGAAACCTGCGACGATGATTTTTTCCATACTATTCGACCTCCTTGAAAACTCCGAGCGGATATTGTTCGGTCATTTCAGTCTTGACGAATTCAAGCGCTTTTTCGGGAGACATATGCCAGTTGGTCGGGCAAGTGGACAGGAGTTCAACGAAACTGAATCCCTTCCCTTCCACTTGGTTTTGGAATGCCTTCAACACTGCTTTCTTCGCTTTTTTGACGTTTTGGACGTCCGCAAGGGAGCAACGTGCAATATAACTAGGTCCGTCAAGGGTTGCGAGCAATTCGCACATACGGATAGGATTGCCGTTGACTTTCGCATCGCGACCGCTCACGCAGGTGGTAGCCTTTTGACCAAGGAGCGTGGTGGGAGCCATTTGACCGCCCGTCATTCCGTAGATTGCGTTGTTGATGAAGATGACCGTGATATTCACACCTCTGGTTGCGGCGTGGACGATTTCCGCCATACCGATTGAAGCAAGGTCGCCGTCCCCTTGATATGCGAATACGACGTTATCGGGGTTTGTGAGTTTGATACCCGTAGCGACCGCGGGCGCTCTGCCGTGGGATGCTTCCTGCATATCGCAGTTGAAGTAGTTATACGCGAAAACCGCGCAACCGACGGGAGCGACTCCGACGACTTTGCCTTGGAGTTTCAACTCGTCGAGTGCTTCTGCAACGAGACGATGCGCTATGCCGTGGGTGCAACCGGGGCAATAGTGCAAGGGGGTATCAGTCAAAAACGAGGGTTTTTCAAAAACGACTGCCATTTATTTTACCTCCTTTTTGATGAATTCGACGATGTCTTCGGGAGTCATGACGTTACCGCCGCTTCTGCCGAAGAAACGGACGGGCTTTTTGCCTGCGACTTCGAGTTTGACGTCTTCGATATACTGTCCCATACTGAGTTCGACCGCCACGATTTCCTTGACGTTATCTTCGTTTGCGACTTTCGCAAACGACACTTTGGGGAACGGATAAAGAGTGATAGGACGGATAAGTCCCGCTTTCACGCCGTCCGCGCGGAGCATATCGACTGCGGATTTAGCGATACGCGCGACGGTGCCGTATGCGGTGATGACGATTTCCGCATCATCGACGAGATATTCTTCGACCATAGTTTCGTTTTCGCACATCTCATCGTAGACTTTTTGGAGTTTATGGTTCATCGCTTCGAGTTCGTCGGGGACGATATAAAGGGAGTTGATGACTCTGCGAGTCTTGCCAAATCCGGTGCCGTCCGTCGCCCATTCTTTCTTGGGGAAGGTTGCGGGGTCTTTCATTTCGGGAAGGGTGACCGCTTCCATAATCTGACCGAGCATGCCGTCGCCGAGAATCATAACGGGAAGACGATACTTCTCCGCCTTATCCCACGCATCGTAAAGAAGGTCTACGCACTCTTGCACCGAGCAAGGACCGTAAACGAGCATCTTATAATCGCCGTGTCCACCGCCCTTGACCGCTTGGAAGTAGTCGCCTTGAGCGGGTTGAATACCACCGAGACCGGGTCCGGAGCGCACCATATTTATGATAACGCAAGGGAGTTCCGCGCCGCAGATATAGGAAATACCTTCTTGCTTCAGGGAAACGCCGGGGCTTGACGACGAAGTCATCGCTCTACCGCCTGCGCCCGCCGAGCCGTACACCATATTGATAGCGGCGACTTCGCTTTCCGCCTGAATGAAGTGTCCGCCGACTTGGGGCAAACGCCAACTCATATATTCGGGGATTTCGTTTTGCGGAGTGATGGGATAGCCTGCGTAGAAACGGCAACCGCCTCTGATTGCGGCTTCCGCTATTGCTTCATTGCCTTTCATCAGTTTTCTTTCAGCCATATTATTTCTCCACCTTTATAGCGCAGTCGGGGCACATGGTAGCGCAGAAAGCGCAACCGATGCACGCGGACGGATCGAGTTCGGTCACGACGAAGTAACCTTTGTTGTTACTTTCGGTCTTGGACACCGCAAGGATATGTTTGGGACAAGCGGTAACGCAGAGTCCGCAACCCTTGCAGGTATCTTTGAAAATGGTCAGTTTTGCCATAATTACTCCTAAAATAGCAAGTGCATCAAGATCCTTGATGCACTTGAAATTGATTATTGAACATCAAGCAATCTTAGTCTTCGTTGCCTGCGATAATCTTATTGAATTGTTCGAGAAGGAGCGCGAATTGTGCGTCTTCTGCGGAATTGTCCGCTTTGGGTACTTCTTGCGCGGGTGCGGGAGCAGGTGCAGGAGCGGGAGCGGGTTGTTGATATACGGGTTGTTGATATACGGGTTGAGGTGCGGGTTCTGCTTTTCTTGCAGGAGCCTTCTTGGGTGCCGCCGCGACGGGAGCAACTCTCTTGTAACCGCTTTCGAGAACTTTGGAGACGGTTGCATTTGCATCGAGGGTGATGACCTTGTTGCAGAGAACGCTATTCTTGTCGGGTTCGACAACGCCTGCGATGACGTCTTTGCCGTATGCCTTGAGATACGCGATCAAAGGAGTGATGTCGCCGTTTCCGTAGATGAGGAAGAAACCGTCGATATTCGGGAATTGAGCGAGTCTGGCTGCGTCAATGACTTGACGAAGGTCGAGTTTGCCTTTTCTCTTCTTGGGAAGAGCGGAAAGTGCGTCATAGCTGTTTTCCTGAATAAATTCACCGTAATCTTTGGTGCGTTTTGCAGAATAACCGTAGAACTTGCAGCCTGCGATTTCGCCAAAACGGGAAAGTTCTTCAAGAGCGGCTGCGAATGCGCTGAAAGGAACTCTGACACTTTCAATGTCGGCAAGCACTACGTACTTTTTCATTGTTGCCATAATCTTCTCCTTGTAGTTGCGGGTGTTGTTTCCGCAAAAGTGATATTTTATAGTTATATTTTATATTATAAAGTTGATTTTGTCTATAACTTTTTTTGTTCTCTCTTAAAATAGAAGAGCCACTGTTGCACGTACCCCGAATAATCGCCGTATTTTTCCACGAGAATGCGGGATAATTTCTCCGCGGGGACGTCCGGATACTCGTCCGCAAACACCTTCAAAATCCAAGTGTCGACGGGGAATACGTCCTGCCGTCCAAGCCCGAAAAGAAGAATGCAATCCGCGACCTTTCTGCCAATGCCCTTATACGACGTCAAGATTTTTCTTGCGGTTTCGGTGTCCACGCCGTCGAAAGACGGTATGCCTTCATCACGGAAACGCCTTGCGGTGAGAGCAAGATATTCCGCCCTATACCCCGCGCCTTGAGTCTTATACCACTCTTCATCCACGCTCGCAAGAGCATCGACCGTCGGGAAAGCGTGATAGCCGTCCATATCCTCGCCGAGAGCGGTGCAAATTCTCTCGATAATACTCTTGATTCTGGGGATGTGATTGTTCTGCGACACGATGAATGAAAACACGGTTTCGACGAAGTTTTGCTTCAAAATTCTGATACCCTTTCCAAACTCGATTGCCGACGAAACAAGCCCTTTATCTTGCGATTTCAACTGTATTATATCATAGTTTGTGTCAAAATCAAGATATTTTCTGAAAAAAACTTCATCGTCGCAATCGACCGCCGTGCCGTCCGTTGTTTGAGAGAAAAAAGCGCGGTGATTTTGCGCGAAAACGACAAATCCGTCCCCCTCTTCGCGACACCTAAAAACCTGCCCGCATTCAAGGGTTTGCCTAATATCAAAGGTATCCATTTTAGGTATAACGAATTTCATACAATAAATTATATCGCGCGCGCACGAAAAGTCAACACCGTCGCAACGTGTCCGAAGCGATAATCGCGGTCGTTTCGTGCAATAAATGAAAACCGCAAACAAACGTATTCACGAAAGTTTGCGGTCAAGTGCTATTTGTGTTTGCAATTAGTCTTCTGCGTAGACGGATACTTGTCTATGCATACCACCTTTTCCGGTGCGCTCAAATTTCACGGTGCCGTCGATGAGTGCAAAGAGAGTGTCGTCTTTGCCGATGCCGACGTTGTTACCGGGATGGAACTTGGTGCCTCTTTGACGAACGAGAATGTTGCCTGCGAGAACGAATTGTCCGTCCGCACGTTTTGCGCCAAGTCTTTTTGCGGCACTCTCACGACCGTTGTGAGAAGAACCGGTACCTTTTTTATGAGCGAATAATTGAATATTGATAAACATATTATTCTACCTCCAACGTTATATAGTCCGAATATTCTTCGTAGAGGTCGGACACCCCTAAATACGCTGTTCTCAGAATTATGTCCGCGTCGTGAGACTGCTCACTGCTGACGGCCGATGGCAACGTGACTTTGAGATAACCCTTGTCCGCGTTGACTTCGTAGGAAACCGCGATGCCGAGAAGTTGCATAAGTCCGAGGACTGCGGTCTGTATGATTGACGATGCCGCCGCGCATACGATGTCTTCGCCCTGTTCGGCGTAGCCTGTATGCCCCGATGCTTCCACTCCGACGAGTTTTCCGTTTTTTCTGAAGAACTTGATGTTGGTCATGAGATTAACCTTTGATTGCGGTTATTTTCAACTCGGTATACGGTTGACGATGACCTTGACGCTTTCTGATTTGCTTTTTGGGTTTGTAGTGGACGACCAAGATTTTGGGGAACTTGTCTTGTCTGACGACTTCTGCTTGAACGGATGCGTTCGCACAATCTGCGCCTGCCTTGACAACTTCGCCGTCTGCGATCATGAGCACTTTGAGTTCGACTTTTGCGCCGATTTCCGCGTCGATTTTCTCGACCTTCACGAGCATGTCTTTCTCAACCTTGTATTGCTTTCCGCCACATTCAACGATTGCGTACATGTTTTTACCTCCTCTAACCAGTCTCGCCGTAGTGGCCGCCGAACAAATCCAAGAATATGGAAGGTCGGACCAGTTATCGCCATTTCCGAGCGGCTCGACGACTAATGTAACAAATTTCGCGACTATTGTCAAACGATTTTGCCTATATTATATATAATATCTTATTTTTCTAATGCGCTTACCAACTCTTGCACGTCGGGGAAGTCACCCACAGTCTTCGAGTAGCGCGCGTAACGGACGGTCATATCCTTGTCCACGACGATAAATGCGCAGAGTTGCAAATTGCGTCTTTCGGGGTGTTGCTCTCCCGTCCCGACGACTCCGCCGAAGAAATTATCGAAGGTGTCCGTGCCGAACAAATTCATGATATTTCCGCCCACCATATCTTCAAACGTTTTGTCCCCCGCGACGAAGTTGAACGCACTGTTTGCCTCGAACACGTTATACTTGTCGTAGAGTTCCGCATTTTCGTCCGAAATCAACTCAAACTGCGTATCTAACCGCTCGTTTTCGATTTCTTCCGCGCTCGATTGTATCACCGCCTTCACGTCTGCACCAAGGAATTTTATTCCCAAATATGCCTTTGAAATCTTGTCTAGCACCGCTTTCGTTATATCGCAGGATGCGTAGCGCAAAAACGCAATCAAAGTGGGTTTATTGACGGTATCGGCAAGATTGATTTCCTTTCCGTCCTTGCGATAGACGAAGTTTTCGAGCTTGTCCCCCGCGGTCAAAGTCTTGTGATAAGGTGCGCCGTTTTTCGCGACGTTTTCTCTCAACTCGTCGATAGCGTCTTTGAAGTGCGCCATTGCTTTTTCAAGGGTAGTTTGTGCGCAAGCAAGGTTAATTCTCTCGTATCCTCTGCCCGCGTCCCCGAACATTTCACCGTAGTCAAGGAAGAGTTTATGTTTCTCGAACGCGTTCTTGAGTTCGACGTGCGTAAAGCCGAGTTTTCGGCAATCTAACCACTGCAAATACGTTCCTTCGAGCCTATGCACGTACACTTCGGGGAAGTTCTCCGCCATATATTTTTCCACGTATTTGGCGTTGCCGTCGATGACCGTCAGGAGTTCGTCGAGCCAATCTTCGCATTCATCGTACGCAACTCTGCACGCGGTGTATGCGAATATGTTCAAGTGCATGTTCATGTTGAGCATTGATGTCGCAAACGCTCTCGCTCTCCACTTCTCGTTGGGCACGAATATATTCGAGCATTGCAAACCCGCAAGGTTGAAAGTTTTGCTCGGCGCGGTGCAAACCGCTATGTTGTTTTTGATTTTTTCGGACACGGTCGCAAACACGGTGTGTTTCACGCCAGGCATAATCAAGTCGTTATGGATTTCGTCGTCAATGATGAAAACGCCGTTATCCGTACATATATCCCCGACCTTTTGGAGTTCTTCTTTCGTCCATACTCTGCCCACGGGGTTGTGCGGATTGCAGAAAAGTATTGCGGTATTCTTCGGGTTTTTAGCCTTCTCTTCGAGGTCGGCGTAGTCGATTTCAAATCTTCCGCCGTTGTTGATGAGCTTGCTATACACGATATGCCTTGACCTTGCTATCGTAACCATATCGAAAGGATAGTACACGGGTGTCAAAAGTATTATGCCGTCCGCGGGTTTCGTCACCGCCTCGATGAGCATAGACAATGCGGATATGACGCCGGGAGTCGAGAATATCCATTCTTTCTTGACTTCCCAATCGTGTCTGCGCTTCATCCAACCCACTACCGCATTGAAATACTCCTCCGTCGGACTCGTGTAGCCGAGAATTGTATTCAACGAAAGGTCGGATAGTGCTTTCGCGATTTTTGGTGCGGTGTAAAACTCCATATCCGCTACCGAAAGCGGTACGTATTCAGTGGATGCTCCGTTGGAGTCGTCCCATTTTGTTGCGCCTGTCCCCGTACGGTCGGGGACGCTCGTGAAATCGTATTTCATAATGGCTCCGATAAATTTGATACCGTATATTTTACACCATTCCCCCGCCGAAATCAATACTTTGCAAAATACTAAAACAATAAATGAAGAAGTTATAATCGTTTGACATACGCGGCGGTTTTGAGTAAAATATATACACTTGCGGATGTGGCGGAATTGGCAGACGCGCTAGATTCAGGTTCTAGTGGGCAGTACGCCCTTGTGAGTTCAAGTCTCGTCATCCGCACCATATAAAAGCCTTATTCGATTTTTCGAATAAGGCTTTTATAATGATATACGTTCCTGACGGAACGCATGATATATGGCGTTCGCCATATGATATACGCTTTGCGTATGATATATGCCTGCGGCATATTGTGGATTTTATTTTCTGGAACGTATATTATATCATGCTTGCGCAGCAAGTATATCATATTTGCCCCGCAAATATATCATATCGTGAAACGATATATCATTAACTTCGCTACAAGTCTCGTCTTCTACATACAAAGTTTCGGATATTGTCCGAGATTTTTCTTTTGGTGCGGATGACGATCCTTCGTGCGTTTTTCAACGCACCGCCTTCGGCGTGAACTCACAAGCTTGTATCGTGACGTTCCACTTCCGTGTGCAAGCACACCGCTCCACTATTACGCTCGTTTCACTTCGCTACAAGTCTCGTCATCCGCACCAAACAAAACGTAAGTTGAATCATTAAGATTTGACTTGCGTTTTTTTTACGTCTAAAAGTCAAATCAATAATGCTGTTTTTCTTGTTTTTCAAAAAGAATTGTCGGAATCGGAATTTTTGACGGAGATTAAAATATGACTGACGGCAAAT
>CAZJZV010000022.1:0-22033 GCA_964550635.1 uncultured Bacteroidaceae bacterium
AGGGTTTTACCCTCAAATTAAAAACCACCAGTTGAACTGGTGGATTTTTATTTTAAGGTTCTATTAGTCCTTGTTCTCTTCTGCGTTTTCTGCGTTGTCTTCTTGGACGTCGACGACTTCTTCTGCAGTTTCTTCAAATGCGGGGGCTTCTTCTGCTTTCACTTCTTCGACTGCGGGTTCCGCTGCGGGTGTCGCCGCGACGTTTTCAAGCACGAGACCGACTGCGTTTCTGTCGATAACGATGAGCGTAGGGCTGTTTTCGGTGCCGACGTTGACGATGAGAGTGTTGTCGGAATTGACTTGGGTGATCTTGCCGACCATTCTGCCGATAGTCATGATTTTGGTGCCGACCGCAAGACTATTCATCATTTCTTGTTGTTGTTTTTGACGTTTCTTTTGGGGGATGATCGTGAGGACGATCATGAGAACGAGAACGACGCCGATTACGATATACATAATCATTGTGGTGTCGAGTGCCATAGTAGAACTGAACATAATTATTTCTCCTTTTTTTATGCAATTTTGTCGTACAATAATATTGTATTGCGTTACTATTATACACTATAGGTGAAAAAAATCAAGGAAATTTGCATACCAATTAAAATTTTAATCACCCGAATAGTTGCTCATGAATTCCTGTCTAAATTCTTCGTAGCGGTCCTCGTTGATAGCCTGTCTGATTTCCGCGGTCAGTCTTTCAAGGAAGCGGATATTATGGATTGACAACAACCTACCGCCCATAATTTCGTCCGCTTTGATTAGGTGGCGGATATACGCTCTTGTGTAGTTTCTGCACGCATAGCAATCGCAACCCTCTTCGATGGGACGGAAGTCCTCTGCAAAAGGCGCGTTTCTGATTGTCAAGAAGCCTTCTCTGACCATAGCCGTACCGTTTCTTGCGATTCTTGTGGGAAGGACGCAGTCGAACATATCCACTCCCCTTGCGATACCTTCGACGAGATAATCCGCAGTGCCGACGCCCATAAGGTAGTGGGGTTGGTCTTTGGGGAGATAGGGATAAAGCACGTCGAGCATTTCGTACATTTTCTCCGCGCTTTCGCCGACGGACAAACCGCCTATTGCGATACCGCATTTAGCATAAGGCACCGAGCGTTTCGCACTCTCTGCGCGAAGGTCGCCGTAGATATTGCCTTGTATTATCGGGAAAAGCGTTTGATGGGGTTTCAACTCGACTTTCGAGCAACGGTCCAACCAACGCAATGTGCGCTCCATAGCGTCTTCCGCTTTCTCGTGAGTTATGTCGGGAGCGGTGCATTCGTCGAACGCCATAACGATGTCCGAGCCGAGAGCGCGTTGGACTTCCATAGCCTTTTCGGGAGTGAAGAAATGCTTGCTACCGTCGATGAAACTGTTGAATTCCATACCCTCGTCGGTAATCTTGCGAAGGGAGGACAACGAGAAAACTTGGAAACCGCCGCTATCCGTCAAAATCGCGCCGTCCCAATTCATGAATTTATGCAGTCCGCCCGCCTTTTCGATAAGCTCGTGACCGGGACGGAGATAAAGGTGATAGGTGTTTGACAAAAGAATTTGCGCTCCTGTTTCCCTGACTTCTTCGGGGGATAAACCCTTCACGGTAGCCTTTGTGCCGACGGGCATAAAGCAGGGAGTGTCGATGACGCCGTGATCGGTGTAGAGTCTACCCGTTCTTGCGCCCGTTTTCTTGTCTTGATGAATGACTTCAAATCTCATATCGTCTTGCCTCTTGTTGTGTTATTATTTTCGACTGTTAGTCTAAACCGCCGTTTTATCGTGCATAATTCGACGGATAAAGTTCGTTTTTAGTTTTTTTACTTGAAGAACGTGCTGTCACCGAAAGAGAAAAATCTATACTTTTCTTTCACTGCGGTGTTGTAGATTTCAAGCGTTTTTTCTCTGCCCACGAGTGCGGACACGAGCATAATCAAAGTGCTTTCGGGTAGGTGAAAATTGGTGATGAGTGCATCCACCGCCTTGAATTTGTAGCCGGGGTAAATGAAGATTTTCGTGTTCCCTTTTTCGGGGCGCACGAAACCGTTTTCGTCCGCTACGGTTTCAAGCGTGCGCACAGACGTGGTGCCGACTGCGATGACTCGTCTGCCCTCTTTTTTTGCCTTGTTGATTTGCTCCGCCGTCTTCTCGTCGATTTCGTAATATTCGGTGTGCATTTCGTGGTCAAGGATATTTTCCGCCTTAACCGGACGGAAAGTGCCGAGCCCTATATGCAACAAAACTTGCGCAAATTCAACACCCTTATCTTTGAGTTTTTTCATGAGTTCAGGTGTGAAATGCAGTCCCGCGGTGGGTGCCGCCGCCGAGCCGTCAATCTTGCTATACACGGTTTGATAGCGTTCTTTATCTTGCAGAGTTTCGTGAATATAAGGCGGAAGGGGCATGTTTCCTACCCTTGCCAAAATGTCTTCGAACACTCCGTCGAAATCGAAACGGACTATTCTCTCGCCGTATTCCTTTATATCTTCTATGGTTGCGGAAAGTTCGTCCGAGATTTTGATGACACTACCCTTTTTCGCCTTGCGTGCGGGGCGCATGATACACTCCCAATGAGTGTAGTCCATTCTCTTCAACAGCAACAATTCAAACGTGGTTTGTTTGCCGTCTATATGCCCGAAAATACGCGCGGGGATAACTCTCGTATTGTTGACGACGAGCAAGTCCCCTTTTTCAAGGTAGTCCACTATATCGTAAAAGTGCTTATGCTCAATGGTGTCCGTCTCTCTGTCGTAGATGAGAAGTCGGCTACTATCCCTTGGTTCTGCGGGGGTTTGAGCGATAAGCTCTTCGGGCAGGTCGTAGTAAAAATCGTGCGTTTTGAGTTCCATATATCAGTCTTGTTTCAGTCGTAGGTGCTTGTATGCGTTGAGTGTGCAGGTTCTTCCGCGCGGTGTGCGTTGGATGAAACCGAGTTGGATAAGGAAAGGTTCGACAACGTCTTCGATCGTGGTTGCGTCTTCGCCGGTTGCGGCGGCGAGCGTATCGAGACCTACCGGACCGCCGTTGAATTTTTTGATTATGGTTTCGAGAATATTTCTATCCACGTCGTCGAGTCCCAGTTCGTCCACGTCCATAAATTCGAGCGCGCGACGAGTTACGTCGAGATTGATATGGTCGAGTTGCTCGTACTGCGCGAAATCGCGAACGCGTCTTAACAGGCGGTTTGCAATACGCGGAGTGCCCCTACTCCGTCTTGCGAGTTCGTAGGCGGCGTCGGGATCGATGGGAATTTCAAGGATATTGGACGAGCGACGGACTATCTGTGCAAGTTCTTCGTTCGTGTAGGTTTCGAGACGGAATTTTATGCCGAAACGGTCGCGGAGCGGACTTGATAGCATACCTTCTTTGGTGGTCGCGCCGATCAAAGTGAAGTGTTTGAGTGCCATACGCAGACTGCTTGCCATCGCACCCGTACCCGTCACAAGATCAAGGGAATAGTCTTCCATTGCGGGATAGAGAATTTCTTCGATATTGCGGTTCAGGCGGTGGATTTCGTCGATGAAGAGAATATCTCCCTTTTCGAGTTTCGTGAGCATTGCCGCCAAATCGACCGCTTTTTCAATCGCGGGCCCGCTCGTAACCTTGACTTGCGCACCCATTTCGTTTGCGATGACGTGTGCAAGGGTGGTTTTGCCGAGTCCGGGAGGTCCGTATAGCAAAACGTGGTCGAGAGCGTCCCCCCTCGATCTTGCGGCGGAGATATAAACTTCGAGATTGTGTTTAATCTTCGCCTGCCCTACGTATTCGGACATGGTTTTCGGGCGTAAAGTATTCTCTTGCTCGTCCTCTTCGAGAGCGGACGATGAGATGATTCTTTCGTTTTCGTCGACGGTTTGACCGTCAAATCTGCTGATGATTCCCATATGATTAGTTCAAGCGTTTGAGCGCTTCCCTTATGATATTTTCAAGTCCTTTGGTCGTCTTGGACACTTCCGCGACAATTTTGACGGCGTCGGTGTTGGATATGCCGAGAGAACAAAGTGCGAAAACCGCTTCGGTTTGTTCCTTGTCGCTCGCGCCGCCGATGATAGTTTCTTGCGAAGTCAAGTCCGCGGAAATCTGGTCGCGCATATTAACGACGATGAGTTCCGCCGTTTTCTTGCCCAGTCCCTTGATTTTGGAGAGAGTCTTTATATCCCCCGTTGCGATTGCGACGGTCAGGGTGTTGAGATCAAGCCCGCTCAAAATTTGCATTGCGAGTTTCGGACCTACACCGCTTATGTCGATAAGGCGCAAGAATAGCGTTTTCTCTTCGAGAGTGGAAAAACCGTACAGCGAAAACGTATCTTCTCTGACGTAAAGATAGGTGTAAATCTTCACGGTCGCGCCGATAGTGCAAGCGTCGTAAAGTGTGTTTCCGCTCACGCCGATTTCGTAGCCGATGCCGTTGTTTTCCAAGACGAGAGTATTATCTCTTGCGTAGGTGATTTTGCCGATGATATAGTTGTACATAATTCCTCTTGCGGATGACCGCTTTTTCTATTTTACTCTGAACGACGACGCCATTCCCGCGACTTGTCCGTGGCATAGTGCGACCGCAAGCGCATCCGCCGCGTCGTCGGGGCGGGGAATTTGTTTGAGTCGGAGCAAGGACTGCACCATAAGTTGCATTTGCTTTTTCTCCGCTCCGCCGTAACCCGTGATAGTCATTTTGATTTGGTTGGGGGTGTACTCGTACACTTCGTCCCCGAGAAGTTTGTTGCAAGAAAGGAGAATGACTCCCCTTGCTTCCGCCACGGGGATACCCGTCGTGATATTCTTCGAGAAGAACAACTCTTCGATTGCGACTTGGTCGGGTTTGTAGGTTCCGATGAGTTCGGTTACACCTTCTTCGATTTTTCTCAATCTGACGGGCAAGGTGTCCTCTTTCGGCGTGGAAACGATGCCGAAATCGAGAACGGTATATCGTCCCCTTTCAAGCCTTATTACGCCAAACCCCATAGTCGCAAGACCGGGGTCGATGCCGAGAATCACCATAGTTATCCTTTCATCACGCTGTTTTCCGCCACGTCGTACAAAGTGAAGTCGTGAGTGTTTGGATTATCCCCGCTCCAACCGCACCAAAGATCGCGCCCGATATAGCCGTCCGCGACCTCGTTTTTGCGTGGTGTGAAATCAATCGTATATTCTTCTTCTCCGTGGATAACAAGGTTTAACCTGTCGTTATCCGCAGTTAAAGTCGCTTTTGCGACGTTATAGTTCTCGTCCGCCACCTGTGCAGACCACACCGACGTAGGACGATTTTTGAGTTCTTCGGGAGTGCCGATTTGTTTCACGTCGCCGTCCACGAGAACGACGATTTTGTCCCCGTCGAGAGCGCGACGTCTGTCGCTTGTCGCATATATAACCACCACTCCGCTCTTTGCGAGTTGCCTGAATTTGTCAAGGGCAAGGCGGTAGTTGTCGTCGTCGAGTCCAACTCTCGGCTCGTCGAAAAGAAGTAGCCTTGCGGGACGAATAAACAGTCTTGCAAGCGACAGTTTCACTCTCTCGTCTTTACTCAGACGAAAGCCCCTTTTCGTCATAATTCCGTCAAGCGCAAATTCCCTTGCGACCGCCGTAGTTTTTTCGCGCACGATCGCCCTTTTCATCCGTCTCACTTTGAGCGGATAGGCAAGATTGCCGTAGGTGCTTTTCAGGGGAAAGACCGCAAAGTCGTCGAACGCCATAATCACGTCGTTCGTCTTTTTGGCAATCTCCTTGCCGTCGAGAGTTATTTTGCCGTCGCTGTCGGACAGTCCCGCAACGGTCTTGAGAAAGGTGGTTTTGCCGCTCCCCTCTCCGCCGTAGACCGCTACTATTTCTCCGTCTTGAAAGGTGGCGTCAAGCACGCCGAACAGGCGTTTTCCGTACAAGTATTGTTTGGTTACGCCACTGAGTTCGAGCATCAGAGAATGTCGAGAGATTCGTTGAATCCGTCGATGAAGTGGTCAAGGAAATATTTGAGTTCGGGATATTCCACCTGCAAGTCCTTGAACACGTTTTCAAGGCGCAAAATCGCTTTGTCGAAATCCCTGTTTCCGAGTTGACGCTCTTCAAGACTCTTGATGTATGCGGAGAGTTTGTCCGCCACTTTCATGATCTTGTATTCGATGGAATCTTCGTCGGGTACGATATACTCCTTGTACGCTTCGCGAAGTTCTACGGGAAGGGAGTTGACGAGTTTATCGTTGATCGCTCCTTCGATTTCGCTATATGCGTTTTTCATCGTGTCGTTGTAGTATTTGACGGGAGTGGGAAGGTCGCCGGACACGACTTCCGCGGTGTCGTGATAAAGGGCGAGAGCCGCCACCTTATCAACGTTAACGTTTCCGCCGAACATCTCGTTGCGTATGGTCGCAAGTGCTTGTCCGAGAATTGCCACGCTTGCGGCATGTTGCATCAAATCCTCACGGATATTAGAACGCATAAGGTTCCAACGCGTGATGAATTTCATCCTGTTCATAAACGCAAAGAACGTATACATTTCACCGTGATTTTCTGCCATATGCACTCCTTATCGGTTGTCAACCGATGATATATTTATCTTGTTTTTTGGGAGCGGATTCGAGTTCCGCTTTCTTCGCCTCGTAACCGCGACGGTCGAAGAGTGCGTAAGTTGCGTTTTTGCCTTCTTCGACACCGGGTTGATTGAAGGTGTCGATATTGAGCATTGCGCCTGCGTACGCCGTTTCGAGTTGGAAGAACCAAAGAAGTTGTCCAACGGTATTCGCGTTGACTTCGGGAAGGATGATGGTGTTGTTCATATGTTTGCTCTTGGTGAGCGCGTATTCGGTCGCCTTTCTCTCGGTGTTGATGAGAGTGCCCATCGTGTGTCCGCAAAGGAAGTTGACGTCGGGGAATTCTTCCGCTCCGTCCGCAATCGTGACGTCTCCGCGGAATTTGTCCACCGCTATCATGGTGATGACTTTGTCGAAAGGTCCTTCGGTGTAGAGTTGGACTTGGGAGTGTTGGTCGGTAACGCCAAGGGATTTGACGGGAGTTTGTCCGACGTGTACGGTCTTGCCGTCAAGGTCGACCGCTTTGCCGAGACTCTCCCCCCAAAGTTGGCAATACCAGTCCGCGATATATCTCAAACTATCCGCATAAGGCATCATAACAGAGATATTCTTGCCCTTGCTCATTGCGATGACTTGCAAAAGCGCCGCCATAAGCGCGGGGTTTTTGTGGGGGTCACCGCTGCCGCAAGCGTCGTCCATTTCTCTTGCGCCCTTCAAAAGTCCCTTTATATCGATGCCAAGGACCGCCGCGGGAAGAAGTCCCACAGGGCAAAGCTCACTGAATCTTCCGCCCACTCCGTCGGGAATGTAGAAGAGTTTGAAACCTTCTTTTTTCGCGAGTTTGATGAGATTGCCTTTCTCTGCGGAAGTGGTTGCGATGATATGTTTTTGCCAACCTTCGCCGATTTCCTTTTTGAGAATGTCGCTGATGATGAGATATTGACTCATGGTTTCGCTCGTCGCACCGCTCTTCGTGATGACGTTGAACATAGTGCGTTTCACGTCGATGACGTCGAGAAGAGCAAGCATTCTTTCGGGGTCGACGTTGTCTTCGACGAAGAATTTGACTCCCCTTTTCTCTTTGGGAAGGTCGTTGTAGCGGAAATGGCAAAGTGCGTTGAAGACCGCCGTAGGTCCGAGTGCGCTACCGCCGATGCCGAGCACGACGAAGTTGTCGAAGTTTGCTCTGACTTCGGATGCGGTGAGAATGATGTCGTTGACTATCTCGTCTTGGTTGTAGGGAAGTTCCGCCCAACCAGTCATACCGCTACCGCGATGCGCCACGAAATAATCGAAAGACGCTTCTGCAACGCCTTTTACGGATTCAATTTCTTTGTCCGTAATGCCTTGTTCACCGATGAAATCACTCATCATGTTGTTGAAATCGAATTTAATCAGCATAAATGCCTCCGATGATATTTTTCAAATATTGCACGCTTTCCGCGACTTCGGAAAACGATTGATAGTCTTTTGCGTATTGTTCAAGGATGACGGGACCGCCGTAACCCTCTTTTTTCAAGCGTTCTATAAGCTTGTCAAAGGGGAATACCCCTTTGCCTACCATGCAGATTTTGCCGTCCGCATCGTGATCGCAGAGATGCACGTTTGCAAGCCTATCTCCCATGGCGGATATATAATCACTCCAATCGCAACCACTCTGCCACGCCTGTTTGACGTCGAGAGTGGTGTATACGTCGGGAGCGAATTTTTTCATTTTTTCAAAGAATTGCGGTGTATTGAACGCACACCAATGCACGTTTTCAAAGCAAAGTTTTATGCCGTGAGCGAGTGCCATTTTCGCAAGTTCGTTTATTCTTGCGCCGTACTTTTCGGGATCGTAATAAGCGGTTTTCTTCACTCTCGTCGAGCCGTGGAAGGTGTAGCATTTCGCGCCCAACTTCTCCCCTGCGGCAAGCACCTTGTCGAAGAAAATCTCCGCGTCCGCAACCGTACGCGGCGCCGCGTTGAAAAGTTGCGGTTCAAAAGAAGTGCTGAGAGAGTGCACCGAATAGACGTCCAAATCCCCTTTTTTCTCAATCAACAAGTCCGAAAAAGAGGGTTCGAGTTCGGAATACGTCGTGAGAAAAACCTCCGCGCATTCCCCTCCGCAACGACTGATGACCGAGAACGTATCCTCGGTCACCAGTTTTGTAAAGTATGTTGCGGTTGAAATTCCAACTTTCATTTATTCTTCGTTATCTCCGTCGTCGAAGTCTTTTTTAGGTTTTTTCTTGTCCACCGCTTCTCCTTTCTTCGCCCAAATGTCCTTTTGTTTACGGACTTGTCCGAGCAGTTTCGGGATGACGAGGTCGAGATTGGTGAACGGGTCGCTCGACTCTGCCGTTGCGCGATAGGTGATACTTCTCGTGGTCACCGTGAGGTCGGTTGCGTAGGTATCCCCTTCGAGTGTAACGCAATAAGACACTCTGGCGTTTTCGTCGTCCTTGAAGTAGTTGTCGAGTTTTGACGTTTTCTTCAAGGTCATTTCTTTCAATCCGTCGCTAACCGTGTAGTTTTTGCCGAAAATCTCAATCGAGAGAGTGCTTTCGTTTTTCATTTTTGGTACCTCCGTACTTTTATTCAAGCACATTATACCAAATTTCTAACCACAATTCAATAGCGGATTTGGTTTTTGTTATTTATTTTGTGCGACGCGGAAAGTCAGGTCGAATCCGTCGCAGTCCACGTAGACGTCGTATCCCGCGTCGAGACTTCCGTCAAGCACCATTTCGCTGAGTTTGTCTTCGACAAGCCTTTGTATTGCGCGGCGGATAGGTCTTGCGCCGTACTCTTCGCTGTAATTCTTCTCTGCAATGAAGTTTTTCGCGGTGAGAGATACGTGGAGTTTGACACCCTTTTCATTCAGTCGTCCCGCAAGTGCCTTGAGCATTATCGTTGCGATTTCGCCTACGTCGTCGCGGGTGAGTTTGTGGAAGTCGATGATTTCGTCGATACGGTTGATGAGTTCGGGTTTCATCACTTCTTTGAGCGCTTTCGTCCTGCGCTCTTTCTTATCGTCGCTAGCGGACGTTGAATTGAAACCGAGAGAGCGTTTGTTGTCGTTTTCTTCCCCCGCGCCGATATTCGACGTCATAATCACGACGGTATTCTTGAAACTGACCGTCCTGCCGTGACTGTCCGTCAATCGTCCGTCGTCGAGAATTTGCAAAAGCAGATTGTAGACGTCGGGATGAGCCTTTTCGATTTCATCGAACAACACGACCGAGTAAGGTTTTCTTCTGACCTTTTCGGTGAGCCAACCGCCCTCTTCGTAGCCTACGAGTCCGGGAGCCGAGCCGATGAGTTTGCTTGCGTTTTGCTTGTCCATATATTCGGACATATCGAGCCTTATCATCATATTTTCGTCCCCGAACAACGCTTCGGCAAGTGCTTTACAAAGTTCGGTTTTGCCGACTCCGGTAGGTCCCATAAAGATGAACGAGCCGATAGGGCGTTTGGGGTCTTTGAGTCCCGCTCTCGCTCTGCGTATCGCTCTTGCGACCGATCCGACTGCATCCTTTTGACCGACCACGCGTTTTGCAAGATCGCTTTCGAGTTTGGTGAGTTTTTCGCTCTCCCCTTGCGTAACCCTGCTAACCGGAATGCCCGTCCAATCGGACACTATCTCCGCGATTTCTTCTTCGCCTATATAGGATTTTGCGTTGTCCGCCTTGCTTGCGAGAAGGATTTTCATTCTGCTCGACGCTTCGTCCACAAGGTCTATCGCCTTATCCGGCAAAAACCTGTCGTTCACGTATCTATCCGAGAGAATAACCGCCGCCGAAATCGCTTCGTCCGTGATTTCGACGCCGTGGTGATTTTGGTATTTATCCTTGAGTCCGCGGAGAATTTCTATACTATCCGACACCGACGGTTGCTCGACGTCTACCGGTTGGAATCTGCGTTCGAGTGCGGGATCCTTTTCAAAATATTTGCGATATTCCGCAGTCGTCGTTGCGCCTATGGTTTGGAGTTCACCGCGGGCAAGCATAGGTTTCAGTATGTTCGCCACGTCAAGTCCGCCTTCCGACGAGCCTGCGTTCAATATGGTGTGGATTTCGTCAATGAAAAGAATGATATTTCCGTCGTCGCGGATGAGTTTCAGAGCGTTTTTCATTCTCTCTTCGAAGTCCCCCCTGTATCTCGTCCCCGCAACCATAGAGGTCAAATCGAGTGAAAACACCGTTTTGCCTTGCAGTGCGGACGGCACGTTACCGCTTGCGATATTCTGCGCAAGACCGTCGATGACCGCCGATTTACCCACACCGGGCTCACCTATGAGAATGGGATTGTTTTTCGTGCGCCTGCAAAGAATACGCACCACTCTTTCAAGTTCTTTATCTCTGCCGATGACGGGGTCGAGTTTTCCCGCTTTCGCCTTTGCGGTCAAGTCGATACCGAAATCGTCGAGGCAAACTTCCTTTTCTTTTTTCACGTTGTCGTCCGCACAAGCGACCACGTTACGCGCATTATATTCGTCATCCGTTTTCGCTCTATTGTGCATATCTTCGGAGATTGAATTTGCAAACAAAGTCGCCACTTCTTCTTCGATTTGACCGTCCGTGCGCTCACCCATAACGCATTTCACCGCGGAAAACAGGTCGGCGGATTTTGAGTATGCGAGCCTTGTTGCGACGTTATCTTCCCCTACGCACAAAATCGCATAGAGCAAATGTTCGGTGCAAATCTCGTCCGAAAACTTGAATTTCGCAACGTTTTCGGCATCGTAAAGCGCGCGCTTCGCATTGTTTGAAAATTCGACGCGTCCGCGCATAGCGGGTTGACGAGTTAGCGCGGTCAATACGTATTCGGGAGTCACACCGTAGTAGTCGAGCAGTTTCGCCGCCATACCGCCGCCCACGGACAAGCCGTAAAGCAAATGTTCGGTGCAGACCAAACCGCCCGTTTCGGATGCGAGCATTTCCGCCTCTCTCAAAACGTATTCCAAATTGACTGAAAGGTTCATCTCATAACCTCCGCAAGAATGTCCCTGACGAGTTTCGCTCTCGTGATGTCCCTAACGTGCGGGGCGCATTCTCCGATTTTTATAGTGAGGGATGCGGCGGATAAACGCGTTGTGAGCGCATCGAGCGCATCCGTATTTATTTCGGGCAGGAAACCGCAGATAACCCCCAGTTTCACGTCCGATATTAGCCTTTGCATTTCGTCCGAACTCAAGGAATAGACGTTGCGTAGCACGTTGAAACTGTGCAAAACTTTGTCCCTGACAAGACTTCCTTTTTGTTCGAGCATTCTTTCTCTTGCAACACTTTCCGCAATGCAGATACCCTCTGTTGCTTTTTCCACGTCTTCGAGAATTTTTATCTCGGACGTACCGCCTTTTTTGGTGTTGCTGATTTGATAGGTATCACCTATTGCACTGCTACCTTCTCCGTACACTCCCCTAATCGTGAAGCCGTAACCTGTGAAGACTTTCACGGTGTCTTGGATTGCGTTCATAATTCTGAGCGCGGGCAAGAATACCATAGTCGACGCGCGCATACCCGTGCCGAGATTGGTGGGACAGGCGGTCACAAAACCGTAGTCGCGGTCGTAAGCGATAGGCAAATTGGTCACGATAAGGTCGTCGAAATACGCAAGTCTGTCGTAGGCTCCCTGCAAGTTGAAGCCCCTTTCGACACACTGCTCTCTCAAGTGATCTTCTTCGTTAATCATGAAGGACAACCTTTCGTTTTTCTCGACGATACCCGCGCTTTCATCCCTATTGCGCACGAGAGCGGGAGAGATGAGATGCCTTTCGACGAGCGCCTTAATCTGCGAATCGTCAAGGTCGCGAAGTCTGAAAAAATCCGCGTCTATGCGACCGTGCAAAATTTTCTCAACGATTTCGGGCAGAATTAGCCGTTTTTCGCGGTCAACGGCACTTCCGGGGTATGCGATACCTTGCACGTTGCGGGCAAATCGCACCCTTGAAGATATTACGTTGAAGCGAGTAGGATCCATTTATCTTTTGTTTTGCAAGTATTCAGCGAACACTTTTCCGATTTTTTCGTCGCGGAGTGCGTATTCTACAACCGCTTCGAGATAGCCTTCTTTGTTGCCTACGTCGTAACGTCTGCCGTCGAAAAGACAAGCGACCGCACCGTAGGTTTCGGCGACTTTTCCGATTGCGTCGGTGAGATAGATTTCGCCGTCGGATGCGGTGGCGGTTTGTTCGATTGCATCGAAAACTTCGGGGGTGAGAATAAATCTGCCCAGAGAAACAAGGTCGCTAGGCAACTCCCCTTGCGGTTTTTCGACGATACCTTCGATTGCGGTGATTTTGCCTTCTTCCCCTTTTATCTTCATCACTCCGCAACGGCGCGCGACTTCTTCTGACGTTTTTTGCACGCCGACGACGGTTTTGCCCGTTTCCGAAAATGCGTCCGCAAGTTGTTTCGTGACGGGTATACCCTTGCCCGTGTAGATGACGTCGTCCCCAAAAAGTACTGCAATAGGCTCACCGTTTGCAAATTCCTTTGCAAGATAGACTGCGTGTCCGCTACCTTTTTGTTCGGTTTGATAGGCAAAAGTTATATTCGCGCCGAACTTCTCGTTTGCGAGCGCGTACAAATCGTCAAGTCCCCTATCAATGAGTCTTGCGTTGAGTTTTTCGTTCTCTTCAAAGAGTTTTTTCACGCACTCTTTTTCTTCGGAAATGACGATGAGAATATCCGTAATCCCCGAATTTATCGCTTCGTCCACGATATAGAGTAGCGCAGGTCTGTCCGCAATGGGCAGAAGTTCTTTGGGTACGACTTTGGTGACGGGAAGAAATCTCGTCCCGAACCCACCGCATGGTATCACCGCTTTCCTGACTTGCATAATAACCTCCGTCAACTTCTCATTCCGAGTTTGATCATTTATTATATCCGTCGGGGTGAGAATTGTGCCACTTCCAAGCGGATGCGACGATTGAATCGAGAGTGTCGAACTTGGGTTTCCAACCGAGTTCCTTTTTGATTTTGTCGCTCGACGCGACCAAACTTGCGGGATCTCCCGGACGGCGCGCGGTGATTTCGCGTTTGATCTCGATACCGGTAACCTTTTCCACGGTGTCGATGACTTCTTTCACCGAAAAACCATTGCCGTTGCCAAGGTTGTAGTGGGTGGATTTTCCGCCGTTTTTGAGATATTCGAGCGCCTTGATATGCGCATCCGCAAGGTCTGTGATGTGGATATAGTCCCTGATACAAGTCCCGTCCGGCGTGGGATAGTCGTCCCCGAATATGCCGATATGATCGCGCTTGCCGTTCGCAACTTGCAAGATGATCGGAATAAGGTGGCTTTCGGGATTGTGCGCTTCCCCGATTTCACCGCTGACGTGCGCCCCCGCCGCATTGAAATAACGCAGTGCGACGTACTTCATGCCGTACGCTTTGTCGTAGTCTTGCATGAATTGTTCCATCATCAACTTCGTTTGACCGTATACGCTAGTGGGATTTTGGGGGCTATCTTCGGTGATAAGACCGTCACCGCAATCCCCGTAAGTCGCCGCGGACGACGAGAAAACGAGATACTTCACGTTTTCCGCTATCATTGCGTCGAGAAGGGACAAAGTGCCCGCCACGTTGTTGTGGTAGTATTTCGCAGGGTTCGTCATGCTCTCTCCGACAAGGGAATACGCCGCAAAGTGTATGACCGAATCCACGTTGTAATCACGGAAAGTCTTTCTCAAAAGGTCTACGTCGAAAAGGTCGCCTTTGACGAAGGGGACGTCCCCTATCGACTCGATATGTCCCGTCGACAAATTGTCGTAGACGACGACGTCCATACCTCTTTCGCGAAGTTCTCTGACAGTGTGAGAACCGATGTAACCTGCTCCGCCGGTGACCAAAATCATAATTATGCCTCACAAATTATTTATTTTAATATTATAGCGCAAAACCGCTTGTAATGCAATAGTTTAAGGAATATAATATATATAAAATTATGGGATAAACGAGCCGTAACCCAAACGAGAGTTGCGGACTCTTGATTTGCAAGCAATGGAAAAAACGATACTTCACTGTGATTTGAACAATTTCTACGCGTCGGTCGAGCAGAAGTCGCACCCAGAGTACGACGGTTTGCCCATTGCCGTTTGCGGAAACCCCGAAAATCGTCACGGTATCGTCCTTGCGAAAAACTATCTCGCAAAAGAAGCGGGCGTGCAAACCGGGGAAGCGATTTGGATTTCAAAGAAAAAATGCCCAAATATCGTATTCCTGCCCCCGCACTTCGATCAGTACGTCAAAATATCCGCTATCGTGCGGGAAATCTACACCCGCTACACCGACAAAGTTGAAAGTTTCGGACTCGACGAATGTTGGCTCGACGTCACAGGCTCCCTCCGCCTTTTCGGCAAGGACGGCAAAGGGATTGCGGACGATATAAGAGAAACCGTAAAACGCGAAACGGGACTGACAATATCCGTCGGCGTATCATTTACGAAAGTGCTTGCGAAACTCGGCTCGGATATCAAAAAACCCGACGCAACCACCGTCCTATCGAAAGACGATTATATGAATATAATCGGCGATATGTCCCCGGGCGAAATGATTATGATAGGCAGAAAAACCGCCGAAAAACTCAAACGCCTGAATATCACCACGATTAGACAACTTGCAAACGCGGATAGAAAAATGCTACGCACCCATTTCGGAGTCATCGGAGATAATATGGTGGACTACGCTTCGGGGATTGAAAAAGACGAAGTCAAGCACTACTACGACGTGCATATCCCGAAGAGCATTTCAAACGGCACGACCACCCCGAAAGACGTGACTTCTCTCACCGACGCAAAAATCGTGATTTACGCACTTTCCGAACTTGTAGCGGTCAGGATGAGAAAGTACGGACTATCCTGCTCGGGTGTTTGTCTTGCAATCAGATACGCCGAAACTCTCGACGGGATTTCAAGACAAAAACAACTGTCTTTTCCGACTTCTAACGCATCGGATATTGCCGAAAACGCAATTTCTCTGCTCAAAGAAATGCACACTTTCCCCACTCCGTTGAGAGCGATAACCGTGGGTGCAATAAAACTCGAAGACGGCGGAATGCAACAACTTTGTCTTTTCGGCGAAAAGGACGAAAAAGAAGACAAACTCGAAAAAAGCGTGGACAAAATCCGCGACAAATTCGGCTACAATTCCATTGTCAGAGGGGTTGTACTCGGCAACGATTTGACGGGAAATCTTCACGAAGAAGACGGCTTCAAACCTTTTGCCAAAAATTAGGTTTTCGGCATTCTAACCCGCTATCTTTTTCGTTTTGCGCAAAGCAAACCTGATTGTGCGATTGAATATGAGTGCTTGATTTTTCACCTTTCTTCCCTGTTTTCAGTCCCTTGATTTTCTCGCATTTTTGACGATTTTCAAATCCGCTCTTTCCCCATTGCTTAATGAAAATTTTACAAAATCTTTACAAACGTTTTACATAGACAAATATTTTCGATATAATCTTATTACTAATATCGCGAGGTGTTATATGTCGCAAATGATGATCGAACTCGCAGAAGCAAAAGCGGTCGTGAGCGGTGCAATATCCGCTTGTGTCCCCGTTGCAAAACAGATTGCCGACGAAATGAAACGTCGCAATATCAAAAGAGTTTTCTTGGCGGGCAGAGGGAGTTCCCTTCACGCAGGCATCGCTTTCAAATTTTTCTTGGAAACCCTGACGAATTATTCTCTCACCTTCGAATATCCCTCTATCGCAACCGTTTTCGACGTCGACAGGGATTTGTCCGACTCTCTTTATATCGTCGTGTCCCAATCGGGCGCAGGTCCCGACACCATAGCGTTTGCAAACAAAGCGAAAGCGCAAGGCGCACTGACCGTTGCTTGTTGCAACTATCAAGACGCTCCCCTATCTCAAATTTGCGACTATCTTCTTTATCTCTCCGCAGGGGAAGAAAAGGCGGTTGCGGCAACGAAAACTTTGACCGCGGAAATTGTCGCTCTCGAAACTCTCGCCTACGCACTTGCAGGAAAAGAAATTCCGTCCGACTTTGCTCTGGGCGGACTCGACTCCGCACTGAATGCGAAAATCGGCGACTTCTCCCCCGCCTTGACAGGCGCGAAACAAGTCGTATGTCTGTCCCGTCTTTTGACTGAGGCGGTCGCAAAGGAATGCGGGTTGAAACTCATGGAAACCTGCTATCTATTCACCTATTCTTCGTCGGTAAACGAATTCCAACACGGTCCGAAAGCACTCGTGTCAGACGGACTCCCCGTGATCCTTTTCGCCCCCGACGGCAACAATAAAAACAACTACGTCGCGGTCGCTCGCGACTTGAAAGAAAAAGGCGCCTATCTCGTTGCTTTCACGGATATCGACGACGTCAAATCCGTCGCGGACTTCACGGTCGATATGCCCACCGTCGCCGATTACGAACAAACAGTCGTTTATCTCGTCGCAATGCAACGTTTCGTCGCCCTACTCTGCGACGCCAAAGGACTCAATCCCGACGCGCCCAGAAACCTGAATAAGGTCACGATAACGAATTAGAGGCATTATGTCGGTAGGACAAATCATCGCTCAACTTCTCGGACTTCTCGCCGGTATCGGCGTATTTCTCATCGCCATTAAACTCATCGGCGGTTATCTCGAATCCATAGGCGGAAACAGACTCAAACAACTGTTTGCCAAAACCTCGAAAAGCAATGCGCTCGGCGTGGGTATCGGCGTGACCGCTACCGCTCTCATTCAGAGTTCGGGTGCGACGTCGGTCATGGTCATCGGTTTCGTCAATGCAGGACTTATGTCCGTCATGCAAGGCTCGGCAATCGTCCTCGGCGCAAACCTCGGCACAACGATAACAGGTCAAATCGTAGCAATCGGCTTGCTCGGCGGTGGCAGTTCGGCGGTGTCCGCAACAATAGTTTTCACCGCGCTCGCAGGCGTAGGCGCATTCATTCTCTACTTCGGCAAAAAGGATTCCACTAAGAAAATCGGCGGTATGATCGCCGCTTTCGGACTTTTGTTCGTAGGCTTGTCCACGATGAGCAACTCGATGAAAGTCTTCTCCGAACAAGAATCCATTCGTTCTTTCATCGCATCCATCAACTTCCCCGGCTACTCCGTGGTTCTCGTATTTATCGGCATCATTCTCACTGCTATAATTCAAAGTTCGTCGGTCACGTCGTCTATCGCGATCACGATGCTCGTGTCCAATCTCATCTCTCTCGACCAAGGCATCTTCCTTATGCTCGGTAGCAATATCGGTGCGGTCGTCGTGGCTCTGCTCGCCTGCATAGGCACGGATACAAACGCAAAACGCATAGCGGTTTTCCACTTGATCACGAACATAGTTCGTGTGTTCTTGTTCCTTGCCGTCGTCGAAATCATCACTGCGGCTACGGGCGGTTGGCTCACTATGGGTTGGTTGTTTGAAAGAATGTTCCCGACCGACGCCCTTATTCCTTTGCGTTTGTCCATGTTCCACACCCTGTTCAACGCACTTACCGTCGCTCTGTTCACACCGCTCATCGGACCTTTCGTCAAACTCACCGAAAAACTCGTCCCCGAACGCAAGTCAAAGAACAGAGAATTGTCCCCCGAACATCTCAATTATATCGACGACCACTTCTTGAAAACTCCCCCTATCGCAGTCGTACAAGTCAAAAACGAAATCGTCGGAATGGCGGAAGTCGCAATGGAAAACTTCAATCTCGCACTCGACACCGTCTGCACTCTCGACTTCGACAAGGCGGATCACTTCCGCAAAAACGAGGAACATCTCAACTATCTCAATAGCGCAATCACGAGTTTCGTCGTCAAGTTGTCCAAGACCGATTTGAGCGAAACCGACAACGTCTATATCTCCACCGTATTCCACTCAATAAGCGACCTTGAACGTATAGGCGACTATGCGGAAAACATCATGGAATACGCCGAAAAACTCCAGTCCGTCAACAAGGGCTTCTCCGACGACGCTATCGACGAAATCAGAGAACTTCAAGCACTCATCGGTCAACTCTACGAGAGAGTCATGAAAGTCTACGTCAACCACGACGTCGAATCCTTCAAGGACGCCTACCAAATCGAAGATAAAGTCGACCTTCTCACCGAGCAAATGTCCGACCGCCATATCGCAAGACTCGACCAAGGTATCTGCTCCCCCGATATAGGCGCGCCTTATCTCTCCCTTGCATCCAACGCAGAGCGTGTCGCGGACCACTTCTTGAACGTCGCAAACTCGATTTTGAGTTATATGAAGAACGCAAACTCCACCAAAACCGCTCTCGAAAATATCAAATTCAACGATAAAAAAGAACTCAAATCCGCCGAAGAATCCGCTATGTTCTTCCAAAACGCGGAAGTTACACCCATCGAAGAACTCATCAACGGAGAGAACGAATGAACCTTGCTATCGCAACCAACAATCAACATAAACTCAAAGAAATAAAAGAGATTTTAGGCGGATGCTTTGAAAGCATGCAATCCATAAAGGAACTCGGTTTCGATATAGAAATCGAAGAAACAGGCTCCACCCTTCTCGAAAACGCTCTCATCAAGGCACGCACTATCCGCGACCTTACGGGTATGGTTTCCCTTGCCGACGACACGGGGCTTATGGTAGATGCTCTCGACGGCGCACCCGGAGTGTATTCCGCGCGTTTTGCAGGCGAAGAACACGACGACAAGAAGAACGTCGCAAAATTGCTCGACTGCCTGCGCGACGTGCCCAAAGAAAAGCGTACGGCGCATTTCTGCACGGTTATCGCGGTCTGCTACCCCGACGGTAAAGAACTCGTTGCCGAAGGCAGAGTTGACGGAGAAATCGCATTCGCGCCCCAAGGCGAAAACGGTTTCGGTTACGACCCCGTGTTTTATAGCTACGATTTGGGCAAAATCTTCGCAGCAGCCACTTCCGACGAGAAAAACTCAGTCAGTCACCGCGGTAGAGCGCTCCGCAAAACCCTTGAAATTCTCAAAAACGAACAATGAAAACAATAGTAGTCGTGTCCGACAACCACTATACGCCAATCCCCGAAAAACTTAAATCCGTCATCAACGAGGCGGATTATTTTTTCTGGCTCGGCGACGGCATTTCTATGCTCGGCGACCTGCTCTTCCACAAGGGACTTTACGCCGTCAACGGCAACAACGACTACCCAGCTTTCCCAATCGAAGAAGTAGTAGAAATCGAAGGTGTAAAATGCTTTCTCACCCACGGACACGCATACGGAGTCAGGCAAAGCTATTTGCCCTTGCGACTGCGTGCGGAAGAACTCGGGTGCAACGCGGTGTTTTTCGGACACACCCACGAAGCCTACGAAGCAACCGACCACGGCATAACCTTCGTCAACCCCGGCGCGCTATGCTCGCCCATAAACCCGACCTACGCTTATTGCGTCGTCAACGGAGATAAAATAATAACAAAAACGGTATCGCTTTGACACGATACCGTTTTTATGATTTCGATATTCTATTAGGCTTTTTTGTAGGTTATGACGGTGATTTGTCCGTTCTCGATACCGCCCGCGCCAAGCACAACGTTGCCCGTCACTTCCGCAGGACTACCGCCGTCCGTATCCGCCGTGCCGACCTTTCCAAGATTGCCGACGACGTAGGAGAAACCTTCACCGATTTTTTCATTCACGATACCCTTTGCATCGTCCGCATCGCTTGCGCCCGCCTTGTTTGCAAGCACTTTGAATATCGCTTGAGAGAGTGCGTTGTCCTCGTCGTTTATCTTGACGGATTGACTCGTAGTAACGATTTTACCCTCCTCGTTTGCGCTCATAGTCACATAGGATGCGATAAACACCTTTTCGGGCATGGGCAAAACCTTCGCAATCGCGGAAGGCAACGCCGCCTCAACTTCGCTTTTTATCGAGCCGAGAGAAATCTCAAGCACGATACGAAGAGTTGCAGTTCCGTCCGCATTCTTGCCCGCTATACTGACTTCTCTTACGGTTGCGCCGAGATCTGATATATATTTCAACGATTCGTCCGCAGAGTCGTTAGACGCGCTCTCAACCATCGACGAGAAGATATGCGCCAAGGATTTGTCCGTATACGCAATCAAATATTCGTTGTCGTAGCGCACTTCCCCTTCAAGCAACTTGCCAAAGTCCGCCTTACCGTCTTCCCCGACGATAGAGCTACCCTGCGCATTATTCTCCGCGACCGCTTTATCCGAATTTGTCGGAGCGTTTTTCACGATATTGCTTTCATCAGGGTGCGCAAGCGTCTTGAAAAACTTGTATATATCAAGCAACTTGAAATCGGCAAATCCCATTTCTTCAATGGTTTCTTCCCCGACCTTGACGTCCGCAAGCCCGAGTTTTCTCGGCGTCAAATTGATAATGACGACGAATATAATCGCAATCACCGCAACGATAACGACAAGTGTAATCAATAGTTTCAGTAGTGTTTTCATATTATCCCTCCAATCAATAATACCACGCCCGCGCAAATTTTACAATATGTTTTTCAAACAACCCCCGACAATGAAAACAAAGTGAATTATATTTCGGCTCTGCCGAAGTGATATTGCTACGCAGTGATATTTCTCTTTGAGAAGTGTTATTGCTGCGCAGTTTGTTTTTGTAACATAGGGGTATCCCCACTGCGAAAACAAGCCAACGACAATTTGATTACGCACTTTGTTAGCACAGGCGCAGTTTTCGCAGAAGGGGAAAATGGAGCAAGGCATGGCGCACAGAAAGCCGTCGCAGAGGGCATTGCGCAAAGTGCCTTGTGACGCGTTCGGCACGATTTCATCGTACATTCGTTGCAAAGCAACGAAAAAGCCTACGGTGGAAATCAACGGCAAAGCCGTTGCATGTAATCAATACGCAGTATTGTATGTAATCAAAACAGAGCTTTGCATGTAATCATTGCGAAAGTTGATACACGCTTTCGCGTGATGACATGCGCCTTCGGCGATTACATACACGCCGCAGGCGTGATTACATGCCATTGCTTTCGCAATGGATAAAAATAGCATCGTGGCGATGCTATTTTTTGACCCACCGAGAGGCTCGTAGCAAGGCGTAACGCGCGTAAATAGCGAAACGGGTGAGCTCGCTCACGTGAGTGAAGCGTCAGTCCGGGAACCGGAGTTCGGCACGATTTCATCGTGCATTCGTTGCAAAGCAACGAAAAAGCCTCCGTTGGTCACACAAGTCTGCGACTTGGATAAAAAAACAACACGGAAAAATGTCCGTGTTGTTTTTTGGTGACCCACCGGAGGCTCGAACTCCGGACACCCGCATTAAAAGTGCGGTGCTCTACCGACTGAGCTAGTGAGTCATTTGGCAGGGGTAGCTGGATTTGAACCAACGAATGACGGAATCAAAATCCGTTGCCTTACCGCTTGGCGATACCCCTTCGTTCGGTTTTTGCTAAAACCGAAAAAAATATGTGGGGTGAGTAGTGAGATTCGAACTCACGGCCTCCAGGGCCACAACCTGGCGCTCTAACCAGCTGGGCTATACCCACCACGTTGCAAGGCTCTTATTTCAGCCTCGCTGTTTTGGCGAGCCTGAAGGGATTCGAACCCCCGACACACGGCTTAGAAGGCCGTT
>CAZJZV010000023.1:0-19951 GCA_964550635.1 uncultured Bacteroidaceae bacterium
CAGAGGGTTTTACCCTCAAATTAAAAACCACCAGTTGAACTGGTGGATTTTTATTGGATTGGTTTTGATTATTTCATCTTTTTGATGAATTTAGCAAGTTCGGTGAAGATTACGCCGAGACCGTATGCGCCTGCATCGGGGTAGCCGATTGATTTTTCACCGACGGTGCCCGCTCTGCCGAGAGTTGCAACGACTGCTTTGGTGCTTTCCGCGCCTGCGACCGCCGCTTTTGCGCCCTTGTCGATTGCGTCGATGAGTTTGTCGCCTGCGAGTGCGGATTTGGTGAGAGCGTCTGCACAGGGTTTCAATGCGTCGACGAGAGTCTTATCGCCCACGACTGCGCCTTTGCCGAAGGACTTTTTGCCGGTTTCGTAAACGCCGGTATTTGCCGCTTGGAAGAGGTCTGCAAGGTCTTGAAGGGTGATTTCTTCTTTGCCGTCCACCGCTTTGCCTGCATAACGGAATGCGCTTCCCCAGATAGGACCGCTTGCGCCGCCGCAGTATTCCATGATGATTTCGGAGCAGGACTTCAAGAATGCGCCGATATTCGCTTTATCGCGAGACGCCCAGTCTTTTTTGAGTTGTTTGAAGCCTTTTGCGATAGACATACCGAAGTCGCCGTCGCCCATTTTGTCTGCGTCGCAGAAGGGGACTTCGTTTTCGATGATTACGTCCGCCATTTTGTCGACGATTTTGACGAAAGCGGGGGTGTTGATGGTTTCACCGACTTTCGCTTCGCCTTTGACTTCGTAGACTGCTTCCGCTTTTTTTGCCGCTACCGCTTTTTTCTCGACTTTGGCTTCCGCTGTGGTTTGAGTGGGGGTAACGCCGAGTGCTTTTGCGATTGCGTTCATCGCTTCGACTGCCGCTGCCGCTTGTTCGTTCATTGCGCCGCCCCAAGTGAGAGCAGGGGTGGAAACGGGGTAGTCGATGAGTGCTTTGAGTTCGTCGTCGAGTTTCATGACGGTGATGGATGCGCCCGCCATATCGAGAGAAGTCATATAGTTGCCCACGAGTTCCTTATGGATTTGGATGCCGTGTGCTTCGAGTTCGTTGTAGACGGAGTTGTTGAGAAGGTAGAGTTCGGAGAGAGGAGTCGCGCCGAAACCGTTGATGATGACTGCGACTTCGTCGCCCTTCTTCGCATTGAGATCTTCGAGAAGGTCTTTGACGATACGTTTTGCGAGTTCGTCTGCGGAGATGAGTTTCTCGGTGACTCTGCCGGGCTCACCGTGGATGCCTACGCCAAATTCCATATCGGTGTCGTTGATATCGAAGATGGGAGTGCCTTTCGCGGGGGGAGTGCAGGAAGTGAGTGCGAAACCAAAGGAACGAACGTTGTCGATTGCTTTGTTTGCCGCCGCTTTGACTTCTTCAAGGGATTTGCCTTGTTCTGCCGCCGCGCCTGCGCACTTATGCACGAAAACGGTGCCTGCAACTCCACGTCTACCGACGGTGTAAAGACTATCTTTGACTGCGATATCGTCGTTGACGTAGACTGCATCGACTTTGATGCCGTCTTCTTCTTTTGCAAGGTCCGCCGCATTGTTGAAGTTCATGACGTCGCCGGAGTAGTTCTTGATGATGAGAAGGACGCCTTTTTCGGTCGCGACTTCTTTGATTGCGTTGTAGACTTGGATTTGGGAAGGGGATGCAAAGACGTCACCGCAGACGGCGCAGTCGAGCATACCTTTTCCGACGAAACCTGCGTGTGCAGGTTCGTGACCGGAGCCACCGCCCGAAATCAAACTGACTTTATTCGGATTGATTTCTTTTTTCTTGACGATTTTGAATTTTTCGATAAATTCGAGTTCGGGATGCGCTTTGGCGAGACCGTGGCACATATCGTAGACGAAAGTCTCGGGAGTATTCATTATTTTTTTCATAATTTTCTGTCTCCTTAATGAAGAAACGGCACAATTAAATTGCGCCGTTTCCGAATATTTTTGAATTAGAGTTCCACGCCGTATTTGTAGTCGTAGCCGATTGCGTCTGCGGTCTTGATTGCCGCGACGACCATGTCGGGAGTGACTGCGAAAGGCATATTGTGAATGGATTCGTCAGGGATGCAGGTCTTTTCTGCGATTGCGACGAGTTCTTCATCGGTGAGGGATTCTCTTGCGACTTCACCGGTCTTCTTGTTTGTCATGAGGTCTTTGATACAGACGGGGAGACCGACGGAGAGGCAGAAGTCGAGGACTTCGTAGAGTTCTTCTTCGGGAGCGTTTTCGAGCACGAGTTGGCAGATGGTGCCGAATGCGACGACTTCACCGTGGAAGTTGTTGTCGTGGATTTCGTGGACGATGGTGATACCGTCGTGGATTGCGTGTGCCGCTGCAAGACCTGCGGATTCGAATCCGAGACCGCTCAAAAGGATGTTGGTTTCAACGATCTTTTCAAAAGCAGGGGTGACGACGTTGTTGTCGCAAGCATATTTTGCTTTGAGACCGTCGGAGATAAGGTTGCGATAGCAGAGTTCTGCAAGTGCCGCCGCGGTGTGAGTGCCGTAGCCGAGAAGGGTGCCTTTCGCTCTGTTCGCGCCACAGGGGAGACCTGCGTTGACGTTGGAGACGGAATTGACGTTTGCTCTTGCTTCAAAGTAGGTGGAGAGTGCGTCGCCCATACCGCTGACAAGGAAACGAGAAGGTGCGTTTGCGATGACGTTGAGGTCGATGAGAACGACGGACGGGCTTTGACGGAAGTATGCGTAATCGTCAAATTCGTGATTGTCGGTGTAGAGAACTGCGGAGTGGCTGGTGGGTGCGTCGGTTGCCGCGATGGTGGGGCAGATGATAAGGTTGCTGCCTGCCGCTACGCATTTGGAAGTATCGATTGCTTTGCCGCCACCGAGACCGATGGTGCATGCGCATTTGTTTTGTTTTGCGATTTCTTGGAGTTGTTTTACAACCGTTCTGGAACATTCGCCTTTGAAAACGTCGCCGCAAGAGATGAATTCAACGCCGTATTTTTTCTGGGTTGCTTCGAGTTTGTCTTTGACGAGGTTAAGCGCAAAGGGGTCTGCGATAAGAAGTGCTTTTTTGCCGAAGGTCTTAACAAAATAACCGAGGTTCAAAAGTTCGTCTTCGCCTTGTACGTACTTGGTGGGGCATATAAATGCTTTTCTCATAAAAATTCTCCTTTTTATGTAATTTTTTTATTTGTAGATATATTATACCCTTATATTGACGCGATTTCAAGACCCAATTTTAGCAAATATTGGAAAAATATGATTTTTTTTGCATTCGATGGGGTAGAAAACGGGATTTTCGCAGAATTTCGAGAGAATTTTCTCAAAAAACTTTATATTTCTATGCGGTTGTGTTAAAATCATATCAGCAAAATTTCGAGGTGTATTATGAACGTTTCCGAAAGCGTAGCCATGAGAGTGGAGTGGATTAAACGTATCCTTGACGAAAGCGGTGCGAAAGGTATTATTTACGGCAATAGCGGTGGAAAGGACTGCACTCTTGTAGGCGCACTCTGCGCCCTTGCGACGAAAAACGTTTTGGGCGTCGTGATGCCTTGTCAATCCGCACAAAACTACGGCAGTGACCGCGACGACGCTATAGCCGCGGGAAAGAAATTCGGCATCGAACAAATCGAAGTGGATTTGACGAAAACGAAGGAAGCGTTTTTGAGCGCACTCGGCGAGAATTTGACGGAAAATTCGGTATCTGATTACTCCGTCAAAATGGCGGGTATAAACGTAAATCCCCGCCTTAGAATGTCGGTTTTGTATGCTCTCGGGCAGTCGAAAGGTTATCTCGTCGCAGGGACGGGAAACCTCTGCGAAATCACTCTCGGCTACTTCACGAAATGGGGGGACGGAGCGTGTGATTTCAACCCGATTGCAGATCTAACCGTGCCCGAAGTTTACGAAATGCTCGAATATCTCGGCGCGCCCGAAAATATCATCAAAAAAGCACCGTCCGCGGGACTTTTCCCGGGGCAAACGGACGAGGCGGAACTCGGCGTAACTTATGCGGAAGTCACCGCATATATCAAGGGCGGAGAAATCTCCGACGAGGCGAGAAACAAAATCGCAAGAGCGGAAAAAGTGAGCGCACACAAAAGACGCATGCCCAGATATTATCCGAATTGACTCGGTTAGAATATCGGTTTTCACAAGACGGCAGTTTGCCGTCTTTCTTTTTGTCGTTTTTTCGGAAAAATTTTCCGCTAATATTGCAATTCGATTATCTAAACAAGCGTATTTTAATCGCTACAAAAAATTCGATACGATTTTATCGAAATAACGTTATCGGTATTGATTTTTTTCGGGATATATGATATTATATTTTAGACTGAATTTATTTATAAATTCTTCCTATTAAGTAAAAGCAATTTTTGGAGGACAATATGTCAAAAATCAATCTGACGACGGTTGCGTTCAAAGGCACGGCGGAACAGGAAGCAAATCTCAGAGCGGAACTCAAAGAAATCGCCAAAATGCCCGGCGCACTTATGCCTGCTCTTCAAGCCGCACAAGGCATTTACGGCTATCTTCCTATCGAAGTGCAACGTATGGTCGCCGAAGAACTCGGAATTTCTCTCGAAGAAGTTTTCGGAGTCGCGACTTTCTACAGCCAATTCGTGCTCAATCCCAAAGGCGAACACGCAGTTAGCGTATGTCTTGGCACTGCTTGCTACGTCAAGGGTAGCGGTGACGTGTTTGCGAAACTCGAAACCGAACTTGGTCTGAAAGACGGTCAAACTTCGTCCGACGGTCGTTTTTCGCTCACTGCGACTCGTTGCGTAGGATGTTGCGGACTTGCCCCCGTCATGCTCGTAGGAGAAGACGTATACGGCAAAGTCACCACCGACCAAGTCCACGGAATCATCGAAAAATATCGCTAAATCACATCCCGTTGCGGAGTAATTATGAAAATTTCCGAAATCGCAAAGTTAATAGACGGAAAAATCGAGTGTAATGCGGACCTTGCCGAAAACGAAGTGTTCTCCGCATTTTCCTCGGATATGATGAGTGACGTGTTGGCGTTTTCGCGCGACCAAGGCATTCTCGTCACGGGGCTCGTAAATCCGCAAATAGTTCGCACCGCAATGATGGTGGATATCGGTTGCATAATCGTCGTCAGGGGAAAGACTCTCGACGACGGCGTGGTCAATCTCGCCACTCAAAACGGTATCGTGGTCATCACCACAAAGCGCAATATGTTTGAAACTTCGGGCATATTGTACGGCGCGGGGATAAAAGCGTAATGAGCCAATTCATACATCAAGAGTATCTCGTCGCAGGCAACAATTTCGCGTCTGCAGGCTCCGCTTCCGAAGCGGTCAAAAGCACCCTGAAAAAGTTGGGCGTGCCACCGCAAGATATTCGACGAGTCGCAATCGCGATGTATGAAGGGGAAATAAATATGGTCATCCACGCCGGCGGGGGCGTTGCGATAGTTGACGTCTACGTCGATAGAATCACTATCGTGCTCTCCGACAACGGCAAGGGGATAGAGGATATCGATCTTGCCATGACTCCCGGCTACTCGACCGCTCCCGAAGACGTGCGTTCACTCGGATTCGGCGCGGGTATGGGGCTTCCGAATATGAAGAAGTACACGGACGAATTCGATATTCAAAGCACCGTCGGAGTCGGCACTACGATTAGGATGACTATATACTTCGGTTGATATGGAACAAGAGAGAAAAATAAGTTGCGTCCTTGACGAAAAAGCGTTGCATACGGTTATGCTCGACCCCGAAAAATGTAAGGGGTGCGTTACTTGCATGCGCCGTTGTCCGACCGAGGCTATCAGAGTCCGCGACGGAAAGGCAAGCGTAGCTTACGAAAGGTGTATAGGTTGCGGAGAGTGCGTGCGTCTATGTCCTCATCACGCGAAACTCCCTTCTCACGACTCGTGGGATAGCCTGAACGATTTCAAATATAAAATCGTGCTTCCGCCCCCTTCTCTCTACGGACAGTTCAACAATCTTGAAAATATCGACACCGTGCTCAACGGACTTTTGGCACTCGGATTCGACGAAGTCGCCGAAGTCGGTTTGTCCGCGGAGTATATTAGCGGAGTCACCAAGTTGATTTTGGACAAAGGTGAGTTGAAGAAACCTATAATCTCCACCGCCTGTCCCGCTATCGTAGAACTCATAATGATGAAATATCACAATTTGAGCGAGCATCTTTTGCCCGTGCTTGCCCCCGTCGACGTGGCGGCAAAACTTGCAAAGGAAAGGGCGGTCGCAAGGGGTATTCCCGAAAGCGATATAGGAGTCTATTTCATCTCTCCTTGTCCCGCGAAAGTGTTCGCACTGAAAATGGGTATCGGAGTCATTCGTCCCTACGTTGACAGAGTGTTGTCCACGTCGGACGCATATATGCACCTTGTGCCTGCGATGAAAAATCTCACCGAAATCAAACCTATTTCCAAAATGGGCGCGATAGGTCTGAATTGGGGTATGAGCAGGGGTGAGGCTAACGCAATCTACCGCGACAAAACCATTGCGGCGGACGGCATTGAAAGTTGTGTGAAAATTCTTGAGGCTATCGAAGACGGAAGCCTTGACGATATTGAGTTCATAGAACTCAACGCTTGCACGGGCGGTTGCGTAGGCGGCGTTATGAACGTCGAAAACCCCTTCGTTGCAAGAAGCAGAATCAATCACTTGTCGAGAAAACTCTCGTCCAATATGGCGAGCGTGGGGGATACGGGACTCTCGAAAGACTACTTCACGTGGGAATTCAATCCTATGGTGAAAGACGTATTCGTCCTTGACAGTGACAGGACGACCGCTCTCAACAAGATGATGGAAATCGAAGAAAACCTTGAAAAACTGCCTCTCGTAGACTGCGGTATGTGCGGTGCGCCGAGTTGCAGAGCGTTTGCAGAAGATTTGGTCAACGGAGTCATCCCGAAAGATACCGTCTGTTACCGCAAAAAAGAAGAGGAAAACAAAAAATGATCGTGTGTGACGTTGCAAAGTTAATAGACGCCGTTCCGCTTAACGTTGCGGACGACGAAAGGAAAATCGTCAGCGGATATTCGGGGGATTTTCTCAGTTTCGTTATGGGAAAGGCACCGCAAGACTCCGTGTGGCTCACCGTCATGTCAAACGTCAACGTATGTGCTGTCGCAACCCTTGCCGACGTCGGTATGGTGGTGCTTTGCGAAGGTGTGGAGCCCGACGACGCTTTGCTTGAAAAAGTCAAGGCGCAGGGCATAAATCTCTATTCGACAAATCTCGACGCGTTTTCCGCCGCTTGCAAGTTGCAAGGGAAGTTGTGATGAAATTCACCTACGACCTGCATATACATTCCGCACTCTCTCCGTGTGCGGAAAACGATATGACTCCCGTCACGATAGTAGGTACTGCAAAGATATTGGGACTCGATTTCGTCGCGGTGTCCGACCACAATTCAACTAGAAACGTGGAAGTCGCGATTAGGGCGGGGGAAGAATACGGCGTGAAAGTAGTCCCCGCAATCGAAGTGCAGACCAAAGAAGACGTCCACGTGCTATGTTTGTTCAAGACGTACAAGGACTTGACGGCGTTTGCAAACGAGATACCTTTCTCGAAGAGAAAGAATAGGGAAGATATTTTCGGTGAGCAACTCGTGCTTGACGAAGACGACGAGATTATAGGCAAGGAAGAAAGTATGCTTCTCGACAGTGCGGATATATCCTCCGACGACTTGCCCACAATTGCAATGAGATACGACGGAGTGGCAATTCCCGCGCATATCGACAGGGAAGGCAACGGAATGGTTGCAATTCTCGGCTCGATTTCGAATGCGTATCCGACGGTTGAGTTGTCGTCAAAATGCGACGAAAGCGACTTTGACAAGTGGAAAGACCGCTTGATTATCGTCGATAGCGACGCACACGTGCTTGACGATATATCTCAAAAAGGCTCTATCGACCTTGACGAATATAGCGTATCCGCTCTCGTCGATAGACTGAAACAAGGAAAATAATATGAGAGAAATCGCTCTGAATATACTCGATATTGCGGAAAATTCCGTCAAGGCGAAAGCCAAACTCGTGGAGATTGATGTCGTCGCTACGGACGACCTTTTGACCGTTTCTATCGTTGACGACGGCACGGGTATGGACAAGGAATTTCTTGCCAGAGTGACCGACCCTTTCACCACTACGAGAACGACGAGAAAAGTCGGTATGGGCATACCCCTTTTCAAAATGGCGTCAGAAATGGCGGGCGGAAAGTTTGAAATCTCGTCCGAAAAGGGAGTCGGCACGAGTGTGAAAGCGACCTTTCAAATCAGTCATATAGACCGCGCACCTCTCGGCGACCTTGCGGACACTATGGTTACGCTTCTGTCGAGCGAGAAGGATACGGACTTCCGTTTGCACGTTGCGGTCAATAATAACACGTTCGATTTCGACACGCGAGAACTCAAAGCGGAACTCGGCGGAATCCCCGTCGATACCCCCGAAATTCTCGTGTTCGTGAGAGATATGATAAAAGATAATATTATAAATATTGGAGGAGCAAAGTTATGAAGAGTATTGCCGATATTAAGGCTATCAGAGACAAAATGCAATCTGAAATAATTCTGCGTGACAACAGCGAAACCGAGAAAGAAACTCGTATCGTCGTCGGTATGGCGACCTGCGGTATCTCTGCCGGCGCTCGCCCCGTCTACAACGCGTTTATCGACGAAGTTGCTACCCGTGGTCTCAAAAACGTGAAAGTTACGAGGAGCGGATGCTTTGGCATGTGCAAACTCGAACCTATCGTCGAGGTTTTCGTCCCCGGTCAAGAGAAGGTTACCTATGTTCACATGACGGCTGAAAAGGCAAAACAAGTGGTTGCAAATCACGTGGTCAACGGCAATATCTGCACTGACTATCTCGTTACAAACGACTAATTGGAGGAACGCATATGTTTAGAAGTCACGTTCTCGTCTGTGGCGGTACGGGTTGTACGAGCAATCACAGCGGAGAAATCTACACCGAATTTCAAAATCTCTTGAAAGAAAAGGGACTTGAGAGCGACGTCAACGTCGTAAGAACCGGTTGTTTCGGTCTTTGCGCGGTCGGTCCCGTCGTCATTGTCTATCCCGAAGGCGCGTTTTACGCAGGTATCACCGTCGAAGACGTCAGAGAAATCGTCGAAGAGCATATCGAAAAGGGACGTATCGTTTCTCGTTTGCTCCACAAAGATACCTCCAACGTCTCGGTCAAGGCGCTCTCGGACACCAACTTTTACAAGAAACAAACCAGAGTATCACTCCGCAACTGCGGCGTCATCAACCCCGAAGAAATCGACGAATATATCGCATACGACGGCTATCAGGCACTCATCAAAGTCCTCACCGAAATGACTCCCCAACAAGTCATCGACGTCATCAAGGCGAGCGGTTTGAGAGGTAGAGGAGGCGCAGGCTTCCCCACGGGTATGAAATGGCAATTCGCCGCAAACTCTCCTGGTCCTGTCAAATACGTATGCTGCAACGCCGACGAAGGCGACCCCGGTGCGTTTATGGATAGAAGCGTTCTTGAAGGCGACCCCCACGCAGTCATCGAAGCAATGACGATCGCAGGTTACGCAATCGGCGCACACCAAGGTTATATCTACGTTCGTGCGGAATATCCTATCGCAGTCGAACGTTTGAAGATAGCACTCAATCAGGCGAAAGAATACGGCTTGCTTGGCAAAAACATTCTCGATACGGGATTCGATTTCGACCTTGACATTCGTCTCGGTGCCGGCGCATTCGTTTGCGGTGAAGAAACCGCGCTTATGGTTTCAATCGAAGGCAACCGCGGTGAGCCTCGTCCTCGTCCGCCGTTCCCCGCAGTCAAAGGCTTGTTTGGCAAACCCACCATTCTCAACAACGTCGAAACCTACGCAAATATCTGCCAAATCATTCTCAAAGGCGCGGATTGGTTTGCGTCTATGGGCACCGAAAAGTCCAAAGGCACCAAAGTTTTCGCACTCGGCGGAAAAATCGTCAACACCGGTCTTGTTGAAATCCCTATGGGTACCACTCTCCGCACCGTCATCGAAGACATCGGCGGTGGCGTCCCCAACGGCAAGAAGTTCAAAGCGGCGCAAACGGGCGGTCCTTCGGGCGGTTGCATCCCCGCAGAACACTTCGACATTCCTATCGATTACGACAACCTTATCGGTATCGGTTCGATGATGGGTTCGGGCGGTATGATCGTCATGGACGAAGACAACTGTATGGTCGATATCGCGAAGTTCTTCCTTGAATTTACCGTGGACGAGAGTTGCGGAAAATGCACTCCCTGCCGTATCGGTACGAGAAGACTTCTCGAATACCTTGAAAAAATCACCACCGGCAGAGCGACTATGGAAGACCTCGACGAAATGGAAAAACTCTGCTACTACATCAAAGAAAACGCTCTCTGCGGACTCGGTCAAACCGCACCTAACCCCGTGTTGTCCACTCTCCGCTATTTCCGCGACGAATACGTTGCGCATATCGTCGACAAGAAATGTCCCTGCCACGTGTGTAAAGGTCTCGTGCAATACAAAATCACCGACGCTTGCAAAGGTTGTTCGGCATGCTCGAGAAAATGCCCCGTCGGCGCGATTTCGGGCGTCATCAAACAGAAGTTCGATATCGATGTCAACAAGTGCATCAAGTGCGGTCAATGTATCGAAACTTGTAAGTTCGGCGCAATCGTAAAAGAATAATGAGGTGACGATATGGAAGATAAAAAAATGATAAACGTAAAAATCAACGGCATCGCAGTGCAAGTCCCCGAGGGTAGCACTATTCTCGAAGCGGCGAAAGTTGCCGGTATCAAAATCCCCACTCTCTGCTACCTCAAAGGTATCAACGCGATCGGTGCGTGCCGTGTGTGCGTGGTCGAAGTTAAGGGTGCAAGAAGTCTTTGTGCGGCGTGCGTTTACCCCGTCAACGAGGGTATGGAAGTCTTCACCAACTCTCCCAAAGTCATGGCGAGTAGAAAGACTACCGTCGAACTCATCCTTTCCGACCACAATCAAGATTGCTTGAACTGCGTCAGAAACAATAACTGCGAACTTCAAACTCTCGCTATGGACCTTGGTTGCGACGCTCACCGTTTCAGCGGTGCGTCCGTGCATTACGAACTCGACACGACCACTCCTTATATCGTGCGTGACAACAATAAATGCGTGCTTTGCCGTCGTTGCGTAGCGGCGTGCAAACAATATCAATCCGTGTCCGTCATCGGACCCAACTCACGTGGTTTTGACACTCATATCGGTTGTGCGTTTGAAAAGAATTTGTCCGAAGTCGCATGCGTCGGTTGCGGTCAATGTATTGTCGCTTGCCCCGTCGGCGCACTCCACGAAAGAGAAGAAATCGACGACGTTCTCGAAGCACTTGCAGATCCAAACAAGAGAGTCATCGTCGGCACCGCTCCTTCCGTCCGTATCGGTCTCGGTGAAGAATTCGGAATGGGTATCGGTCACAACGTGGAAGGCAAAATGGTTGCCGCTCTTCGTAGAATTGGTTTCGACGACGTTTTCGACGTCGACTTTGCCGCAGACCTAACCATTATGGAAGAAGGCACCGAATTTATCAACAGAGTGCTCGGAAAAGGCGAAAACAACACTTTGCCTATGATTACCAGTTGTTCTCCCGCTTGGATCAAGTTCTGCGAACACAATTTCCCCACCGAACTTGCACACTTGTCCTCTTGCAAGAGCCCGCAACAAATGTTCGGCGCAGTCTGCAAGACTTACTATGCGGAAAAACTCGGCATGGACCCCGAAGATATAGTCGTCGTGTCTGTCATGCCCTGCACCGCGAAGAAGTTTGAAAAGGGTAGAGCGGACCAATCCGCCGCAGGCGTGCCCGATATCGATATCGCAATCACCACGAGAGAACTTGCAAAACTCATCAAACGTAAAGGCATCATCTTCGAGGACCTTCCCGAAGAAAAATTCGACGCACCTCTCGGCATCGCATCCGGTGCAGGTCTGCTCTTCGGTGCAACCGGCGGCGTCATGGAAGCGGCTCTCCGCACCGTCTACGAACTCCTTGAAAAGAAATCCGCTCCGTCCCTTGACTGGAACGAAGTCCGCGGTACCGATGGTATCAAAGAAGCAACTTACACGGTCGGCGGTATGGACGTCAAAGTCTGCGTTGTCAACGGTCTTGCAAACGCAAGAAAGATCATGGAAGACGTCAAAGCAGGCACTAGTCCCTATCACTTCATCGAAGTCATGTCTTGCCCCGGTGGTTGCGTAACTGGCGGTGGACAACCCATCAAATCCGCATACGTGCTCAACAATCAAGACGTCAAGGCACTTCGCGCAAAGGCGATTTACGACACCGATGCGAATATGGAACTCAGAAAGTCCCACGAAAACCCCGCAATCAAGGAAATTTACGAAACCTACTTCGGCGAGCCCAACTCCCACAAGGCACACGAAATTCTCCACACTTCCTACGTCAAGAGAGAGAAGTATTGATTGTGACAACCAAAACAAAAACGCCCGACTTTGCGGGCGTTTTTCTTTTGCGTTTTGCAGATATTTGATTATGAGAACGGATCGTCTTCCTTGAAAGGATTGTCGTCGTTTAGGTCGAAATCAAACGGATTGTCATCGCCTTTCGTGCGTTTCGGTTCGACTCTGAATCCGTCGTCGTATCCGCTGACTGCGGAGAGCGAGCGATAATATCTTGCGGTGGAGCAGGTGAAGTAAGGTTCAACGTAAATGGACGCGATACCAAAGGTAATGCCGACCAAAATCCACCATCCGATAAAGGATATGACTAGCACGAAAAATTCCCACGTGTGACCTTTCATCATTGTTCTCGAGCGTTTCATCGCTTCCTTCCACTTCATGTTGGGATTTTCCGCAAATACGTAGACGGTTTGCGAGTAGAGAAGTCCGACGTAAATCCCCGGGATGATGAAGCATGCCAAACCAAGTGCGGTGAGAATGGTGATAAGCAGGTTTGCAAAGAATTGATTCCAGAATTGTTTCCAATTGCGGAGTGAGTCGAATATCACAACCCAATGGTTATATTCACCGCGCGTGAAGGATAGGAAATACCTTGCAATACCTACGTTTATCGGGTAGTTGAATATCGCATACAGGAAAGCAAGCACGGCGTAGATGACCGTGAATACGATATATCCCGTCGACTCGTATTGATAATTGTCCGCAAGGCGGGAGAAAATTCCTATTCCGTATTCCACGAAAAGTAGCACCGCAAAGGGTTGGAATGCGAGCCAAACTTTTCCGCGAATATCTGATTTTGCATCTCTTTTGAGTGAAATTCTATCCATACTTATATTATATAACAAACTATTAAAAATACAATAAAAAATTTAATATAAAAACAGCCACCCAATCGGGTGGCTGAAAAACCTTAATCAAGTTTTATTAGGCTTTTGCGTCTTTTTTCTTTTTGAGAACGACTACGACGACCGCCGCGACGATGCCGACGAATGCCACGCATCCGACGACAATACCTGCGATTGCGCCTGCGCTAAGTCCGCTTGCCGTGGGTTCTGCAAGATATTCCGCCATGGTGATGACGTTGCCGTTTTCATCGAAGGTGTACGCTTCGTAAGTGAGTTCGCCGTTCGCAAACGTGAGATAACCGAAGGTTTGACGATCGAGAGTGTGATCAACGGTCTTGTCCATATCGAGTGCGTTCATAACGTCGTCGTTGTTGCCGACATAGTTGTAGAACTTCGTGCCGATGGTGCCGAGAGTGACGTAGATCGTTCCGCTATTGCCTTGGGGTTTGGTCTCGGTGTAAACGTGATCGTGTCCTGCGAAAACGTACTTGACTCCGTAAGTGTCGAAGACGGGGCAGAGTTGTTCGCGCATCTTGACGATTTCGCTATCGTTGGTGTGCGAACCGGTGGAGTACAAGGACTTGTGCATCATGACGACGATGGTCTTGCCTGCGTTCTTCGCTTTGGTAAGGTCGTCCACGAGCCAGTTGTATTGAGTGGTTCCAAGTCCGTTTTCACCGTCTGCATCGTTTGTGTCAATGAATACGAAGTGCACTCCGGAGTAGTCCATGGAGTAGTAGTCTTGTTTCGCTTCACCGTTGTATGCATTGGTGGTTACACCTGCGGGTTGAGTGTAGTTGAAGAACTTGCTGATCGCGTAAGTTTCGTTCTCGTGGTTGCCCGCGACGGAGAACATAGAAGTGTTAGCAAGAATGCCGGTGATAGGATTGAGCCAGAATTTCCATTGATCGAAGTTCTTGGGGTTGTCCGTATTGTCACCACCGTTGAGAATGAAGTCGAATCCTGCGATTCTATCGTCGTTCACAAGGGTGTTCATCTTGTCTGCGGTCACGTCGTACATGGATTGGATCATGCCTTGAGGATCGGAGATAACAAGTGCTTTGAAGTCACCGCTCGTCTTTGCAGTGGTGAAAGTGAAATTCTTGTCGTAGCCGAGTCCGCTTGCGAGATCCCATCTGTTGACTTCTTCGCCGTCGGTGTTGTAATACACGCCGTAGATTTGATATTCGTAAGAAGTGCCTTCTTTGAGTCCGCTAATGGTCACGGTGTGGCGGTTCCAGTAGAGTACGCTACCCGTCATCGCCGCATCGCGTTCGGTGCAGTTGTAGTACATCTTGACTTCTTTTCCGTCGACTTCCGCATCGTAGTAGACTTCGCCGTGGGTGAGGCAGAGAAGACCAAGGTCGATGAGAGGCACGTATTGAGGAGAAGTGACGGTGTTGATAGTGACGCCGTTTTCGGTTACGTTGCCTTCAAGGTTGTTGAGAGAGTTGTAGAAAGGTGCTCTAGAAGTTTCATCAAAGATATTCCAGTGTGCGCCCGTTGCGTCCTTCCATTCTTGCGTGCCGACTTCGCGGTATCTGACGACGGTGAAGACTTCTTCTGCGGTGTAGTAGGAGAAGTTGAAGGTCGTCGTGCCGTTCACGTTGTCAAAGTTTGCAGTGAGAGAAGAGGGAAGTCTGCCAAGCTCTTGCGTTGCGATATTTTGTGCATATACACCGGACACGTAGGACGGAGTAACCGTCTTGCCGTTTGCGGTGAAGGTCGCGAATTTTTCGGTGGGAGTGATTGCAAGCGTCTTTGCGGGATCTTGTACGTCCGCAAGGTCCGCCGTGTCGTCCGAACCGAATGCTACGACGATTTCTTTTGCAATTCCGCCAAGTCCGACGTAGAAACTATCAGTCACGTAACTTTCGAGAAGTCCGTCAACGATTTCATAAAGATCGGTGCCCGTGAAGGAGAATCCGAGAGAATCACCGAGAAGGGTACTGATCAAAGGAAGAAGTCCGTTCACAGTGTCGTAAATTACGAAGTTTTCCGCATTGACGGTGATATCGACTTCGTAGCTGCTGTATGCCAAATTTTCAACCACTGAAAGAATGGAATTAAGAGTGGAGATTTCGCTATTATTCAAAACACTCGTGAAGTCAAACTTGTATTCGAGAAGTGCTTTCAAAATGGAGTTGTCATCCGCATAAAGAGGATTGAGCAAGCCCCAAACGAGATCGGACACGAGTTTTCCGCTGTCGCATTGGTTTGCAAAGTCTTGCATTGCCGCTTGATAACGTTTGCGATATGCCGCATCGTAAGGAGAATTCGCGGTGTAGTAGAGACTGTTCACATCAGAAACACCGTCGAGAATGGTGCTAAGGTCGGAAGAAATTTCGTTACCGCTACAAGAAGTTGCGAGAACGTAGGACGCCATTTGACCGAGAGTGAGTTTTCCGCCCGCTTCTTCGGTGCCGTATTCCATGTCGATGATGCTATATGCTATTGCAACGACCATATCAATGATATTGTCATAGGTCACGCCGTCGAACACATAGTCTCCGTAGCCGTTTCCGTCTTCATCGGGGTATAGATTGAACCAAATGGTATCAACTAGATAGTTTGCCATTTTGGTGAGAAGGAGTCCCGGAATGGTGAAATCATCACTAATTGAAAGTCCACCACTGAGATAAGTATCGACGAGACCGTAAACCGTAGTGAGAAGTTTGTCGTTGAGATAGTGGCTCAAAACTCTGTCGATGAGTTGTCCGTAGATTTCTTGATAGATGTATTCGTTGTAGGAAAGACTATCGAAATCGTCGTGATGGAGAGTGTAGGTGAAGTAGTTGGGGTTTGCCGCAACGACGTCTTCCCATGCCGCATCTTTCGCCGTGTCGGTGGTCGCCGCATTATAGGCTACCATTGCCGCTTGATATGCTTCTTCGTTCCATTCGTTTGCAGGGTTGAAAACGTCGGTGGAGGGGGTTGCCTTCAAGGGCGTTTGTCCGATACTGTCGAGAAGGTAGAGAGAAGAATCCATGCTTTCCGCAAGTTTGCCGTCCTTGTTGTAACGGGTAAGGGTTGCGTAGCGGATAGGGCTGTCAAGACTGACGAAAGAGCCAGTCTCAAATTCATAAAGGGTTCTGCCTTGTGCGTCGGTGTATTCTGCAACGTCGGAAGCGTGTTGGTGACCGCTGAACGTATATTTAATGCCGAGTTCAAGGAAGCGTTTGCAGGTGTATTCCCAGTTGTACATCGTGAAGTCCTTCAAAATTTCATCCTCTTGATCGAAGTGAGGCATGATATTTTGGTGGAAAGTGGAGATGAATGTAGGTTCGGTAACCGCTTCGGGCGCGACAGAGTATTTATCGACTATTTCTTCAAGGAAGGGATAGAGTGCGCCGTCGATTCTACCGCCGCAAAGGTGGGTGAGTTTGGTGTTGCGATAGACGGTTTTTCCCGCTTCGTATGCCGCGATAGCCTCGTTATAGCTTGTGATTTCGACGTATTTGTCAATGCCGGTTTCCGCATCTGTTTCGAGAAGACGGAAATCTGCGGTGTTGAAGTTTGAAGAATTGTAGTTGAAATCAAATTCTACGCGGTTGATTTGCACGGGGACGATTTCATCGGTGGGTTCTCTGTCCGTGGAGTCAATGACGAAAAGGGTATATGCACTGTTGTTGATATGCGCCGCAAAGGTGATTTGGTTTCTGCCGTCGCCGATTTTGGAATATTCTTGAGAAATTTCTTCTGCGGTTGCCGCCGTGCCCTTGTTTTGAATTGTCGTAAGGGAATCGTTGTAGTAGGTGATTTCAAGGTTGCTTGCGTTGGTGGATGCGATATATCCGCCAGTGTATTCGGATGCCCAGTAGTCCGCGCCGTAGATTTCATCAAGGACTGCTTTGTCAATTTCGGGGTAGCCGAGTCCGTTGAAGATCATTGCGAATTGTGCCGCAGTAATGCCTTCTGCATTCCAACCGATACCGCTCGTCTTGTCGTAGAGTGCGCCGGTGCCGTTATACAGGTCGTGGTTGCCGACGGTTGCGAAGATTTGGAAGTTGGTGTAGTCAACGCTTGTGCCGTCCGCCTTGTTGACGGTGCCGAGTGCTCTCACGCTGTTTTGGAGCCAACGGAGTGCGTTTGCTACGTCGATTTCCGCAACTCTTTCACCGTTTTTGGTGAGGTCGCCGGATGCAAACATATACATAGGTGCTTCGCCTTTTTCGGCGTCTGCAAGCACTCTTGCCATATTTGCGTAAAGGACGTTACCGCTTTCGAGAACGAGTTTGGTGTCGCCGGTCATGGAATAGTAGAAATCGCTATCCTTATAATTGTCCGCCGTCACGTTCTGATAACAGTATTCGAGAGGGAAGTAGTGGATGTCGCTCATATGGCCGATGGTGATAGTGCTGAGCACGGTGCCGGTCGACTCTACGGTTTCCGCGACCGCCACGCCGCTACCCAAGGTGATGCCGAGGGTGAGAGCGAGAGTGATTGCGAGCACCGAAACGATAACCATAGATACGGTTTTTCTTAGAGTGTTCATAATTCCTCCAATATGTTTAATACCGAAATATTATAATATAGATATTGATATTTTTCAATACAAAAAAATTTATTTTTGAAAAATTAACGTTTGTAGCATAGAAAAACCGAAAAATTTTCGCCGAAAACCGCGCGTGATGCTTTTTTGTCTTGCCAAAAAGCAAGTTTAGTAGTAAGATATATTTATTAAATATATAAGAGGATTTTATGAGCAAAAACTCCAATTCCAAAAAAGTTGTCGCAAGAGTGATTTCTCTCGCTCTCATCGTGGCAATAGTCAGTGCAATTTGCGTCGGTTTCGTCGGGTGCAACAGGACCGGAACCGTAGACACCAACAACGTTCTCAAATTTTTTGAACTCAAACCCGAAACGTACGAAGTGTACGAAAATCTCGAAGGTGAACTCGGCTATCGTATTTTGGACGAAGGCGGAGAAAGAACGGTCAATTATTCTATCCCCACCGACGCTGAAAGCGTGAAAGAACTTGCCTACACTCTTTATTCTATCGGCAACAAAACCATGGTCACCGTTCCTTACGCAAGTTTTTATGAAACCGGCACTAACGACAGCGTGTTCGGTACCGACAACCTTCCCTTGGGATTTGAAACCATAGACGTCAGAAACAACGTGGACGGCTATCACTTCAGACAAACCAAACAATTTGCAAGAGGAGAATTGGAAATCGAAGGTTTTTGGGGCACCATAGGCGCCGCATTCTCCAACGATGCAAAGCAATGGCTCGTCGAGGCAGGTCAAACCGGCAATGCATATAAGAGCACGAACGTCATCGTCGACGGAGTTTTCGATTGGTCCGAAGCAAAGAATAATGCGGAAATGAACGACGAGCGTAAAGCAATCGCCCTTCACCCCATTCCTTACACCTCATCCGGCAAACAAGGCAAAATCAACGGTCTTGACAAAACCGAACCCATTGCCGAAACCGGTACTTATTGGGAATACGACGCGGCGAGCGGATATTCCATTCCTTACACCGTTGACAAGGGTGGTAGACTCATCAGCTACGAGCGCACTGATCAACACATTTTCTACTCCACCGGCGCAGACGCGGACAAAGATGGTATCGAAGATTACTACAACACCATAAAAGAAGCAACCGTCACTTACAACGAAGCCGAAGGTTACTACGAAGTGCATATGGTCATGGATAGCACCAAAGATTATACCCATATCGACACCCTTTGGGCACTCCGCGACGACGGTGGTACGAAAGACCCCGGCGCAAAATTCACCAAACTTGAAGTCACTTTCCAACTTTGGGACAACGGCTACTTCAAAAAATGGGAAATGTGGGAAGATTGGGACTGCGACAAAGCATACGGACTTTTGCCTATGGCGGCAGTACAACACTATGAATCATACTTCAGCTATGCAAAAGAAGACGCAGTGTTTGAAAGCTATCTTGAAGAGTCCGGACTTGCAATCGGCAACTATGATCCCGACCAAGGCGGAGCAAAATCTCTTTCCGCAGGTGCAATCGCAGGTATCGTCATCGGTTGTGCGGCAGGCGTTACCGCAATCGTGCTTTGCATCGTGTTCGGTGTGAAAGCAAAACGTAAAAAACAAGCAAAGGCAGCCGAAGAAAATGCAGAAAACGGAGAAGAAGCGACGGAAGACAGTGTCGAAGAAGTCTCAGATGCGTTCATAGTTTCTGACAACGCAGACGAATCTCAAGGCGGAAACGACGCAGAATAAGCGGTTAGAATATCGAAAACTCAACAAAATCAACTCCCGAAAAATAGGGGTTGATTTTTGTTTTTGGATATGTTATTATATCCTTGCAAACAGGAAACTGTTCGCACCAAAGTGGTGCTTTCGTTTGAACCACAAAGTCTTTTATAGGAACGGCGGGTCCGTTTGGATATGTCAGGCCTTGTAACCGCAACTCGCGCATTGGACGACAAATTCCAAAGGCAGTCGGTATCCACCCTGCAAATGCAGGTTTAAAAGAGCACCACTATACTAAAGATGAGGCGACGTCTTTGACGTCGCTAATTTTTTTTTAATGCCCGCGCTACGATCGGAATGACATAAAAAATATGTACACACTGTGAGCGGTCGCGAGTATGCACTCACTCATTCGAAGACGGAATACGAGCCGCAACGGCGGCGAGAACTTCGAGTGCCGAGCTCGACGAAAAGTACAAGCGACTGCGTGCACTCTATTTCGCGTA
>CAZJZV010000024.1:0-19406 GCA_964550635.1 uncultured Bacteroidaceae bacterium
AGGGTTTTACCCTCAAATTAAAAACCACCAGTTGAACTGGTGGATTTTTATTTTGACGATTTTACCAGTCGTAATCAGGGTTTCTGCGGTCGACTTTGATATATTTGTCAAGATCGGGATATATGTATTTCTCGCTTTTGAACGACTCTGCACTTATTGGCGTGCAATGCTTCAAACCACCGCCGAAGTTCGTGTACGAACCTTGTTCCGCGCAAACGTAACTGCGAATATACTGTGCGGTGATGACGGGTTTATACAGACGCTTGATAAATATTTCGCCCGGCTTGATAAGGTCGAGACTGCTGACTGGAATAAGCGGGACTTCGTTTATCGTGTTAATGGTGGGATTGAGCTTCGATTCAAGGGACGGCACGTTGTGACGACCGCATTCTGCCGAGAAAATTTCCTTCGTCTGTCTGTTTTGTGCGCCCAAGAAAATTTGCGAGTTGCAGTTGTCGCGGATGATGACCGAGCGCGTGCTGCCGTAGACCGCTTCGATTTGCATATACGATTGAACGGACAAGTGGAACCAAATATTACGAGATCTCGACGTTGAGATTTTGTTTTCAAAGTCCTTGATTTCGGGGATATTGCCAAACTCGTCGAGCAAGAAGTGCAGAGTGCGAGTGGACGTGCCTTTTTCCGCCCTTTCGAGCATTTGTCTATACACCCAGTCAATGAAAAGTCCTGCAACTTGGAAATCGCTCTTTTCATAGTCGCGAGTTATAAGGAAGATAGCAAAAGGCTTTTTCTCACTGTTTTCAAGGTTGACCGTATTGCTCACCGTAAGTGCGAAGATATGACCGCAGAACCAGTCGAGCATGCTCGTGTCGAATACACCACAATAACTGCGCATAGTTTTCTCGGCGTTTGCAAGGCAGGTCGCCATAAGTCCTCGGGTAGTAGCGGATTTGTTTTCGGTGAGCGGGTGATTCCCAAGCGACATAGTATTCGCGAGTATTGGGGTTTTTACGGCAAGATAAAACTTGTGCAAGCTTGCCAAATTCATTCTGTCGCGAGTGAGAACGAGTCTGTCGGGAGTTTCGAGTGCGTCTTCGAGAAGACAGTAGACAAGTCCTTTCAACAATTCTTGCGCACCCTGTTCCCAAGTCATATCGTTTTTGCTTTTGGGGGTGATCATCATATGCGCAAACTGATTGACAAGATCTGATACACACGTGGTTATGTAGTCGCGCTCAAACGTCAAATATTGCTCGAGAGATTCGCCGTTGGGGAATGCTATTCCCTTGTATTCGAGATAGCCGTCCGTTGAATATTCCGAACGCTTGGCGAAAAGTTCGAGATTTCTCTTGACTTTTCCGGTGTGCATAACGACGTTTGAGCCTACGTCGTTCAAGGACATTTGCAAGTCGTAGATTTCGAGAAGGGGATTCCACTTGTCGGAGCGGAGCAGGTCTTTGAAGTTGATGACGAAAGTGTCGTAGCCGTTGTCTTTCAAGTGTTGACCGTTTCTGTCGAAAAGTTCCCCTTTCGGATCGGTGACGAAAAGATTCGGTTTGTTCTTCTGCGAAGATATTGCGCGCAACTGCGGTTCGACGCAACCCGTTGTTTTACCACTGCCCGTAGTGCCTACGTAGAGTTCGTGGGTGTTGGGGAGATAGTAGTAACGGAGTTCGCATTTCGCTCTGTCTTCGGGGGAGAGATTTTCGACTTCGTTCATAGAATAGGTCTTGCCGTCGGGACCGACGAAGTCGCTTGCGATAGGGTAGCCGTCGATGACGGTGTGCGGAAGATCCTTATATAGCACGGTGATAAGACCGTCTTTTTCGGGAGTAAGGTCGGTGTAGTTGATACGTTGCGAGTTTTCGAGATAACTCTCAATATATTTCTCGCGGATTTTGTCGGTTGCTGAACCTCTTTCCATCTTTGTTTCTCCTTAAAATCCTAATTGCTTGGTGGGTTTGGCGGAGGAATTGGTGATCTCCTTCCACTCGAAACGGCCGTAGTTGTTGATGTGATACATGATCGTGTAGTAGTCAAGCCCCGGCGAAGTGATCGCTTCGACGAACGAGAAGTCGATATTGTAGATTTTTTTTGCGTTAATGACGTCCTGCTTGATCGAAGAAATGTATACGTAATAAATGCGTGCCATTTCCGAGTATTTTTCCGCCGCTTCGGTGGGAAGGACGGTGTAACCCGATCTCAAATACTTCTCGAAAAGTTCCGCAAGTTCGTAGAAAAGTTTGGATTTCTTTTCGTCGCCGATGAGAGAGTAGGCGTAGCCGAGATAGTACGCGGACGGAATATCTCCCCAACACACGCATTGATAAAGGCGCATAATGCCTTCATTTTCGTCCTTGTCGCAACCAATTCCCAAAACGCGCAACAATCCGATTTGACGGGTGCAAATGACGTCCCCCGACGCACTTGCGACGTTGATCTTCGAAAAGCGCACGTCCGCTTGATAGGTTTTGTAGTGGGTGTAGTCGAACCAGCCCTTATTGACGTCGCCGACAGCGTTTTCGGACATGAATTGCAACTTCGTGAGAACGTCCCCTTTTATGTCGAAAAGCACGTCGCTATCCGCATATTCGTCCCCGAATTGTCTGTTTCCGTATACGGCAAGTTGGTCGGTCGCTAAACCGAGAGTGGTCAGGTCGTTGAGAATGAAATCGCTACACTCGGATATTGTGTTTTCGTCAAGTCGATACGCCTTTCCGATGAAGTCGATAATTCTCGTCGAGTCGTCGATAAAACTCGTGCAGGGCGCGTTGGACATGATCGTTGTGGAAAGCACCATATTGTAAAATGCTTCGTAATGTTTGAAAAATAATTTCATGTGTTTCTTCTCCTGTAATACTTCACTTAAATGATAACTTTTTTTCGGTGTATTGTCAATAGTAATAGCGGTTCAGTATTGACTATAATGCGCGCGTGTGGTATATTTTTTCGTAGGAGATGGCACCGATTGCCGACAGTTATTGCAAAAAAATACGCGGTGTCAGAAAGGATTATGAAAACGGATAAAGATACCAAAAAAATGCTTATCCCCATTGACGTACTTGATAAACTCATAAATTGGGACACTTTGACCTTCGACGAGATTAGGTGGAGTTTCGATAGCGTCATTGACGCATACGAAGGTATGAAATACCTTGCGTCGAAAGGCTATATCTCTGAAAAAGGAAAGGGTGTTTTTGAAATTCACCTGTCCCCCGACGACGTGAATGACTTCTATCTCGAAGTGGCGAATTGCAAAACACAGTTCACGACCGATGAATTTGCAGAAATAGCAAACGAAGCGCCTATGGAAGTCCTGATAATTCTCGGCGTGCTTATGAGAAAATCGAGCGCAACCTACGAGGAAATCTACAACGAAGTGCACGAAGCGGTGCGATATGACTTGCTCAACTATCTCGAAACGATCGGTTTCGTCAATTGGTTTGACGGGAAATATTTTATCGCCATGACCGAAGAAGACGTGAATAAGTTCAAAAAACTCTTGACGCGTAGTGTTGCCATCCGCAAAAATGCGGATCAGAGAATGTTGAGATTTCTCCATCGTCCGTGGCAAGTCGCGCAGAGATACGACGAAAACGAAGAAGAACTTGACGAAGACGCTAAATTCGTCAACAAAATGGTCGAAGAAATGCACGCGCACGACTATGATGACGAAGAAGAGAACGAAGAAAAGGAAGAATTTCACTATTTATCCGACGACTACGCAGAAGACGAAAACGATAACGATGAGTTTGAAAACTTAGACGATGAAGAGATTATCAGACAAGTATTCGGTGAAGACGAAGACGAGAATTCATATGACGACGATGAGTCGGGCAACTTCGGCATGGACGACGAAGAAGAGGATGCCGACGAAGATGATGATGAAGAAGATGACGATAATTGGGTGCCTGTAAGACTGAGCGAAGAAGAAATCCGCAACATAAAGGCATGCAGTAAAAAATTAGGAATGGACCCCGCCACTCCCGCTGAAGTCGGATTCGACCTTGACGAATTTGACAAGCATGAATTCGACGTTTCGGTGAACAGCAACGGAGTGGAAATTTGTGTGCGTATTCTCCCCACCTTTAGTCCTAACGAACTTGTTGAAGAGTGTTTCAGACACGCGTCGACAAAGAAAGGATTGCAGTTTGTAGGTCTTGACGGTTACGACAAAAAAGACTACGAGTATCTGAGAGATTGGGCGGGCGTAGGGAGCGAAATCGAATCCATCGGACTCGTCACGGACGAAGGGAAGTATATGTTGCCGCCTTTTGATCCGAATTTCAGGGACGTGTCCATCAGAAAAGTGTACGAGTTGATCAAAGCGGGCGAACCGCTTATCCTTGAAGTAAAATTCAACACCGACGCGCTTAAATTTTACGTTAGACGTCATCGCGATATAACGGTCAATTTGATGAATATGCACGGCAAATTTCTCACAGTCAAGGACAATAATATTGGCATGCGCCCGATTGAGCTCCTGAAAGGCGCAAAGTACTGCGCAGACAGAAGAGAACTCATCGACTTTTTCGGACCCAACTACGAAGAAAAGATGCGCGATTTGAGAATGAACGGTGAATACATTATCTATCTTATCTGCGAAAAAAGGTCAATAGAACTCGATCATACGGAACCGATCTACCGTTCTTTGACCGAAGAAGAAATCGAATACTTTATGAAAACGCGAGAAATGTTAGTAGAGGTTTTCTTTAAATAGGAGTCGAAATGGGAGAATATAGGGAACTGCTTTTTGATTACGTCAACGACTTTCAAGTGCGAGAATACGACGATTTTGCAGTCGTCGCAATACCTGTCTTTTTCGGCGGACACGACGAGAGTATCGCAATAAGAATTGAAAAAATCCACTGCGGTTATACGTTCAGCGACTGCCACTCGGTGAACGATTATTGGGAGTTTTTGGACGTCGACGTCGAAAAATACGCGGACAAAATCAACCGCGTATTAGACGTTTTCGGCGTTTCGTTCGACGAAGACAAGTGCCTGATTTCGACCATTCAAAGCGAGAGTCAAAGTGTGATAAGAAACTTTTTCGGCTACTTCTTGCAAGCGGTTTTCATCCTTGGAAACGTCGAAAATCTCTATAAAGAAAATAACTAACACAATCAAACAAAAGTTAGTAACGTGGTAGAATTCGACCAGTTTAGAAAACGGATTTTGATTGAAAAATAATGCAGTATGCTAAAAAAGGAGATATATGGAATACGCAATTCTATCAAACGGCGTCAAAATGCCAATGCTCGGATATGGCGTGTATCAGGTGTCCAAAGACGAGTGCGAAAGGTGCGTGCTTGACGCGCTCGAAGTCGGCTATCGCCATATCGACACTGCACAAAGCTATTTCAACGAAGAAGAAGTTGGAAACGCTATCGCAAAATCGGGCGTGAAGCGGGAAGATATTTTCTTGACGACGAAAGTTTGGGTTGAGCATTACGGCTATGAAGAGACCAAAAAATCCATAGCGGTATCTCTTGAAAAACTCAAAACCGATTATATCGATTTGGTGCTTTTGCACCAACCGTTTGCGGACGTCTACGGCGCTTGGCGCGCCCTTGAAGAACTCTATGAAAAGGGTGTTATAAAGGCGATTGGCGTGAGCAATTTTTACCCCGACAGACTTGTTGATATATGCAGTTTTGCACGCATTAAACCTATGGTTAATCAGGTGGAAACGCACCCCCACGACCAACAAATCGAAGCGCATAAGTGGATGGAAAAATACGGTGTACAACACGAAGCGTGGGCGCCTTTAGGGGAGGGCAGAAACGGTTTGTTCGAGGACAAAACGCTTTTTGCTATCGGTGCAAAATACGGCAAAACGACCGCGCAAGTTATGCTCCGTTGGGCGTTGCAAAGGGGAGTCGTAGTCATTCCGAAGTCCGTGCATAAGGACAGAATGGAGCAAAACTTCAACGTTTTCGATTTCACTCTGACCGACGAAGATATGGAGAAAATCGCAACGCTCGATAAGGCGCAAAGTTCCTTCTTTGCACACACCGATCCCAATATGGTGGAGTGGTTTGCAAGAATGGTGGAAGAGAGAAAACACAACTCCGACCACAAAAAAGAAAAGAAAAATTGGTGAAACCCTACCGCTTTGAAAACTGGCGGTAATGCACAAAACGAATGTTTAGAGGTATGAAAATGAGCAAAAAAGTATTGATTTTGTCAGGAAGTCCCCGAAAGGGCGGTAACTCGGATATACTCTGCGACGAGTTTGCAAAGGGTGCAATCGACGCAGGAAACGAAGTCGAAAAGATAAGAGTCGCAGAGAAAAAAGTCGGCTATTGCAGAGCGTGTTATTATTGTCGCGACCACGAAGGCGAGTGCGCTATCAAAGACGATATGGCGGGCATTTTGCAAAAGATGATAGATGCAGACGTCTTGGTGCTTGCAAGCCCCGTCTACTTCTATTCAATCGATGCACAACTCAAGGCGGTCATCGACAGGACGGTCGCAAGATGGCTCGAAGTCCACGACAAAGAGTTTTATTATATCGCAACTTGCGCGGACGAAGAAAAGGCATCCGTTGAAACAACTTTTGCTTGTTTCAGGGGGTATGCGGACTGCGTTGAAGGCGCGGTTGAAAAGGGCTTGATTTACGGCACGGGCGCATACGAAAAGGGTGAAATACTCTCGTCCCCCGCGATGAAAGAAGCCTACGAAATGGGACTCAACGTCTAAAAAAGCAAAATGAAAAACACGCCCGAAACGGCGTGTTTTTTTTATGGTCGGGTTTATCCTAAACGCAGGTCTTTTCCGGGGATACGTTTGTAGAGCGAATGCTCGAAGTCCGTAAGACGAGAGAATATCCGCTCGCCGTATCTTGTCATCAACGTGCTTTCGTCAAGGTTGGTGGTGATAACGGTCGTGCGTTTCTCGCGAAGTCGCTCGTCCAAAGTCAGTTGGAGATATTCAATCGTGACGTTTTTATAGATAGGCTCTGTGCCAAGGTCGTCGATGACGAGCATATCCGCCGTCAAAATATCGTCGAGAAGTGCGGTGCGTTTTTCAAGGGGCGCAAGGTGTGCTTCGAGCATTTTCGCATTGTATTCGTAGGCGGAAAGCACAAGCGCACTTCTGCCTTTTTCAAGGACGGTTTTCCTTGCCATTGCGGACGCTAAACAACTCTTGCCCGTTCCCGTCGCACCCGTGAATACGAGCACGTGTTTGTTTACGTTTGGATAGCGGTCGACGTAGACGGACATAAGAGAGTAGAGTTTGTTGAGAGCGTCTTTTTGTCTTTCGTCCGCTTTTTCGGGGGAGTTGTCCTGAAAAGAGAAGGGAGCGCGTTTTTCGATTTCGCACGCACGCGCGAGCGTATCAAAATATATACTCTTCACGCAGTCGCAAAGCGCACCGACCGCATAACCCGAGTCGTTGCATTTTTCGCAAATTGCGCTCACGGTGAAATCGCTTTCTTTGAAACCGTATTTTGCAAGTGCGGTTTCGTAGACCGCTTTTTTCTCGTTCGCTTCGTCAAGAGATTTTCCGCTTTTGAGCGCGTTGAATTTTGCGACGGTGTATTCCGCCTGTGCGCTTGAAATTTCGGGAATATCAAAGGCGCGCGCACGTAACGTTGCACAACGCGTGCGTTCTTTTTCGATTTGTTCCGCTTTGATTGCGAATGCTTTTTTGAGTGCGTCTTGCGTTATCATATGTCAATATCGTCGAATTGGTCTATTCCGCTGAACAACGTGTGAAGTTCGTCTTCGGAGTAGTTGCGCTCGGTGTATTCGGGTTTTTTGCTCGAAGTAGGGGCGGGGAGTGCTTTCGCCTTGTCGAGAGTGTTGACGCCCGACGACTTCCATCCCGACAAAACTTGATTGATATAGGTGACGGGGTAGGGCTTACCGTATGCGAGTTCGCACGCGTATTCTATCATATCGTCGCCAAAACCCCAAAGAGTCGTCCAAGTGCGGTAGTATTCTCTGTCCTTTGCGGACACGTTTCTGCTCGTGCCAGCCTTTTCGAGAATTGCTCTGATTTTGCTATCCTGTGCGATACCCGCCGAGATAAATTCGTCGATACTCTCCGCGGACACGTAGCCTTGTTGATAGAATTTGTTGATGACGTTGTTCAGTCCGTCAAGGGTGCGGATACCGCTCACGAAACAGTAGTGCGCGATTTTGAGAAGAGCGTCGTCGGTGAAACCTTTGCTCGTCCAAGGGATAGTGTAGGTTTCAAGCACGTGGTCGAGAGATTCGTAATATAACCCCATAGTCTTGTTGATTTCGATAGCAAGATTGACGAGTTTTTCTCTGCGTGCGTTTGCGTCTTCCATTTCCTCTGACGTGAACACGTTCATACGGTAATATTCGTCGAGTTTTTGGTCGAGACGTTTGAAAGTTTTGCTACCCTTCAAAAGTTTGGCGGCGGTGAGTATTGCGCTTTGCTCGAATCCCCAACTGCGTTGCCACTTGAGAAGTGCTTGTTTGTCTTCGATGTCCGCTCCGCCCTTTCTGCCGAGTGCGACGAGAACTTCTCGCATATCTTCGTTTTGCGCTTCGTATTCGGTGAGATTTTTCTCGACGTCCGCGACCGTTTTCACTCCGTCCGCAATCCAACTGCGCGCGACCGTGAAAATATAGGGATAGCGCACGTTTTGACCTTTCGCGTTGATCGAGTATTGAACGATCATCAAAAGCACTTCGGTGTCAATCTTCGTGGATTCGATGAAAGAGTAGTATTCGTTGTACTCGTTGGGGGTGATGAGTCGCTCGGGGAACAGGGACTGCAACACGGAATTGAAATCCGTCCACTTGTCCGCCTTGTATTTTTTCGGGGGTTGCAGACCGCGTTTCAAGGACAGGTATTTGACTTCGATAGGTTGGCGCGAAAGGATTTTCACAAGCCCTAAATCTTCAAATTCGCCGTATATGGACAGGAGTTCTTCTTCGGTCACATCAAGGACGGACTGAAGAGTATCGAGGTCGTTCTGCTCGTTGGACGTGCAGAGATACAAACCGTAAAGGTACACCTTGATTTGTTTTTCGTCAAGGTACGGCAAATGCTCGTTGATAAACAAGTTGTCAACGAGAGTGAAGGTTTCCATCAAAAAATCGCTTGAAAACTTTGCGAATCCCACTATTCACCTCAATTTTTCGTGTGCATAGAGATTAACACATTTTCTTTGAAAATGGAACAAACAATTTTCGATTTTTTTCATTTTACTACATATGGTGCGTGGGGGATAATCGCAACCGATTTTCCAAAACTAGCGATTTGCGTTTGACTTGTGAGCGCGAGAGTGCTAATATCTCACTAGATGGTAGCGGACAAACCCATCAATAAAAAAAACCGAGGTAATCTCTTGAGAAAGTCTTTGAAATTCATCACACGTTCAGCCCTTATCGGCGCATTGTATTTCGTCTTGTCCACGGTCGTATCGCCTATCGCATTCGGTCCTTTGCAGTTCAGACTGTCCGAAGCGCTCGTTTTGCTCGTCGTGTTTTTCCCAGAGGGTATTCCCGGACTGACGATAGGTTGCGTGCTTGCAAATTTCGCATTCTCACCCTACGGCATATACGATATGATTTTCGGGGGAATCGCGACTCTTCTCGGCGCGGTCGGGACGTACTTGTTCAGAAAAAACATACCGCTATCCGCTTTGCCACCGATAATTTTCAACGCATTGCTCGTGCCTGTCGTGTGGGTGATAGACGGAAGCGATACGATATATATCATATCCGCCCTTGAAATCCTTGCTTCCGAAATCTTGACGGTCGGCGTCATCGGCATACCGCTTTGCTACGCTCTCCGTCGCGCTTTTATAAGGACGAGAATAATCGGCGGACAGGAAGAAATCGTATATCGTCGCATACTCCCCGACGAGAGAGATGAAAAAGACGAATAAATCTCTTTTCAATTTTCCGCCGTCGTGGTAATATTATAGAAAAAGAATAGGAGTGAATTATGCACGAATTTAAGAATATGGATTTTATGAACAGTTCGTTCAATACGGGCGCGTTCGTGATTGCAAAGGACAACCCCATGGTCGCAAGTTGGGGTTTCGTCGGCGTCATGTGGGGCAAGAAAGTTTTCGTCGCACCCATAAGAGATAGCAGATACACCAAGCAACTTCTCGACGAAAGCGGTGAGTTTACCGTGAGTGTGCCGGCGGCGGGTACTTTCAAATCCGAACTCTCTTTCTGCGGTACGAAGAGCGGTCGCGACTTCGACAAATGGGCGGAAATGGGAATGGAAAAACAACCCGCAAAATCCGTCGATACGGTCGTCGTCAAAGGTTGCGAAAGATATTTTGAATGCAAGGTCGTGGGAGTTTTGCTCATGGGCGATATGGACACAAGCCTTGTCGAAAGGTGGTATCCGACGAGCGAAAAATTCCCCGTAGGCGACAAACACAACTTCTACTTCGGTGAAATCATAGAGGAATATTGATGAAGATTTGGGGCAAACTGATGAAGGGAGATAGGATGATCAAGGACGTGCTTTACGAAAGCGCGCTCGTGGTTTCTCCTGCGAATTTCAAACGCGACTTGCAAGAGATTTGCTACAAACTCGACACGTCGACACCCGTCGTGTTGCCCACTCATTATAAGCACTTCCAACGTTTCAATCGCATCAAATTTTTGCCCAGAGATTTTGTCGAAGAAGTGGATTTCACAAGCCTTGTGCTTGAACTCGTGATTGAGAAGAAATAGCATAAATCGACTTTAACAACACTAAAAACGAATAATAAACCTCTTGTTTTGCAAACTAAACGAAACAGGAGGTTTTTTATGTCTAACGGAATTGTAAGGCGAATAGACGAACTCGGACGCATCGTCATACCAAAAGAAATGCGCCGTACCATGCGTTTGAGAGTGGGGGACGAAATGGAAATCGTAGGGGACGGCGAAAAACTCGTCATCAAAAAATACGGTGCGTTTGAAAACCTGAAAACCGCATCCGACGGCGTGGTCGAAATGGTCGCGGAATATATAAGCGGTGCGTGCGCTTTCGTGGTTGACCGCGACAAAGTCGTGGCGCATTCTCGCAACGTAAAAAGCGTGCGTGCAGGAGCGGAGATTTCTGACTTCCTTTCAAAAATCGTGGGGAGCAGAAGTGCGGTCGTGCTCGACACAAAAGGAAGTCTTTTCGCGGGCGTGCCTTTCGATGGGGTTGTCGTCGTTGAGCCTATCGTGGTCAGGGGTGATTTGGTCGGGGCGGTCGTCGTGACGTCCCCTTTGACTCTCAATGAAAACGAACTCGGTTACGTGCGCTTTTCGTCCGCCATTCTCACGGCGGTGATTTCGGATTGATGAAGAAAAACAAACCTCGTCTTATCGGCGGTGCTATGGTGCTTGCCGTTGGAAGTGTTGTCGCAAAAGTCATCGGCGCAGTCTACCGCGTACCACTGACAAACGTGCTAGGGGCGGAAGGTATGGGAATGTATCAACTCGTATTCCCCGTCTTTGCATTGTTTATGGTCTTGTCAAGTGCGGGCATACCCACCGCGCTATCGCGTATAGTTGCGGAAAAACGCGCGCTCGGTCTCGATACGAAAAAATATCTCGTGCTATCCATATCCGTATTGTCGGTGTTGTCTTTGATTTTCTCGGTGGCGGTGTTTTTCTCGGCGGACGTGCTATCCGCTTGGCAGGGTAACGGCAAAGTCGCGGACGGATATAGGTTGATTGCGCCAAGCATTTTCTTCGTGGGGATAATTTCGGGATTTCGCGGGTGGTTTCAGGGGGAAATGTATATGCTCCCCACCGCATTATCAAACGTCATCGAACAAATCGTGAAACTGGGAGTCGGTCTCGGACTTGCGATATATCTTTCAAAATACGGTGTGATTCATGCCGTATGCGGTGCGATTGCAGGGGTGACCGCATCGGAGTTTATCACGCTCGTTTATATGGCGGTAACCTATTTCGTCAGGGAGAGAAAAGGGGCGCGCGAAAGCCTGAAAATCAACAAGGACGAAAGAAAAGAAATGCTACGAATTGCATTGCCTATTGCGGTGGTGGCGGTGTTGTTGCCGTTGTCGAATTTCTTCGACAGTATGATTATCGTCAACGTGTTGAAGTGGAAAGGGGTTGACACCGCAGTCGCAACTGCAAGATACGGTTTGATGTCGGGACCAATCAATTCTCTCGTCAACTTGCCTGTCGTTACGATAATGTCCCTTGCGGTTGCAATCGTGCCGTCGGTGTCCGTGTCGAGAGTGAACAGGGACGTGCCTGCTATCATGTCGAAGAGTGCGTTGTCGTTGAAACTCGCATACGGAATAGGGGTGCCGTCCGCGGTTTTTATGACGATTTTTTCGGGCGAAATCATAGGGGTGCTATATCCCGCATTGAGTTTAGAGCAACTTGCAATCGCGAAAAATTTGCTTGTCATATGCTCGTCAAACGTGGTGTTTTTGTCCGCAATGCAAATCTACGTTTCACTGCTACAAGCACTTGACAGAACGAAAATTGTGGTTTTAAGTATCGTTTGTGCGATTATCGTCAAAGTCGTTTCGACTGTTTTGCTCGTCGGCGCAATCGGCATAAACGGCGGTGCGGTTGCGTCTGTATTGTTCGGAGCGACGGCGCTTTTTTGTTGCAAACTGTCCTTTTCAAAACTCACGTCCTTGCGCCTTGAAAACAAGGTCGGGCGTATTCTCATCGCAGGGGGTATAGGTGGGACGGTTAGTTTGATTTCGCACTTCTTGATTGTGAATGATATTGTTGCCTTAATAGTCGGTTTTGTGCTAAACTATATTATATACTTCACGTTGGTGCTTTTTTTTGGAGTCATAGACGGCGACGAGTTGAAGTCCTTGCCCTTCGGCAAGACCATCGGGAAAGTGTACAAATCTTTGAGATTTTGGGAGTGCGACGATGGATAAGGTTTTCAAGTCGGGAAGATCCTTTCAGTTTTATACGGCGGATGATTTCATCTTGCCGTTTTCTCGTCCTAACAAACGGATAGATTGTTTCGTGGATTGCGACGGGGCGGACTCATCTCTCGTCAAGGAAAAAATCATCGACGTCTACGGCGCGGATATAGTCGTCAAACGCATACTCGGCGACGACAAGGCGGTTGAGTGCAAGGCGAGCGACCTTGACGACTTCGACGGAGTGCTTATCCCCGCCGAAAGAAACGTAGTAAATCGCAAGAGATTTGATTTCAGCGACCTTGAAGAAATCATGAAAAGACTGCGTGCGGACGACGGTTGCGAATGGGATAAGGCGCAAACGTGCGAAAGTATCCGTGCAAATATCGTCGAAGAAGCATACGAACTTATCGAAGGCATAGACCAAAACGATAGAGATAAAATTTTGGAAGAGGCGGGGGACTTGACTTTGCAATCCGCTTTCGTTGCCGAAATGTGCGAAGAAGACGGACGTTTCGATTGGACGGATATGCTCACCGCACTTTGTCGAAAACTTCTCGACCGCCACACTCATATATTCGGCTCAGACCACGCTACGAATGCGGAAGAAGCACTTGCGTTTTGGACGGAAGCGAAGAAGAAAGAGAAAAAGTATGAGAGCAACGCGGACGCAATGGATAGAGTCCCCGTCAATTTTCCCGCACTTCTTTATTCGGAAAAGATCCAAAAAATCGCAAGGAAATGCGGTTTCAACTGGGATAGCGTGGACGGCGCAGTCGCGAAAGTGAACGAAGAATTGAACGAACTTTTGTCCGCTACGACCGAAGAAAACAGGGTTGAAGAAGCGGGGGATTTGCTCTTTGCGGTGGTTGCCGTTTTGCGCTTTTTCAAGATAGACCCCGAAGTCGCTCTGCACGACGCAAACAGAAAATTTCGTACGAGATTTGCCGAAGTCGAAAGGCTTGCGACAAAGGACGGAAAAGAGATAAAAGACTGCTCGCTTCCCGAACTCGAAGAGTATTGGAACCAAGCAAAGAAATCGGGAAAATAACCGAAAAGGCGGTTTAATGTTACATATTGGTGAGATAAAACTCAAATCAGACTTGATCTTTGCACCGATTGCAGGTTTCTCGGATGTCGGCGCAAGGGTTTTGTGCGCCCGCTACGGAGCAGGTCTCGTCTACACCGAAATGGTCAGTGCAAAGGGACTTTGCTATGGAAATAAGGGAACTGAAGATTTGCTTTACACCACTTCATTCGACACCCCGATAGCAGTGCAGATTTTCGGGCACGAGCCTGAATTTATGTATCGCGCGGCAAAGGACGAGCGTCTTGCAAAATTTGACGTCGTCGATATTAACATGGGTTGCCCGGTTAAAAAAATCGTAGGCAACGGCGATGGCAGTGCTCTCATGGAAAATCCCACACTCATCACCGAAGTCGTGCAGGCGGTCAAGGAAGGATCGGGAAAACCCGTAACCGTCAAAATTCGCGCGGGCGTGAGAGACGGTGAAGTGCTTGCAGTCGATTGCGCGCTTGCCGCAGAGAAGGGCGGCGCGGATATGATTGCGGTGCACCCTAGATTTCGCGAACAGTTTTATTCGGGAAAAGCGGACCACACCATAACCGCGGAAGTCAAAAAGGCGGTCGGCGTGCCCGTCGTTGCGAACGGGGATATTTTTGACAAATCTTCCCTTGATGAAGTCAGAAAAATTAGCGGTGCGGACGGATTTATGATTGCAAGGGGCGCGCTTGGCAGACCGTGGATTTTTGCGGAGTTGAACGGAAACGACTACGATTTCGACGTAAGACAAGCGGTCGCGGAGCATATCGAACTTCTGCGTGATCATCTTCCCGACAAGGTCGTCGCAAACGTTATGAAGTTGCAACTTTGCCACTATGCGAAAAATACAGGCAATGCAAAAGCGGTGCGGACCGCAATTTCAACCGTCAAAAGTGCGGAAGACTTGTTCGCACTCGTCGACGAATATTTCAAGTGAGGCGGATATGTTCAACGTTGTTTTGGTAGAACCCGAAATCCCGCAAAATACAGGCAATATCGCGCGCACCTGCGCCGCCACGGGATCAAAATTGCACCTTGTCAAACCCTTGGGTTTCTCAATCGACGACAAGTCTTTGAAAAGAGCGGGACTTGACTACTGGCACCTTCTCGACGTCACCGTCTATGAAAATCTTGCCGACTTTCTCGAAAAGAACAAGGACGGCAAAATGTGGTTTTTGACGACCAAAGGCGCGAAAAGATACGATAAGGCGGAGTTCAAGGACGGCGATTATCTCGTTTTCGGCAAGGAAACGAAAGGGCTCCCCGAAGAACTTTTGCACGACAACTACGACAGTGCAATACGTATTCCGATGATTGCGGACGCAAGGAGCCTAAATCTCAGCAATTCGGTCGCGATCGTCGTCTACGAAGCAATCAGACAAAACGACTGCGCAGACCTTCTCGAACAAGGTCATCTCACTAAATTCTAACGGTAGCAATATATAGGGTGGATCATTATGGATAAAGCAAAAAACGTTTTAAGATATTACGTGCTATGCAACAAGTTGAAGAATATCGTCAGGACGGGTTGGCTCAATTTCAAACTCAATGCCGATAGACTCGAAAGCGTTGCCGAACACGTCTACAGCACGCAAATGCTCGCAATCGCTATGAAGAGCGAATACGGCTACGACGTCGATTTGGAAAAAGTCTTGAAAATGCTCGCCGTCCACGAAACCGAAGAGATTTTGATCGGCGATCTCACCATGTTTGAAATCTCAAAAGCCGAAAAGGAAGTAATCGGGCACGACGCCGTCAAAAAAATCTTCGACGGTTTGATCGACGGTGAAGAGTATGAAAAGCTTATCGTGGAATTTGACGACGGAAAAACCGACGAGGCAAAATTCGCGTACTTCTGCGACAAACTCGAGGCGGATTTGCAAGCAAGAATTTACGACTTGAAAGGCACCGCATCCCCCGAAACTATGAAAGAAGGGAGCAAGTATTTCGCAAAATTCGATGCCGATACCCTTGCAAACAAAGATTTGACTTGGGGACAACTTTGGATCAAATCAGGGCAGGTCCGATACGGCTACGACCAAAATTTCTACGCCGTCTCGGAGTGCGCAGAACAAGAAGACATTTTGAACCTAATCAAAGACTAAATCAAAAGCAATCAAAAATCGCATAAGTTTAATCAAACTATAAATAAAAATCGGCTCGGATGAGTCGATTTTTTTTGGCTTAGCGGAGAGTGGTTTGGCGGACGAGGTTGCCGTCGCGGTTGATTTCAAGGGTGGTGCCGCCCATATAGTCGTGGACGACGTAGTTTTCGGTGGCGGTGTCTACTGCGAACGTGGCGTCCGTCACCCATACGCCAGGGTATTTGCCGTATTGCTTGTAGATGCTCTCGTCGTAGACGTTCGTCGTGTATCTCAACATCTCGACAAGGTCGTCTATTTTTGCGGTTGCGGGGTTGAGTTTAGCAATCAATTCGTTCGCTTTTTTGTATCTGAATTTGGAATCCGCAGTCGCAGTCGAGCTATCGCCTTTCTTGGTGTGGAAGTGGTTCGACCTTGCGTATCTGTCCGTTATCTCGGTGACATACACGTCTTTCACGTCCTTTTCGACGTTCACGACGCGGTTCGTTTTGAGTTCGAGCATATTAAGACTGAAAGGGGATGCGACGGTAATCGAGCGGAGTTTGTCAAGCGCTTCGTCGATGGACTTCGAGTTGATGACGTCCCTGACCGCTACGTATCTCGATAGACTGTTCAAATCCACGTTGTCCCCGAATATGTAGTTGCTCGAAAATACCATTTCGCGATTGAAGGAAAACGCACTGCCCGATAGCCTTTCGACCATAGTGTACGAGATGATATACTCGTCGCCGTAGTTATACTTGATTAGGGCGGTGTTGGACAGGTCGAAACACTCGTTGTCGTCGTTGTGCGCGAACAAAACTTCACCGTCGGATTTCTTCAAGACTAGAGTCGTGCAACCTTCCGTTTTGCGATAAAGTTCGGGGAAAAGCATCAATAAATATGCGTCTCTTGAAATTTCCGCTCCGTCCGCTCTGCCGAATATCTCTTGCAGTAGATTGGGGAAAAGGGCGGTAAGTTCTTCTTTCAAAGCATTTATAACCGTAGCGTACTCCGCCGTCATTTCGTCAAAAGACGTGATCCTAGTTTGCAAATAATCCTTAAACTTCCGTCCGATTTGGAAGCCCATTTCGTAATCTGTGCCTTTGACTTCAAATAATTCCAGCATTGGTTGCTCCGATTTCAGTGGATTGCGCCCGTGAGTGTTTTAGCAATTATATTGTCGATTTACGCTTTCACTTTGCGCGCGCTCGATTGGTTATTATAGAACATTTTCAAAATAAGTTCAACCGTTGAGCGCACTTTGCACCGAAAAAATAATCAAGAACATTATCAAGGTCATCAAACAACTGATGACTATCCTTGAAAACGACGCTTTTATCAGCAAAGTCGACTGCGAAAAATACATCGACGATTTCGGTGGTCTGAATCTCTCCTATAAAAAACCGCTATAAAATCATATGTGTCATAATTAGAATTAAGTTCATCAACTATTCCAATTGATTTTTCAACACCATTCTTCCTATTTGCACCTTTTTCATTTATGCAAGAAAGACAGGATACACGATAAAAGACGTTATTACGCAGATTGAGCCTGAACTTTTCAAAAAGGTAACGGGCTTGAACGTAAAAGATTTTGAAATACTTAACGAAATCGGATTATTCGACCCTGAAAAGATGAATCAAGGTATTTTCGGTTTTAGAAAGTACGAAAATTCCAGCCTTTCTTATACGGGTATCGATATGCATGAAGGCGAAGACATCGGTGGTTGGGATACCGTTTTGCGTCGTGAGGAATACGAAGCCCTTTATGCGAAACAACAAGCGTCTATGGGTATGCCTAACTTTACGGATATTATTGTACCAAAAGAAGAAGTTAAAGTTGATATTCCAAAGGCGACTACACCTGTCGTACCTGTGGTTGAAGAAAAGCCACAAGGGCCAGATTGGGCAACCATTCTTGCGCCTGTATGCGAAGGTATAATTGTAAACCACAAAAAGTTCGGTGACGGACCTATTACCTGGATGGACAAGGCGAAAAAGTATATTCGTGTTTCCTTTACGATAAATGGACAAGCCGTTGAAAAACAATTCGTTTTCCCTGATAGTTTCATAAACGGATTCTTAACGATAAAAGAATAGAGTCTAAATTTGATATGCACCTAAAAGTTAGTCGCTTTATGGGTGCATATTTTTATTAACAAAAAAAGAAAAACGCCAAGAATAATAGCGCATAATTCAAAAAAATATGCTATAATAAATGGGCAAGAATAGCAATTCTGGAGAAAGACTTAAACAATTAAGGAGATATAATAAATAGTGGGAAATTCAGGCAAACTTTTTTCTAAAGATATTGGATATATTCACGCCCAGCACCAAAAACGTATAAGCACAGGAAAAGTAACAGAAGAAAATGGGATTGTTATCTGTTTGGATGTATTAGGCTGGAAAAATTATGATAGACCGAACCAGATAGAAAATTTAACCGCCCTTACTGCGAACTTGGAATCAACAATTTTGGATGGTGTTTTACGAGCCACTGATGATGTTGATAATTGTAAGATTGACATTATTAATTTGTCCGATACCATTTTTATATTCATAAGCAACAATTCCCCTTATTTTTTCATAAACGTATTTAAGGCATTAGCAAAATTTGTAAATGATGCATTTCGTTATTCTTTTGCATTTCGTGGAGCGGTTAGTTATGGTAATTATCAACATAACGAGGCAAGGAATATTTTTACGGGGGACGCCGTTTATGAGGCGGCAACATATTGTGAAAGTACGGAATGGGCAGGAATTATTATAACCGACAGTTTGTCTACGGCACTACTAGAGAACAACGATTATAGCATTTTAGAGCGTATTCATTTAATTAAATATGAGAATATCCCGTATAAAGAAAGTTTTCTAAAAAATCATTCAAAATGCAAAGACTGTTTAGTGCTTAATCCAAATAGCATAGCAGTTGGGCCTTTAGAAGAGTATATAATTGACGAAAAATTGGAAAATAAATATTTGGATTATTTTTCTAAAAATACAGGCATTGTACCTGACGACTTAATACAAAAATATCAAAACACAGTAAATTTTGTTGAATTCGTCAAGAAATTTTCTAATTTAACAGTGCAATAAAATTTTTAGTTTGCATTCTTGAAAAACATTAAAAACCCTGGACATATAAGGGATTTAACGTATCAAGAATGCAAGGATGCAAGCGTGCAAATGGGAGGCAAAACACGCTACTTTTCGTACAAAGGTTAAAAAATTACTTTCTGTACAATGGTGCAGATATACAAAAATTAAAAGACAGGGCTAAATCAAGTCCTGTCTTTATGTTATACAAAACGATAAGTATTACAAAAAGGGTGTAAAAGACAAAGAAAAAGACACACACGGTAGAGTTTTAACGCTCCTTTCGTGTGTGTCTTCGTGGTGGAGTGGCGATGTTAGCGGTCGCACATTTTTAATGTTGTTTTCTATTGCT
>CAZJZV010000025.1:0-18565 GCA_964550635.1 uncultured Bacteroidaceae bacterium
AAAACTAAATCAACACCAAAAAACCCTATCGGGGTGTAGCGCAGTTTGGTAGCGCTATTCGAGTGACGCTTCGCTACTCCGTACGCACCCCCAAACAAATGGCAACCGCCAACGAAAAACTAAATCAACACCAAAAAACCCTATCGGGGTGTAGCGCAGTTTGGTAGCGCGTACGGTTCGGGACCGTAAGGCCGCGAGTTCAAGTCTCGCCACTCCGACCAAAACAACACGTGAAAGCGTGTTGTTTTTTTAAGGAGTGGTTCTCTTAAATTGTAAAGGAACAACAACTAATAAACGCAAAAACTATTTGGCCTTTCCGCAGGCAAGGCTCGTGCCGTGAAAACTCGCCACTCCGACCAAAAGCACGGCATAATCCGTGCTTTTTTATAGGAGTGGTATCCTAAAATATGAAAGAAACGACAACTAATAAACGCAAAAACTATTTGGCCTTTCCGCAGGCAAGGCTCGTGCCGTGAAAACTCGCCACTCCGACCAAAAGCACGGCATAATCCGTGCTTTTTTATAGGAGTGGTATCCTAAAATATGAAAGAAACGACAACTAATAAACGGCAAAAACTATTTCGGCCTTTCCGTAGGCAAGGCTCGTGCTGTGAAAACTCGCCACTCCGACCAAAAGCACGGCATAATCCGTGCTTTTTTGATATAAAAAAGCCTTGCGGTTGCAAGGCTTTGTGGGATTTGGGGTGGGGGATTATTCCGCTTTGGGTTTCTTGTGGTTGCTCACGAAAAGGAATGCGATCGAGCAGGCAAGAATTGCAAGTCCGAAGAGTGCGCCGACAAAGACGAGATATTTTCCGCCGTCGATGATGTCGTTCTTGAGAAATTCGATCACGTTGATGGAGTCCATTTTGTCAGTGAACATCGAGATGAAGCACTCGGTGAAGATGGTTGCGACGGATGCGCCTGCAATGAGCAGTCCCGAAATCAAGTTGAACACTTTGCTATATACGCCTACTGCGAGAGTCGTGATCGCAACGATAACGTTGATGACTGCAAGCACAAGGGTGATAGAGGGGAGAAGTTGAACGAGAATTTGGAGAGGTTCGCCGTCAATCTTTCCGCCGATGAGATTGATGATGGGGGTTATGCCGTCGAAGATCGCAAGTCCTGCGGAGCCTGAAAATTCCATGCCGTTTGACGTCACGAGATAGCCGAGAGCGCAGATGATTGCTACGAGAGCGGAAAGAACGATCATAACACTATTGCGCACTCTGCCGTAAACTTTTCTGGGTTCTGCGGATTTTTCTGCTTTTTCGGGAGCAGTGGTGTTGGTGGCGACCAAAACGGGTTCGGAAGGAACGGCGTTGGGGTTTTGCGGAATGAAGGTGGGTTGAATATCCGAAGTGACTTTGGGGATTTTGACACCTATCGTGACACCGCAACTAGGGCATTTGATTTTATGTTTGTAGCCGTCCGGGAGATTTGAGGCATTCGCGGGAGGCTCGAAACTGATTTCTGCTCTGCAACTTGGACATCTCGTATACATAGTAGACGCTCCTTATTACTTTATTCCATATTATTATAATATTTTCGGTTGCGGGTGTCAATGATTTTATTTTCAATAAAAATTGCGGGAAATACGGTCACTTTTCACTATCGCGGTTTTTTCGGTGCGTATAAGTTGCAAGCGTTGCGGGGTTGTGCTAGAATACGTATGGTTTCAGGTGCTTGCGAGAGCAAGATAATCGGGAAGAACGGTGCAAATCCGACACAGCCCCCGCTACCGTGAGGAAGCAATGAGATTCCGTCACTCGAAAGAGGAAGACGCTCCGACAGATACCCCTGCCGTCCGAGTCGGGAGACCGGCCTGAAAACTAAGACAACCGTTTCGGGTGGAAATGGAGGTGCGCTTTCCCATTGCCTCTCGGATCGGATTAAAAGGACGGGAGGTTTTTTTATATGTCCAAAAGAGTATCAAAAATTTTAGTTGCAACACTGCTTGCGGTAGTGTTGACGTTGAGCGTATTGACGTTCGTAGCGTGCAACGACGGACAGTCCAAAATCGACGAACTTCAACAAACGATCAACGACCTGCAAGACAAACTTACGGGGTATGAAGAGAACGATGCGATCAAGAATATCAAGATCTACATCGGCGACGACGAGCCCCTGACGGTAGCCACGAAAGAGAACAAAGTCTTTTACGTGTTGAGCGACCTTGTGGAAGAAAACAAGATTGCTGCGTTTGCTTTTAGCGGCGGTAGCTACGGTGCATTCATCACGAAACTCAACGACTTGTATTATGACGCGTCGCATTATATTTCGGTGTTCCATACGATAGACGACGCTAACCTTAAAGGTGTGAATTACGTCTACGATGAAGCAACTGGAGACTACGTGCTGGGTGAAAACTCACTTGAACACAAAGGCGTGACTTTCTTCTATTCAAACGTCGGAGTGTCTCAACTTCCTATTGTTGACGGCGCAAGTTACTACTTCGCACAAATGTCATATTAAAGCGTTTATCTATCTGAAAGATACACTTAAACTATGGATAATGTGAACAACACAAAAAACGATAAAACGAAAAAGGTGCGTTCGAGTGCCGTATTCGTTGCGCGTGTTGCGCTGATGGCGGGTATGCTGACGGCGTTCAAATTCGCATTGTCTTTTATCCCTAACGTGGAGGTGGTCACGGTGCTTATCATCGTGTTTGCTTCTGCGTGGGGACTTCGTTACGCACTCCCTGCAACCCTTGTTTTTTGCGCTGTCGAAGTCGCGATTTACGGCGGTGCAGGGTATCCTAGTTGGATAATTTTATACTTCATTTATTGGCCGTTGCTTGCGGTCGTGTCTTGGGCGTGCCTGCGCAAAAAACAACGCACTTGGGTTGCGATGATTATCGGAGTCGTGGGCAGTGTGATATTCGGAGTTATGTCCGCTTGCACGGATACGCTCTGCGTCATCGGGTTGATCCCTAATGAAAACCTTGCGACCTATTGGGTGCTTTACTACGTTAGGGGGCTTTGGTTCGACCTTGTTCACGTGGTGAGTTCGTTCGTCACCATACTTGCTTTATACGGCGGACTCGTCAAGATTTCAAAGCGCATACAGGTGCCGAAAAATTCCGTCCTTATCGAAAACGACGACGAAACTTTGTGACGGTTTTGTCGCATTTTGTCTTTTATTGTCGAGAACGTTCCATAGAGAAATAATCGTGCTATTATGTCCTTGTCAGGAGGAGATATGAGCAACGTCCCACACCCTAAATGCGCCATACGCAATCTCGCAAACGAGGCGAAACAACGTCTTATCAAGGGGGAATACTATCCGCCCGTTTTGGAGCCGTCCAAGAATTTTACGCCGTCCGAAAAGGATATGTTTTTGAAACTCCGCGACCTTTACGAAAAGGGCGAAGAAGTCGTAAATCCCGTCGAGCAACTTGCGGACAAGAATTATATGAATTCCCTTCCGCACGACGAAAGACAAAGATATATCATGACTCTTTGTTCAAACTACGTGGATATGAAAAACGAGTTAGCGCGGCGGCTTGCGAGTTGTCCTACGGCGTTTGAGGATAGAAAAAAGAAAGCGTTTTAGGCGCGTAAGAGTAAAAATCCCCAACAGGTAAAACAGGGGAGAATACCAAGTGAATTGCCCCTTTCCGCCGATTTCGACGGAGAGAAGGTATATCCCGCCTATGACGACTGTCGCAAAAGCGTCCGTCAAAAACTCTTCCGCCTTGCTTGTTTTTCTGAAATACAAAAGGGCGGGCAGTCCGCCGACTATCCCGAATGCAAAGGAAATCAAAGCGTACAACGCTTGCCCGCTCCAAGATGCGCCCAAGGTCATTTGAGCAGTTTTTTCAAAAATCCGCTTTCGCGGGAGTCGCCGTATCTCAACGCGGTAACGTAGCCCGAAATCAGCAAGTCCCCTTTTTCCACGTCGAGTTTTTTGACGGATAAATCCCGTCCCGAAACGGTCAACGTTTCACCGCTCAATTCAACAACCATACCTTTGTCCGTAAACGTAGGCACGTTTTTCACTCCGCTCACTGAAAGCAGTTTTTGATTGTCGAGTTCGAGACGGTGATTTTTGTTTTTCTCCAAATTGTCCGACTTTTTCGCGTTTTCCATACGAATAATATATGCGCGCGCGCTTTATGATTGACATAATTTTGAAAAGATAATAAAATATTTCGGTAAAGGGAGAGATTTATGGACAAAAACGAACGCAATTTGAAAAGATATGCGCTTGACAATTCGTCGCTTTTCTATCCGATTATGGCGACGAAAAAGGCGCAAAGTATTTTCAGAGTGGAAGTCGAGCTCGATGAAATCGTGTCTGCGGATTTGCTATCCGTCGCGGTAAACGGCGCAATCAATCGTTTTCCCACTTTCAAGGTGCGTTTGAAAAAAGGCTACGCTTGGCACTACCTTGAAGAAAACGACGGAGAAGTCGTGATTTTCAAGGACGACGGCAAGTTGTTGCGCCCCATAAATCCAGACGAAACCAACGATTTCCCCTTCCGTGTGGCGTACTGCGGAAACCGCATATCCCTTGAAGTCTTTCACGGACTCTGCGACGGCAACGGCGCAATCGTCTTTATGAAAGGCATCGTGCAGAAATATCGCGAGTTGCAAGGGCGGTCGTTTGACGGAGTGGACGGAGCAATCGACTTTTCGGCGGCGGACGACGGCGAAATCGAAGACTCTTATTTGAAACACTATTCCCCGATAAAATTCGGCGGTATCGACGTGAAAGGTTTGACCGGCTCCGCCCCTCATTTACTTACGGGGACGATAGACGAAAATGGATATTCTTCGGTGAGAGGGGAGTGCGACTACTTGTCCGCATCCAAACTTGCCAAGGAAAACGATGCGACTTTCACTGCATACACGGCGGGACTCCTTGCCTATGCGATTGAGAAAACGGACGATTGCAAACGCCCTATCGTGATGATGGTGCCTGTGAATCTTCGCACGGTATTTCCGTCGAATAGCGTTCGCAACTTCGTGACTTTCGTGCGCCTTGTCTTCAAACCGCTATCCCTGAAAACGATAGAGGACTTCGTCGCAAGTGCGAAAAAACAACTTGCCGAACAGGTTGCGAAAGAGAAATTGTCCGCTATGATTTCAACGACCGTACGCGCGGAAAAGACCTTGCTTTTGCGCCTGTCGCCGTTGTGGTTCAAGACGGGGATTGCGAAGTTTATCCGCCTATTCTTGAAGTCGCGACAGACCGTTATTCTTTCAAATCTCGGTCGCACGGATATGCCCGACGGCTACGGAGTGAACAGGGTGTTTTTCAACGTGAACGTATCCAAAAACGCAAAGGTAAATCTCGGTGTTACAAGCACGGGTGGACGCACGATATTCTCGTTCACAAAGAGCATTGTCGAGAACGACTTGCCACAAAACTTCTTCGACCTACTGCGTTCGAGCGGTGTGAACGTCGAAAACGTATAATTACAAAAACTATAGTTTATCTGCTCAAAACGGCAGAATAAAGTGAGGATATATGAAAAAACTCAATTCAGTAGAACTGCGCAAAGCATACCTTGACTTCTATCGCGAACACTCCCACGCGGTCATTCAATCCGCATCGTTGATCCCCGAAAACGATCCCACGGTGCTTTTCACGACTGCGGGAATGCATCCGTTGGTGCCTTATCTTCTCGGTGAAAAACACCCCGCGGGAAACCGCCTTACCGACGTGCAAATTTGCGTGCGTACCGGGGATATAGACGAAGTCGGCGATGCGTCGCATTGCACGTTTTTCGAGATGCTCGGCAGTTGGTCGCTCGGCGACTATTTCAAGGAAGACGCAATCAAATGGGCGTACGACTTTCTGATTAATCGCCTTGAATTTGACCTTGATAAATTCGCAGTCAGCGTGTTTGCGGGGGACGACGTTTGCCCGCGCGACGAAGAGAGTGCAAACGTATGGCGCGGTCTCGGACTCAAAGAAGAACAGATTTTCTTCCTTGACAGAAAACATAACTGGTGGGGACCCGCCGGCGTTACCGGTCCTTGCGGTCCCGACACCGAAATGTTCATAGATACCGGCAAACCCGCTTGCTCTGACGGATGCTCTCCCGCATGTGATTGCGGAAAGTATCTCGAAATCGGCAACAACGTTTTCATGCAATACTTTAAGGATGCGGAAGGCAAATACGCTCCTATGGACAAGAAAAACGTCGATCAAGGTATGGGCTTTGAAAGAATGCTTTGCATTTTGAACGGATATAAGTCCGTCTACGAAACCGATTTGTTCGACTTCGCAATCAAAAAACTCGAAGAACTTTCGGGCAAGAAGTACGGCGAAAACGACGAAATCACGAAAGCAATGCGTATCGTTGCGGACCATACTCGCACCGCTACGTTTATGATAGGGGACGTCAAGGGTATTTCCCCGTCAAACGTCGACCAAGGATATATTCTCCGTCGTCTTATCCGTAGAGCGATGCGCTATTGCAGAACTCTCGGAGTCGGCTACGACGTGCTCAACGAAATATCCGCACTCTTCGTGCAGAAGTACGGCGACGTGTATACCAATATCGCGGAAAACGCGGAGAGAATCCAACAGGAACTCTCACTCGAACAAGAGAAATTCTCAAAGACCGTCGAACAAGGACTCAAAGAATTTGACAAGATACTCGCGCACCTTCCCGAAGGTATGAAAGTCTTCCCCGGAAAAACTGCATTCAGACTTTACGACACTTTCGGTTTCCCCATCGAAATGACCGCAGAACTTGCAAAAGAACACGGATTCGACGTGGATATGGCGGGATATAACAAAGCGTTTGAAGAACATCAAGCGAAGTCCAAAGCGGGCGCAGAACAAAAATTCAAAGGCGGTCTTGCGGACGGCGGTGAACAAACCGCTAGACTGCATAGCGCAACCCACCTTCTCAACTACGCACTCAAAAAGGTGCTCGGCGACGACGGTATCATGCAAAAGGGTAGCAACATAACTCCCGAAAGACTGCGTTTCGATTTCAACTTCCCCCGGCCCATGACTGCGGAAGAAATCAAAGCGGTCGAAGACGTCGTGAACGACGAAATCAAAGCAAACGCAACCGTCAAATGCGAAGAAATGTCCGTCGAAGAAGCACGCGAACAAGGTGCAATCGGTGTGTTCGGCGATCGCTACGGCGAAGTCGTAAAAGTCTATACGATCGGTTCGAGCAAAGAGATTTGCGGCGGTCCTCACGCAAACACCACCGGCGAGCTCGGAAAGTTCCGTATCGTCAAAGAACAGAGTTCATCTGCTGGAATTAGACGTATAAAGGCGGTTCTTGAATGAAAGTAGACTCCCACGTGCATAGTCATCATAGCTCGGACGGCAAGGATGCGATCGCCGAAATCGTCAGGCAGGCAAAGGAAAACGGAGTGTCCTATCTCTGCACAACCGACCATCTCGATATGGATTTGAAGTGCGGCGGACACACCCCCGTCCCGTGGAAACATATCAATCTCGACGACTACAAAAAAGAGTGGATTGAGGTCAAAAACTCCCTTGACGGAAACGACCTTGATTTGTGTTTCGGAATTGAAACGGGTTGGTCGAAACCCGCCGAAAGCGTGTTGAAAGATTTGCTCCCGCACTACGACTTCGACGCAGTCATCAACTCCGTCCATTTCGTGTACGGTTGGGACGTGTATTTTCCGCGTGCTTTCTTCTTCAAAAGCAAGTCGAAAATGTACAGCGGGTATCTCGATGCGATTCTCCAAAGCCTTGACGCCCCGTATGAGTACGATATTGTCGCGCATATCGGTTACGTCACGAGAAACGCGCCCTACCGCGACAAGTCACTGCACTACGCAGACTATCCCGACAAATTCGACGCTATCTTGAATGGTATAATCCAAAGAGATAAGGCGCTCGAAGTCAACACCCACACCGAACTGTTTCCGTCGGTGGAAATACTCAAACGCTACTACGAATTGGGGGGCAGAAAAATTTCGTTCGGGTCGGACTCCCACCGCAACGAACTCGTCAAAAAGTACGATGAAACCTGCAAACTCCTGAAAGAAATCGGCTTCACCCACTTCAGCGTCTTCCACAAACACGTCGAAACCAAAATCCCCATTGAATAACCCAAAAGCCACGCCTAGCGCGTGGCTTTTTTCGTGGCGGACGAAACGAAGGATGAGCATTGACTGCGTTTTAATCAATGCGGGCAAAACGTCTTGAAAACGTACAAGTATTATTCTGTGGTAGTTTGTTTTGAAAGAACAAATCAAACGACAAATCAAAGAAACGACTTGCATAAAGGCGGTTTATAAGATACAATACGATATGGATAATATATAAATATTATATCTACAATAAACGCATGGGAAAAGATGAAAGATAAAATTCGTGCTGTAATATTCGATATGGACGGGGTTATATTTGACACGGAGCGTCTGTGGCAAAAGGCTTTCATCTACGCAAACGAAAAATTCGGATTGAATTTGACGGAAGAGTATAGGCAAAGCACCTGCGGAAAAAGTGAAGATATGATAAGAAAGGAGTTGTCCGAAACTTATCCCGCTCTCGACGTTGCGACTTATCGAAACGAAATGTTGAGTTTTGTGAAAGAATCCGTCGAAAACGGCAATTTCAACGTAAACGACGGTTTTTCGGAAGTCGTAAACGCACTGAAAGCGGACGGATATAAAATCGCACTTGCGACGTCGTCGAGAAAAGAGCGCGCGAAGAAAATGTTTCAAGTGAAAAACTTGAGAGAAGAAGAGATTTTCGATGCGGAAGTTTTCGGAGAAGAAGTGGGAGAGAAATCAAAACCTAATCCGTACATATTCCTGCTTGCCACCGAAAAGTTGGGATTGAATCCCGAAAATTGTTGCGTGATAGAGGATTCCATAAACGGAATACAGGGCGCAACCGCAGGCGGATTTTTACCGATTATGGCGGTCGATTTGATAGAGCCCGACGATTTTTGTAAGGATAATGCGAAAATAATTTATAAACTGATAGATATACTTCAAGTTTTGGAGGAAGTATGAAAGTTATTGACGTGAACAATTGGAAAAGAAAACCTCAATATGAGAATTTCATTCAATACACAAATCCGATTTTTTCTGTGACTACGAGAATTGACGTGACGAATTTGGTCGCGTACTGCAAAAAGAACGGAGTGTCGTTTTTTGAAGCGTTTTTGTATATCGCGTCGAAAAGCATGAACGAAGTTGAAGAGTTTAGGCTCAGACTCTTGGACGGCAACGTGGTGCTATATGACAAAGTCAATCCGAGTTTCGTCGTGATAAGAGAGGACGAGAGCATCGAAACGTGTTTGACTGAAATGGTGGACGATATGCACGAGTTTTGTTTGAACGCGCGTTCCGCCATAGAAGAAGTGCAAAACGGCGAACCGAAAGGAAAATTCGACAATCTCGGCGGTATTGACAAGATATACGTGTCTTGCCTGCCTTGGATAGATATTACGACTATGTCGAATCCGTACAATTTCGACAACCCCGAACAGAGTAGTATTCCGAGAATATTCTGGGGCAAGTACGTCGAACGCGACGGGAAGTACGATATTGCATTCGATATTGCCGCTCATCACGCGCTCGCTGACGGTTATCATGCGGCAAAAGTCGTCACGTTGATGGAACAGATGATAAATAATTTGTAATACGTAGGGAGAATTATTATGAAAGACAAAGTTTTTATTGCGTGGAGCGGGAAAAACAACGAAGCGCTTGAAGTGAAAAAACTGCTCGGTCAGAACGGGTACGTGTGTTTTGTCGGCGGAAACTACGACAACAATTCGGATAGTCCGTTCGTGCTTGACACCGTCATCGAGCAGATGAAAACCTGCAATCAGGCAATAGCGATTTTCCAAAATAAGCAAGGCTCAACCGAGGGAGAAAAGGTCGCAGTCAGTAGCAATATGTTCTTTGAATTGGGGTACGTTCTTGCAAGTTACGGCACCAAAAAAGTCCATTGCGTCAGACGCAAGAGCGAAAATATCGAATTGCCGTCGGATTTTAGCAATGCGTTCGTCGAGCCTATCGAAGAAAAAGAAAATCAGGATTTTGCCACGGGTATCGTCAACTACTTTATGAGCAGACAAAAAATGGCGATCACCGAAAACAAAATGAATTTGATAAACAACAGATACCTTATCCGCGACAAAATCTCGGCGCATTATTCGCAATTCGGATCAAAGTGCTCGGATTATGAGTTGGCGCAATACGTATTGTTCTATATGCAAGCGGCACATATGTTCGGCGACGAAGAAGAAGTTTGTCACGAGCTTGCGAATTTCAAAAGAGATCACCAAACTGCATTTTCAAGAGAATTGAGTATTGCGGTCAATATGAGCATGGCGTTTTTGAATATGGCGCAGAGTATCACCGTAAATGAAGAGAACGGTAGCGATTATATCAAAATTGCCGACTTTATGAATATCTATCGCACGCACACTGCTTGCCTGAACGAAATCAACAGTATCGACAACGGCGCGGGTGTGTTCGCAAGTTGGGCAAAGGTGTTCATCTACGAGCATTTGGCTTTTGCCTGTATGCTTTACGCAAACGGAACGACGGAGAAAACCGACCGCGACCAGTGGACAAACGAGTGCAGAAATTACGCCGAAAAGACAATCGAACAAATCGAATCGTTGATAAAAGACGGCATAACCGACGAGAATAGCAACGACGGAATAGGCATACTTGCCCTTTTGAAAGCGTACGTGTACCGCAATTTGTATCTTGTCAAGAAGTACTTCGACGAGAGCGACGCAAACGAATATTTGCAAAAATCCTTCGACGAAAGAAACAGAATGAAAATGACCTTTGAAAAGGGCAGTATAGATACGCAACTGTACAACACGTTCAATATGGAATACTATCTTGCGTTGACGGAGTATTTGTCCTTGGACGAAAACAAGATGATGAAATCGCTATATATGGCGGATATGAGAAGCGCACTCGAAGCAATCGAAAGTGAAAGAGATCTCAACGTCTATTGGGGACAAATCAAACGCTGGTACGAAGAACAAAAATAACAAAATAATAAAACGATATAAATCGCGGTTGCAGTGGTCTGCGACCGCGATTTTCATATTCTAACCGCGTATTTCCCGTTTTTACGAGGAAAAAATCAAAGACTAAATCAGGATGAATAAAACAAGTTTTTCTGTTGCAATCGTCGTTTTGTTGGATTTTTCGCGCGTGGGCGGGTATAGTTGTCGAAAAACTTTGGAGGTTATGTTTATGATTTACGGCTATATCCGCGTTAGTACGGAAAAGCAAACACTTGAGAATCAACGCTATGAGATTGAACGATTTTGCAAAGATAACGGCATTGCCGTGGACGTGTGGTTTGAAGAAACCATTTCGGGCGTTTTGAGCATTGACAAGCGACGGTTGGGCGCTTTGCTCAAGGACGTCAAGGAAGGCGATACTCTCATCGCTACGGAGATTTCACGATTTGGCAGGACGTTGTTTATGGTTATGGAAATCCTGAATATCTGCCTTGAAAAGGGGTGTAGGGTGTGGACGATACGCGACGGCTATCGACTCGGCGACGATTTGCAGTCGAAAGTATTGGCGTTTGCGTTCGGGCTTTCGGCGGAGATCGAGAGAAACTTCATATCCCAACGCACCAAAGAAGCTCTCGCGCGTATGAAAGACGAGGGAAAGACTCTCGGTAGACCGTACGGTAGCAAAAATAAACGCTATAAACTCGACGGCAAAGAGGACAGAATTGTGAGTATGCTACGGCGCGGTAAGACCTATTCGTCTATTGCAAGACGGCTCGGCGTACACCGCAGCACGGTGCAAAAATATATCGAAATGCGCGGGCTTGAAGAAATCGTCGCAATGAACAACGTCCGCCCGTCCGTGTACTTCGCTCGTATGCGAGCAGAGCAGGAAATCGGATCCGATGAAAATTCGTAAAGCGGTAAACTAATCGTGTTAATCTTAAATATTGTGAAAAAAATCTGCTAAAAAGGTTGGACAAAAAACATATTTTTGTTATAATGTTGTCGAAAATTAAAGGCAATTAGAATGCCGAAATGTTACGAGGTTAGTCAATGGACAAGAAAGCCCTTCAAGAAAAAATGGATTTGCAAAAATGGTTGGATTCGGAGACCAATCATCTCGATATGTGCGGTCGTTACGACTATTGCACTTTCTGCGATAAAACCGACGAAACTCCCTGCGCAACCGCTTTTGAAAAAATGAACGAGCAAAACGTCGTCTGCGACATTGAAGTCGAATCCTTGACAAGCTCTCTCGGCAAAAAATTCGATTTTGACAAGGTTATGGAGAAAAAGGCTAACCGCAAGAGCTTGACTTTCGCAGAGAAATACGCACTCTCCGACGACGTCGTGAAAGAAAGATATGAAATCATCAAAACCGCTCTCACGACCACCGCAAAAGGCGAACCCAAAATCAAGTCCAGAATCTCGAAACAATGCGATACTTACCGCAGAAACGGAGACATAGTCGCAAAAGTCACCATCATCGGCACTTCACTCCGCGTCAATCTCCCTCTCGACCCCGACGCTCCCGAATTCAACGACGGCAAAACCCCGCACGTGAATATGGGACACAAGAAAGTGTATGAAGAAGTTCCGTTCCAATTCAAAGTCAACAGCAAGCTTGCATTGAAACGCGTTCTCGGACTCATCGAAATCGTCAAAGCACTCTAAATGAAAGCACACCCAAAGCGGTGTGCTTTTTAAGTGTTCTAACGCTATCAATCATGAAAAAACGGTAAAAAAAGCACCGCAGTGAATGCGGTGCTTTTTTCTCAGCCGTAGAGTAGGGGATTAAGGAAGGATTACAAGACTTGCGTGGACGGCTGAGCGCAAGCTGAAACAAAGATGTGTGTAAGAACTTGTCTTACAAGCACATTCTTTTTTGCGATTATTAAAATAACATTAAAAAATTAAGGTTTTGAAAAAAATTAATAATAGTTGTTTTTATGCAGTTTTTGTCGTCAATTATTGTATTTTATGCAGGATTTTATTAAAAATGAATTTTTATGCGAAATGTGTTGAAATTTGCCAACCATTGTAACCGCGCGTGAAAGTTTAAGTTAGATTATGCGTACAAACCGCCGCAAAGTGCTTTGCGCTATGCCGTTTTGTCGTTTCGGGAGAACCTAGAAATCTTCGGGAATGGTGCTACTGTCGCTTTCAAAGAAAGTGAAAAAATAGAGTGCACAAATTCGTCCCCTTATTCATAAGGGTGGGACACCCACACCCAACTGGAATTGTGTCAAGATAACGCTTTTTTTTTGCTATCCATTTCCGCTGGGGGACAGGGATAAAAAATGAATTTTCATATTCATCACGGCAAAAACAGTTTTTGAAAATTCCTATGAACAGTGGCTTTTCGTCTTCGATTTCCTCTTGGGGACGGGGATTAAAGCGGAAATGATTTCCGCTTTTGTCCCCGTCCCCAAGAGGAAATAAGGTGCCGTACCCGGAGATTCCCACGCTTCGCTCGGAATGTCAAAAAAGAATATAAGCACTACGTTGTGAGTAAGTGCACTTATAAACGGCGGTTCTACTATGAAATCGCCATGTTATTTCAATCGCCTATTTGTCAAGGTCGATAAGGGATAATAAAATTCGATTTCCGTCTTTTGTTGCGATTATAAACGAGTAGCCTAATTCTTTGTTGAGATAAGTTATAGTATCGGTTTGTTCAAGTTCTGTGGCGCACAATTCGCCGATTGCAGTCAATAATTCTTCCATACTGTACTCCTTTTTGCAGATTATATATCAGTCAAAGTGTCGATGTCAACAAAATGAGAACTTTAACTGACATAATTGTTTTGCTATAAGGAGAAAATTCGATTATGTCTATTACCGCAGAAAGATTGAACGCACTTTTGAAAGAAAACGGATACAATCCAAATTCGTTGTCGGTTAGGATAGGGGTGTCGCCGTCTGCAATTCGCAAGTGGTTGAATGCTGATGCGGATTTGGTCTTGGCAAACCTGTTGAAAATTGCCGATTTGTTTGATTGTTCGCTTGACTATATTGCAGGACGGAGCGACGATGACGGAAAGTGTGGTTTCAAAACTGCGCCTGCTTTTAGCGTACAACTTCGGAAAGTTATTGATGAAAGCGGGAAATCCGTCTACGATATTTGCAAACATACGACGTTCAAATGGCAATGTTTTTCTGACTGGTTCAAGGGAAAACAACCGAGATTGTCTTCGCTTGTGCAACTTGCCGACTATTTTGATTGCACGATAGACGGGCTTGTCGGGAGAGAATGAGTCGCTTATGCGGCGTAGCCATGCTATGCTTGGAATTAAAGAATAAAAGCACTCCGATTTTTCGGAGTGCTTTTGGTTTTTATTGGTAATTTGTGCTATTCGCGGGGGAGTAGCGGGGGATTACTTCACGAATGCGGAGAATGCTTTGTGGGCGGAGTAGACGTCGGCTTTCGAGATGAGTTCGTAGGGGGCGTGCATGGAGAGCACGGGGACTCCGAGGTCTACGGTGTCAATGTTGTAGTTTGCAAGGAATTTTGCAACGGTGCCGCCACCGCCGAGATCGACTTTGCCGAGTTCACCGGTTTGCCAAATGACGTTGTCGCGATCGAAGATTGCTCTTAAGTAGCCGATAAATTCCGCGCTTGCGTCGTTTGAACCGGACTTGCCGCGAGAACCCGTGAATTTGTTCATTGCGACTCCGTAGCTTGCGAAGGACATATTGCCGTCGTAGGAGCCGTTTTCCGCCTCGAATGCGTCTGCATAGTGGGGATCGAAAGCGGCGGTTACGTCTGCGGACAAGCATTTGGAGTTCGCTCTCACGACCGCACTGTCAACGCCGTAACTTTCCGCGATTTTGTCGATGATGTCTTTGATGAGAATGCATTGCATACCGGTGTTGCCTTCACTGCCGATTTCTTCCTTGTCCGCAAGGACGGTAAGGACGGTTTGATCGGTTTCGGTTTCAAAGGTTGCGGTGATTTCGGGATAGGAGCAAACTCTGTCGTCGTGGCCGTAGCTCGCGATGAAAGAACGGTCGAATCCGACATCTTTCGCCTTATATGCGGGGACTGCTTCGATTTCCGCGCTCAAGAAGTCTTCTTCGGTGATGCCGTAGTGTTCGTTGAGAATGCGGAGCACGCCGAGTTTGACTGCGTTCTTTTCTTCGCCCGCCGCGGGGATTCCGCCCACGATGAGATTGAGATTCTCTGCGGGGAATGCGGAGCCGAGTTCTTTCTTGACTTGTTCTTGCGCAAGGTGGGGGAGAAGGTCGGAAATGTAGAAGACGGGATCGCTTTCGCTCTCGCCGACGTTCACGGTGACTTTGCTACCGTCTTTCAGGATGATAACGCCGTGAAGTGCAAGGGGAATGGTGAACCATTGATATTTCTTGATTCCGCCGTAGTAGTGCGTTTTGACGTAAGCGATATTTTTCTTTTCGAAGAGCGGCACTTGTTTCAGGTCAAGACGGGGGCTATCCACGTGCGCGACCATAATTCTGATGCCGTTTTTCGCCAAGTCCGCGGTGCCTGCTTTGATAAGGAAAAGGCTCTTTCCGCGGTTGTCGTAGTAGAGTTTGTCGCCGGGGTTCACTTTGTCGCCGAGTTTGTATTCGACGTAGCCGTTTGCTTTTGCCATTTCGATAGACTCTGCGACGACTTCGCGTTCGGTCTTGCCGTTGTCAAGGAAGGTTTTGTAGCCTTCTGCGTAGGCGTTGATGGCATTCAATTCGTTTTCGTCCGCCAAAGCGTAGACGTTTTGTCTTTTATAGGTCAGTTCCATAAAAACCTCACAAATATTATTTGTGAAAATTATACCACAAATGCGGACAAAATCAATAAGATAATGCTAAAAATGCGGAAATAGAGAAAGAACGCCGTAGACGGCGTTCAATCGGACTTGTGAAATTTAAGCGTTTAGATAAACTTTGCGAGAATTTCAAACGTGGTCGGACCTACTTCTAGCACTGCGGTGTGGAACGCTTTGTCCGTGCCGTTGTAAGACGCGCGGAGTTCGCGCATTTTGTAGCATCCGTAGCCGTAGGACGCGTAGACCGCGGGGTTCTCGATCATATACTCGTAGGCGGATTCGGGTTTGGTGAAGATTTGCGAATAGAGAGTGTGGGTCGAGAACTGCTCGAGGGTCATTCCGTAGTAGTTGATTTCAATGTCGATTATCGTGTAAAGGTAGGTTATCAACTCGTCGTTCAAGCACTCGATTTGATAGGCGATTTTCTCCTGCTCGGTGCCGGGGAAGTACTTCGCGCTATAATACTGCGCATAGGACGCCCAACCTTCCGCATAGCCCGTGTAGCCTAAAACAGTACGCAAGGGATGCGCTCCGCTAGTCTTGAAATAGGAGTGTTGGAGTTGGTGTCCGGGGATGCCTTCGTGGGAGATGATGTCGAAGCCGTAATAACCGCCCGCATTGTATTCGTTGACGTAAATCGTTTCTTCGGCGGACGGGTCGTCGACGGCGGATTTGAAGTAACTTGCGGGGTTGTAGAAGTCCGCCATAGACGCGGGAACGGACTTCAAAGTGGCGGACGGAACGGTGCTCGGAATTTCGGGAAAGTCCGCAGAATAAGAGGTTTTGAGCAGGTTATAGTACTCTTGAAGTGCCGATTTGGTCATATTGACGTCAAGCTTGACGTTTTCGTCAAGGCTTGCCACAAGGGTGCGAAGTTCGACGAGTTTGTTGTTGTAGGCGGTTTGCAAATTGCGGTAGGCGGTATCAACGCTATCGCTTGTGGACGCGGTTTCTTCAAAGAGAAGTGCATAGTAGTTTTTGCCGTTTTCGTAGTTCGACAGGGATAGATTTTCGGTCTTGCCGTTCAGGGTTTTCACGCTTTCGGCAAGGTTCTCGTAGGCGGGGATAAGGCGTTGTTCTATCGCGTTTACCGCGCGCGCCTTGTAAGTGGTTTTTTCTTCTTCGGTCAGGAAGTTGCATGCGTTGATTTTATCATCGAACACACCGATGAGAAAGTGTTGTTCGCCGTCTTCTACGGTTGCCATAGAGGTGCATTGCTCCGCTATTCCGTCGTAGATGAAATCCGCTCTTGCGTAGCCCGCCGATATGCGCTTGTTTTCAAATTTGACGTATTCGGGGAAAGCGTCGTAGGAGTCGGAGGCAAGGTTCAACCAATTTTGCACGTCCTGCGCGCTCTTGAACGCGTACTTGTCAAGGTATAGGGGAAGATAAACGTTCCAACCGCTCGACGAGCCGAGATAGTTGTCGTTGAAATAGTAGTAGTCCGCACGGCGAGAATAGTTGTAGAAATAGTTCATCACGGTGTCGTAGGCGCACTTTTCTTTGACGGAGAGTTTTTTGTAGTTTATCAAAGTGAGCGCGGTGCAGATTTCCTTTATCGACTCCATATTCGACTTGTATTCGTTTTCGTCGAATTGGGGACGGGGTAGGGATGCCGTCCCGCCGTCTATTCCGAGCGCGTCGGGATTTGACAGGAGTATGTTGACCGAAATCGCATCCCCCGACAACATCGATGTGAATAGGTCGTCGAGAAGAGAGTTGAAGTATTCGGGACCGTAGGACAACGAGCAACCCGAAAACGCCACCGAAACGGTGACCGCTACGACTATAATGCAGACGACAAGCGCCGTCAATTTGAAACGTCTATTGTTTTCCATACGATTATTTTACAACAATATCGCAGAAAATACAAGAGCGGGCGCGTATTTGCTCTTGCGCGCGCGAAATCATTATGTTATAATCATATCAGAATATTCATTGGAGTAAGCATATGGAATATAGAGGCGAGGGTGTTGCCGCGCTTGTCAGCATCACCGACGAAATGCAAATAGCCAATCTTATCATGGTTGACAAAAAAGTGAAAGACCTGCTCAGGTGTCTTGCGTACTACGATGAGTTTCGCACCGTTTTGCAATACGCAAACCGCGGTTTCGACTATCAGGCGGAGAAACGTAAAGCGATGCAAAGGGTGGGGGAATACAACGTATTGCGTTTGCCGAAAGTTGAAAAGACTCTCGTCGCACTCGTGTCGAATATGCTTGTCGAATTTGACGACGGCAAGATGGATATTATCGCATTTGCGAGCGTCTATTTCCCTGCGACCACCAATCAGGAGAGTTACGAAAACTTCGTGGCGGGAGTCATCGAGCCTTTCAAACTTGCTCTCGTCAGTCTTGTCGTTGGGGGTATCGAAGAAGAAACACCGCTTGTCGAGCGCACCGTTGAATTTGCGCCGAGCGGTATGAGCGCACAAACGCAGTCCTTGCTTATCGCTCTCGTGAAAGGTGTGAACGAAGCGCAACTCGATGCGGATATGCGTGCGGAATTGCTTCTCATTCTTGAAGGGCTTGCCGCCGCTCTCGACAGCAGAGATTCTCTCATCATAAAATCCATATGGCTGGGACTTCGTCGCACGTTGTCATCTCTCAAAATTTGCGAACGCGAAGTCGCAAGGATGAACGAAGTTATGGTTATGTATCTCGTTCAAAAATGACAAACACGGCGTTTATCGCCACAAAACGAACGAATAAAGTATTAAATATGAAAAATGCGAGAGCAACTTGGACTTTCCAAGTTGCTTTCTTGTAACACAAAACCACCAGATAGTCTGGTGGTTCAGTAGAGGTTTACCGGTGAA
>CAZJZV010000026.1:0-17226 GCA_964550635.1 uncultured Bacteroidaceae bacterium
AAATGGAAAAACGTTTTGATTTTGTAATTAAAACAGACAATCAAATTTATGTAATCGAAACGAATTTCTATTCAAGTGGTGGTTCTAAACTTAATGAAACTGCAAGAAGTTATAAAACTTTGGCACAAGAAGTTGCAACAATAGATGGCGTAACTTTTGTTTGGTTTACTGACGGCTGCGGTTGGAATAGTGCAAGAAACAATCTTGAAGAAACATTTGATGTTTTGGATACGGTTTATAATATTCAAGATTTAGAAAACAATATTTTATCGGAATTAAGATAGAAAGTCGTTATTAATAAATAGCCGTTTGTGTAGTAAATTGGAAATTTCATTATAAAAACAACACTGCTTTTGGGTGATGATTAGTTATGAAAAAGTTAATATTTTGTGGGAAGAAAGGTGGGAGAAATGGAAAATAACAAACCCAATGAATGCACCAATAACACTTTAGATATTAATCTTCAAAGTGCTTGTGAGTGCGAAGGCGGAGAAAGAGTAGAAATTAAGGGTATTCCTGATGAATATTTTTATAATTCTTGTGACTGTTTAAATTGTGATTGTACAGAAGAAGAAAATTATTGCGGTTGTAGCGGAATAATGAGTGATCCTTTGGGAACAGACCATCAATCGTGCATTTGTGACAATTTAAATATTCTTGATTAATTAAAAACTCCTCTTTCAGAGAGGAGTTTATTATTAATCAAAGAGTTAATGAACAAATATTTGTAAAATTATACCAGCTAAAACACTTACGGTTAAAAGTATTCCAACAACGAGAGCAGTATTTTTTTTGTCTTTATTTTTCTTTAACAAAACTAAAAGCCCCAAACCTGCACCTGAAGAAAGACCTGCAATAACAGAGCCAAAACTCAAAACACCTTCCAAATACATCATAGTTAAAAGAACAGATACCGCACAATTTGGAATTAATCCGAAAATACCTGCAATAATCGGTTGGAATATAGAATTTTGCAACATTATTGAAGAAATTTTTTCCGGTGTGAAAATTTCAAAAACATAATTCAAACAAAGGCAGACAGCCAAAATAAAGCCAAAGATTATTACTGTATGCTTAATCGGGTGAATAATTACTGATTTGAGTTTACTTTCGTGAATACTGTGATTACAGCAGCCGTGTTCGTGAGAAAGTACATTTTCTGTTTCTTTTGAATTTTCTTGGATAATTTTAATTTCTTGATTTTTAATAATAAAATCGGTTAAATAGCCGACAACAATTGCCAGAATTAATTTTAAGACAATAATATTTGCAACAGTACCGATTTCGTCAGGTTTTGCTAGCAAAATCGGAATGGCTTCATCGGAAGTTGCGATATAAACAGCTAAAAGAGTTCCTATTGAAATAAATTTTCTGACATAAAGCAGAGAAGCAACAATTGAAAAACCGCATTGCGGAATGATTGCAAAAACAGCACCGATTATAGGGCCGATTTTTTCGGAATATTTCAAAAGAGAAACGATTTTTTTTGCGAAATAATTTTCAAAAAGTTCAATAAAAACAAAGACGATAAATAAAAAAGGAACCAGATTTAAACTGTCTTTAATTGCATCTTGCACAAATTCAGGCAAGAAAGATAATAAATTTTCAATCATAATTTTCACCTGAAGAAATTATAACACAATAATAAAAAATTATTTTTAAAGTAAAAGTTTTTATTGTATGATAAAGACAGTAATTCCAAAGTTTAGCATAATAATTTGAGGCTTTAAATATGAAATCGTCAGAATATACCGCAATAGTTGTTGGAAGTGGAGTTGCAGGGCTTTATGCAGCATTAAAGCTTTCAGAATTGAAAAATGCGAAACAAAATATTCTGGTAATTACAAAATCAAGGATTAAAGAGTCTAACTCAAGATATGCTCAAGGCGGTATCGTAAGTGTAATGAAAGAAAATCCGACTGATTCGGTTGAATTGCACGTAAAAGATACTCTAAAATCAGGGGCAGGTCTTTCGGATACGGAAGTTGTTGAGTTTATTTCAAAAAACAGTGAAACAGTGATTAAAGATTTGCTCAAGCACGGAGTGAATTTTGACCGTGACGAAAAAAATGAACTTCGATTTACAATGGAAGGAGCGCATAGCGTAAGAAGAATTTTGCACGCAGGCGGTGATGCAACGGGTCTTTTTATGGAAGAGTCACTTGTTTCTAATGTTCTTGCGAAAAATAATATTCATGTTTTGGAAGAAACGATTGTAACAGAACTTTTACTTGATAAAGATGGTATTTGTCGAGGAATTATAGCATTTAATAAAGAAAGAGAAGAGTATGAAACATATTATTCAAAAGCTGTAATTCTTGCAACAGGCGGTTGCGGACAGATTTATAAATATACTACAAATCCTTCTGTTACAACAGGTGATGGAATGGCGGTTGCATATCGAGCGGGAGCTATAATGCAAGATATGGAATTTGTTCAATTTCACCCGACAGCTTTTAAGGCGAAAACGGAAGAAAATATGTTTTTGATTTCAGAAGCGGTTCGTGGCGAGGGTGCTAAGTTGGTTGATGAAAACGGTAATACGTTTATGGAAAAATATGATGAAAGACTTGAACTTGCATCCAGAGATATTGTGTCGAGAGCCATTTATAACGAAATGAGGATAAATAATGTACCGAATGTTTATCTTAATGCGACAGTTATTCCGAAAGATAAGTTAAATCAACGTTTTCCGACGATTTTGGGTACTTGCAGAAAAAATGGTGTTGAACCGGAAAATCAATTTATTCCCGTATCACCTGCTGCTCATTATATGATGGGTGGAGTTAAGGCAAGTGTAGCGGGAGTTACGTCGATAAAAAATCTTTACGCAATTGGAGAAACTGCTTGTACGGGATTGCACGGAGCAAACAGATTGGCAAGTAATTCTCTTTTAGAATGTGTAGTGGCGGGTTATTCTGTAGCGGAACATTTAAGAAATGAAGATTTAGAAAATGTTGATGCAGAATTGCAAGAAAAAGATGAAAATATAGCGAAAACGATTGCAGAATACGAAAAACAACCGGAAAACAGATTGGTTGATTTTAAGCAGTTAAGAGAAAAACTCCGTGATACTATGTGGCAATATGTTGGAATAATCAGAAATGAAGCAAATTTACAGATTGCCAAAAAAGAGATAGAAAAGATAGAAGAATTGTTTGGATATAAAAATAAATGTCCGAATTTGGAGGCCTTAGAGCTCAGGAATATGCTGACAGTAGCAAAATTGACTGTAGATTTTGCAATACAAAGAAAAGAATCACGAGGCGGGCATTTTAGAGAAGATTTTGCAGTGAAGAATGACCCTGCAAAACATTATACAAAAACTGTAAACACTGACAAGTACGAGGAAATATATGTTAAATAATTTTTTAGTTGAACAGCACGTAAAAAATGCACTAATGGAAGATATCGGATTTCAAGACATTTCAACAGAAGCCTTAATGCAGGATAAAATGGTTACAGCATACTTAAAAACCAGAGTTGACGGTGTTTTTTGCGGTGAACAGGTAGTAAGAATAGTATTTGAACTTTTATCAAAAGATGTCAATTTTGTTTTTCACAAAAAAGATGGAGATGAGTTGAAAGCAGGGGATAAAATAGCAACAATTACCGCCCCCGTGAAATGTATGCTTACTGCAGAAAGGACTGCATTGAATTATATTAGAACGATGTCAGGAATTGCAACGAAAACGGCAAAATATATAAAAGCAATGAATAATCCGAAGGTCAAACTTGCAGATACAAGAAAAACAATTCCGGGATTTAGAATGTTTGAAAAATATTCTGTACGAACAGGTGGAGGTACTCCTCACAGATATAATTTAAGTGATTGTATTATGATTAAAGACAATCATATTGAATGTGCAGGTTCTGTAACAAAAGCAATAGAACTTGCTAAAAGATATAATTCTCACGCTCATAAAATAGAAATAGAATGCGAAAATCAAGAACAAATCAAAGAAGCATTAAGTTGCGGAGTGGATATTATAATGCTGGATAATATGCCGGTACCATTAATGGAAGAGTCAATAAAATTAATTGACGGAAGAGCAATAGTAGAAGTTAGCGGAAATGTTACGATAAATAACATATCAGAGATTGCAGCAATAAATCCTGATGTAATATCAACAAGTGCAATTCATTCAGGAGTAAAACCTCTCGATATAGGCTTAGATATGTAAGGTTTGCAAAAAACATAAAAATCTGTCACAATGAGGAAAACGGAGAATAAATGAAAATAATTGTCTGTGTAAAACAAGTTCCTGATACAGCGGATATCAAATGGACGGAAAATAATACCTTAAACAGAGATGGAGTAGAAAGTGTAATAAACCCATGTGACCTTTTTGCGACAGAAACTGCACTAAGGATAAAAGACAGGCAAGGAGCGGAAATTACAGCAATTTCAATGGGCCCAAAGCAGGCGGAAAGTGCATTAAGAGAAGTTGTTTCTATGGGAGTAGATAATGCATTTTTGCTTTCAGACAGATTTTTTGCGGCATCAGATACTGCTGCAACAGCAAGAGTTTTGTCAAAATCAATTCAAGAAAAATGTTCGGATTATAACCTTATTATATGTGGACAATATGCCAGTGACGGAGATACGGCGCAAACAGGTCCCTCTCTTGCTCAAAATCTTGGTATTTCTCTTGTGACAAATGTAAAATCTATTGAAAAAATTGAAGACGGCAAAATAATTGTTTTTAAACAGGAAGAAGATTTTGTATCGAGAATTGAGGCAAAATTACCTGCAGTAATTTGTATTTTAACAGGTAAATATCTTGTAAGAAAACCTAAAATTATGGGAAGAATGAGGGCTCAAGATACAAAAATACCGATTTATAATGCTCAGGATATTGATTTTAATGCTATTTATTCAGGATTAAAAGGCTCTCCAACTTATGTAAAAAAAGCATTTCGCCCGAAGGGTAGAGAAGAAGGCGAAATAGTATATGACTACGCAGCAGAAGAAACTGCAAAATTACTTTTAAGTAAAATCGAAGAATTTAAAGGATAATAATGGATAAATTCAAAATAACGGTATTTTGTGAAACATCTTGGGACGATAAAGTAGTTCCTGTTTCTTTTGAATTAACGGCAAAAGCTTCAGAAATGGCAAAAAATATTGAAAATAGTGAAGTTCAAGTTCTTATTGTCGGAAGAAGAAAGAACTATGACGGAATAATTGATGATTTTTCAAAGTACGGAGCTGATAAAGTAATTATTGTAAATGATAATATATTTGCGGAATATTCATCAAATCTTTATAGGGCAGCAATTTCAGAAATTTTGAAAAAAGAAAAACCGAATATTGTTTTGTTTGGAGCAACAATAAAAGGTAGAGAATTGGCACCATTGGTTGCAACAACATTGAATACTGGTTTGACGGCAGATTGCACGGAATTGGATATTGTTGAAGGAAATCTTGAAGCAACAAGACCGACTTTTGGAGGTAAATTAAATGCAACAATTCTTTGCAAAACTTTACCTCAAATGGCAACAGTTCGCTCAGGTGTGTTTAGACTTCCCGAAAATTCTCTTAAAAAAGATACAAGAGTTAACTTTGATTGGGTAAATGTTCATAATGAAGAAAAATTTACAAAAATATTAGAACTAATACCCGAATATGCAGATGATAACAACGATTTAGGCAAAGCAGAAATTATTTATGCAGGTGGAAGAGGAATGAAAAGTAAAGAAAACTTTAACAGACTTTTTGAACTTGCAAGATTAACAGGAGGAGTTGTGGGTGCTTCGAGAGGGGCTGTAGAAGCAGGTTTTGCCGATTCTTCCATGCAAATTGGACAAACAGGAAAAACAATTCATGCTAAAGTTTATGTTGCGTTTGGTATTTCCGGTTTAGCTCAACATATGGCAGGAATAAATTCTTGTGATAAAATAATTTCTGTAAACAAAGATTGTAATGCACCCATAATGAAATTATCCGATATTGGCATTGTTGGTGACGCAGAAGAAATTATAAAACAAATGGTTCGTAGTATAAAAAATAAAAAGTAGGGAGAAAATTATGGCTGATGGAATTAACAAATTAAAACCATTTACAACGGCTCAGTTGTTAAATTTTTGTTTTGGTTTTTTTGGTTTACAATTTGCTTGGCAAATGGAGATTATTCTTTGTGGTCCTGTTGTTGAAAAATTAGGAGCATCTCCATTTTTGTTAGGTTTAATATGGCTTGCAGGCCCTGTTACGGGCATGGTGGTTCAACCGTTTATCGGTGCGTTAAGTGATAGAACAAGTACTCGTTTTGGAAAGAGAAAACCTTATTTATTTTTGGGTGCGTTGTTTGCTTCAATAGCTTTGGTTTTATTTCCTCTTTCCGGAAATATTGTAAATCATATTAACAGTGCTTTAGGTCTGCAATTACCTGAACTTTCAGGATTGTGTTTAGCGGCTGTTATGGTTTGGGTTATTGATGCTTGTGTAAATGCTGCTCAAGGACAATACAGAGCGTTGATTCCTGATAATATGCCCGTTGAACAACACTCTTTAGCAAATTCTTTCTTAAGTTTTGCTATCGGTATCGGTTCTGTTATTGCTGCGGGAACGGCTCCTTTCTTGGAACACTTTTTCGGTTATCAAATGAGTCATACAGCTCAATTTGTTATGGCAGCAATTGCATTTTTCGGTGCTACTCTTTGGACTTGCTTGACTATTAAGGAAGTTAAAAAAGTTTCTGATTTATCTTCTGAAAATCAACAAACTGATGATAAAGAAACAGTTAAGCAAAAAACATTTATTGAAAATTTTAAAGAATTTTTTGCTTGTTCTCCGGAAGTTGCTAAAATTTGTACCGTCCAATTCTTCACTTGGATTGCAATTATGGCGGTAAATATTTATTTCACTCAATTTATTGTTCACAGAGTTATGGCAATTCCTGAAATTGATCCGTCTGATATTCAAACAAAAATTGCATACATTGCTCAATTGTTAGGTAATCCTGATGTAACGGCAGAAATGGCTAATATGGAACTTGAATCAAGAATGCTTTCTGCAACAAATTTTGCGGCTCTTTGTTTTGCTGCATACAATCTTGTTTGTTTCATTGTTTCATTACCGATTGGTTATTTATCATCAAAATTTGGTAATAAACCGGTTCATATTATTTCGTTAATGATTATGTCACTTGCTTATGCAGGTATTGCTTTTTCTACAGATCAAACTCATATCATAATTTTTATGGCTCTTGCAGGTATAGGTTGGGCTTCAACTCTTGCTCTTCCTTTTGCAATGTTAACCAGATTTATCGGTTCTGGTTCGGAAGGTTCGGTAATGGGTATATTTAATCTTTTCATTGCTGCTCCACAAATTATCGTATGTACTTTGGTCGCTTGGTTTATTAATCATAGTCAAATTCCGTCGGAATTTGGTGTAAATTACCACTTTGAATATGCTTTGATGGTTGGCGCTGTTGTTCTTATGTGTGCTGCTATCTCTGCCTTTTCTATTAAAGAAAAAGCTCTTGAATAAGATACTTATTTCGTTATGAATATTCGTCAAAAACCGCTTGGAAAAAACAAGCGGTTTTTAATGTTATTTTATATATTTTTTTGCCAGTAAATTGCTGATTTGTTCCCAAGCGTGCGGATTGGGGTGATAATTGTCTGTATCAAGATATTCTTTGTCTTTTAAATTTATGTTTAATTCCTTATCTGCATCAATGACTGTTATTCCTGCTTCTTCTATTTCTTTCCATCTTTCTGTTTCTATGAACCAAGAATCAAATCCGTCATTTCCTTTGTATTTTAATACTATAAATTTTACTTTTGGATTATTTTTCTTTAAAATTTCATTTGAAGAAATTATATATTTTTTGAGTAAATCAAAATTTTTATCGTGTCTGTCATTTGCAAGTCTTATATTGTATTCCAAGTGAATTAACCATATTTTTATCGCATTAAGTTTCCAAAATGGTTCTAATATCGGTTTAATTTGTGCAAGTTTTCCGTTTTTATCTTCGTATCGCAAATATGCTCCGTCTGACCAAAAATCATAAACTAATTTTTGCATTCTCCTTGCATGATCCGCAATATAAACATATATTACATATTCAGGTTCCGGCAATTGTTTAAATATATCCCCTTTTTCAAGTTGATAATACATGTGTTGTACACCCCAAGACGGGTAACCTCTGGTATAAACAGGGTGTTGTGTTCTTTTCGATAAAATACTCCCGAATATATCTTTTTCTTCGTGATGACCTGTTACCATACTGGTTCCATAAACAAAACTACAACCGAATATCCAGATTGGTGTTTTTTTGTATTCCTCTCCAAATGCAGGTCTGAAAAGTTTTTCTCCTCCATTATGTTCAAACCAATACATTGTTGTTACATCGTGCATTCTAAATCGGTTTTCCATATATGAGGGCATTTTAAAGTTACTTTGCTCTTCTTCTGCTACGAAATCTTTAAGATATTTCCAATTGGCAAATTTAAAACTCACAAAATCAAATATTACAATTAATACTATAACTGTAATTAAAGAAATAAATATTTTTGTGTGTTTTTTCATTTAATCCTCTTTTATACTAAATAATAAAGCGGATTTTTTAAAACATTTTTTCCAATACAGTTTCTGACTGCTATTTAGAGTTTTTGCTTAAAATAATCCGCTTTTAATTCTATTGAAAAGATGTCGGGTGGGTAACTATTCCTCGTTTTGTCGTTCTGATAAATTCAACCAATTTCTTTGTGTATTTATCTTGGGGAATTGTATCTTCTACAATATCTGCCGCTTTTAATATAGTATGTTCGCCTGAACAAATAATTTTAAATGCGTGTTTCAGGTTTGTTCTTTCTTCTAGTGTCAACCCTCTGCGTTTCAAGCCGATAACGTTAATTCCGTGCGGAACGGGCGGTCTGCCGTCACCTTTACAATAAGGAAGAATATCCATTCTTGAAGCGGAAAATCCGCTCACAATACACATTTCCCCAATTCTCACAAATTGATGGAATACGCTCATTCCTCCGATAAAAGCACCATATCCGACTTGGCAATATCCTCCCAATGTCGCTAAGTTTGCCATTATTACTTCATCTTCTAATTTGCAATTGTGTGCTACGTGAGATGATGCCATTAATAAACACTTATCTCCGATAATCGTTGCGTTTCCTTCTCCTGATGCTCTGTTAACTGTTACGTACTCTTTTATTAAACAATTTTTTCCGATAATCGTTTTTGTGGGTTCATTATTATAACTTAAATCTTGTGGTGGAGTTCCGATACTTGCAAATGGAGATATTGTCGTTCCTTCTCCGATTTCACAATGTTCAAGATATGCATTCGCTACAATATTTACATTTTCCCCTAATGTAACATTCTCTCCGATTACAACATTCGGCCCGATTGTTACGCTGTTTGGTATTATTGCTGATTTTGCTATTACTGCACTTTTATCTATTGTCATTTCTTCCGCCTTCTTTATACCATTGAAAATATCATGTCGGCTTCGACTGCAAGTTTATCTCCTACAAATGCCTTTCCATGTGCTTTCACTATCGGTCCTTTTACCTTTATCAATTCTACTTCCATATCAAGTCTATCTCCGGGACGTACCATGCTCTTAAATCTTGCTTTATCTATTCCTGCATATACAAAAAATTTGTCTTTATATTCCGGATTTGTCAACAAAATTGATGCTCCCATTTGCGCCATTGCTTCTAATTGTAATACTCCGGGCATTATTGGTTTATTCGGAAAGTGTCCTTGAAAAAATTCTTCATTCATCGTCAGGTTTTTATATCCTTTTGCATACTTGCCCGTAACACATTCCGTTACTCTGTCTATTAGTAAAAACGGATATCGGTGAGGAAGCATTTCCATTATCTTATCTATATCAAGTGAAATTTTTTCTTCTGACATAATTACTCCTTAATTATTTTATCTTTTAGCATTAATGCGGTTTTGTAATGAACTGTATGTCCTGCTTCTTTTACTATAATTTCTGCCTTCCATTCCAACGGATTTGTTCCTGTTAAAGAAAAATCTCCGATTAAATCCAAAATTTTATGTCTGACAGGTTCATATTGGCTGCGAAGTTCCGTTGTGTATCCGTCTTCGGTCATTCCAACCGCATTATCAACTTGCGCTCCTTTTGCAAAACCCATTAATTGCAACATCTTTAATTCTTTCAGATATCCAAATGTTCTTGCTTCTATTACTTTTTCAAGTTCTTTAAGTTCCATTGAAACCCAACGATTATTGAGTTCGGGGTGATTGTAGTTCACTCCGTATGTAATTCTGAAATTATCCGACGGCAATACTACACAGTGTGTCTTTCCATTTAAGTAATAAACCGGTTCTTTTATTCTGTATATATTTTTTTTCTGCCCTGTAATTCCTGTTTTTTTGAACAAATCAACCCACATTTTTGAACTGCCGTCACCGATTGGCATTTCATAATGCGTCAAATATACATCAAGAGCATCAATTCCGCATATTGCGCATGCAGCTGAAAAATGCTCCGTCAGCATTATTTTTTTGACTTCTTTATTCCCAAAAACAACACAGTGATCCGTTGATATGACATTATCAATGTTTCCTTCAACAACTCCGTCTTGAAAATGGTATCGGATACCTTTCTCTTCTGACGGTTCAAGTCTTGCCGTACAGTCTTTTCCCGTCATTAAAGCTATTGATGAGAATGTTGCTGTTTTCTTTAACGTTCCCATTTTTAACCTTCGTTATTTTCCACATCTGCATTCAAAACTTTTTCATAAGCTTGAAACTTTTTGATAAGTTGTTCTGCTTTTTTCAAAGTTTGAAGTTGTCTGATAAATTCTTTTCGAGGAACTGCAGGGGTGCCGATAACGATTGAGCGTTCGGGGAAACTCTTTGAAACACCTGCTTGTGCCATAATGATTGAATCTGCTCCGATAGATATGTGGTCTGCCATACCTGCTTGACCTGCAATTACTACTCTGTCGCCGATTACGCAACTTCCTGCAACACCGACTTGTGAAACTATCATACAAGCATTACCGATTTTACAGTTATGTCCTATTTGAACAAGGTTATCAATTTTTGTTTGGTCGCCGATTGTTGTGTATTCTATCGTTCCTTTATCAATACAAGCATTTGCTCCGATTTCTACATCATTACCGATTTTTACTCCGCCAAGTGACGGGATTTTAAATACAACCTGATTTTTATTCGTTTCTGTAATTTCTCCGCTGTTTTTCTTTGCATTTTCTATATTATCAGGTGTTTCCGTAACAAAACTAAATCCGTCCGCTCCAATGCTTGCTCCGTGATTTATAACTACTCTGTCACCAATAATTGTGTTTTTCGCTATGTTTACTCCTGCGTGAATTAAACCGTCTTTACCGATTTTTGTGTTTTCTCCAACATAAACATTTGCCAAAATTCTTGTATTATCGCCTATTTCTGCACCTTCTGCTACAACGACATTCGGTCCCAATGATACATTCTCTCCCAATTTCGCTGTCGGATAAACAACTGCTGTCGGGTGTATTCCGTCACCTGTTGTCGGTGGAACGTAAAACATTGTTAACAATTTCATCATCGCAAGACGTGGTCTTTCAACTTCTATTGATGTGATGTTTTCCGGTGCTGCTCCCAGAGGAACTATTGCTATCTTTGCTTTTGTTTTTTCTAAATTTGCAATTTCTTCTTCGTTTAATGCCAATGCAAGCGTTTCTTCATCTGCTAAAAGTGGTGGAAATAACTTGCAAACTTTTACATCTTCAACTTTGTTTAAAATTCCGCCCGTAACGTAGGTTAATTCTTCTGCCGTATAGTATCTCATGCAATTTCTCCATTTTACATTTTCTCTAATTGTAATATTCAAAAAACAAAAATGCAAAAAGTTTACAATACTTGTAACAACTTAACGTCCGTTATTTTTGTGCATTGATTTTTTTTATTGTATTTGTTGTTGATTTACCTTCGACAAATTTTATAAATTCAAGTCTGCCGCCATTTTCTAAAATGATTTTTGCTTCAGGCAATGTTTCAACATTATAGTCGGCTCCTTTTGTATGTACATCGGGTTTGATTTCCGCAAGTAAGTTTGAAGGTGAATTTTCATCAAAAAGTACTACATAATCTACACTTTTTAATCCGTTTAAAACTTCTGCTCTATCCTTTTCATTGTTTATCGGGCGTCCTTCTCCTTTTAATCTTCTGACTGACTCATCTGAGTTTAGGCATACAATTAAAACATCTCCGAATTTTTTCGTTTCTTCCAGATACCTTACGTGTCCGACGTGCAAAATGTCAAAACAACCGTTAGTAGTTACTATCGTTTTCCCTTCTGCTCTTATTTCGCTCAAAAGTTGTTGCAATTGCTCTCTGTTTACGGCTTCTTTCATCATTATTTCCTTATAAAATGCGAAAATCCGATTTTTCGGATTTTCGCTATATTTCTTTTCTATTTTTGTACCGGCGCTCCAGGCATATTTTTTAATGCAGGATTGTTTTTAACTTCTTCTTTTATTTGCTTTTGTATTTCTTCCGGATTAAATGAAGAGTCAACATATTCGATTTTTGCTTCTTTTTTCGCATTTTCAAGATATGTTTGCAATACTTTTATCTTCTCTTGATTTTCAAGATACATTTTTATTTCACCCTTAACTTTTTCATAGGGTTCTGTTCCTGCTGCCACTCTGTCCTTTACTAAAATAATATGGTATCCGTATGCGGATTTGACGGGTGCATTTACAATTGACGGTTTTGCCGCAAAAGCAGCTTTTGAAAATTCCGGTACCATTTGATCTTTTGTAAAATAACCTAAATCTCCGCCTTGTGATGCGCTTCCCGGATCATCTGAAACTTCTTTTGCTACTTTTTCAAATTTTGTTGCATCAAATTTGAGTTCGTTATATATCTTTTGAGCTTTTGCCGCTTTTGATGCTATTTCTTCTTGTACGGCTTTTTCGACTTCTGCATCTGTCATATTTTTATTCTCTTCTTTTGCAAGAATTTGTTCCTTTATTCTCTCAGGATCAGCACTGATTAAAATATGTGATGCTCTCACTTTATCCGGATATTTGAATTGATCAAGATTTGTGTTGTAGAATTTTTTTGTCATTTCTTCCGTAACATTTACCATTGAAATTTCATCTACAAGTTTTTTTATCCTTATTTCTTCCTTCAAATCATTTTTAAATTGTGACGAAGAAATTCCGTTTTGTTTCAAAATTTCATTGAATTTGTCCTTTGAACCAACTTTATCTATTATATTCTTTAATTCTTTATCTATATCTGCATCTGTAACTTTTATGTTATTTTTCTTAAATGCTTGTTCCAGTAATGCTTTGACAACCAGTTCGCTTGATATTCTGTCTTTTAACATCAATCCGACATATCCGTTTTCATCATCTTTTAAATTTAATCCCATTTGTTTAAACATGGGATTATTCGCCATTTTATCAAATTCTGCTTTATATTCCTTTTTTGTGATAGCTGTGTCATTTACCAATATTACGGCGTCTTTTTTTGCATCAAGTCCGCAGCCTGTAAGCAATATCATTGATAATAATGACATTACCGCTATTTTAGAGTTTATTTTCATTCATTTTCTCCTATTTTGTATTTTGGGTATATTCTGATATTGTCTTAGATATATGATAAAATAAATCCGACAATTTGTTAAATAATTCTTCAAAATTTAAATACGAATTGTTGAAAATTAATACAAACTCTCCGTCTTTACAAGCCTTTGGGAGTTTTACCATCTTAATATTTCTTTTTATATCAAATGGTAATTTGCTCAAAATTATTCTGTTCTCAGCCGCGGAATATTCCGAATATATCCTTATTCCTCCTGCTGTTTCCCGCACTGATGTTATTCCTGCTTGTGTTGCTGACATTTTGAGTTTGATTAATTTTATGAGATTTTCAACCGGTTCTTCCAGTTTTGAAAATCTATCTTTCCATTCACATACAATTTCATCAAGTTCCTTTGGTGTCGTTGCTTCAGAAATGCGCTTATATTCAAGCATTTTTTGTTCTTTTGAACCGACCCATTCATCAGGAATGAAAGCGGTAACATTTATATCAACTACTGATGATTTGAATTTGTGTTCCTTGATGTCCTGCATTTCTTTTACTGTTTCATCAAGCAACGAACAGTATGTGTCAAATCCTACCGATACCATTTTACCATGCTGTTTTGTCCCTAAAAGATTTCCTATCCCACGAATTTCTATATCTCGTAAAGCAATTTGATAACCGCTTCCAAATGTCGTAAACTCTTTAATTGCGTGTAATCGCTTTTGTGCATCTTCCGTTAATTGTTTATTCTGCTTATAAAGACAGTAACAGTACGCTTGTCTGTCTGTTCGTCCCACTCGTCCTCTGAGTTGATATAGTTGCGCAAGTCCAAATCTGTCTGCATCGTGAATAATCATTGTATTTGCGTTCTTGATGTCTATTCCCGATTCAATAATTGCACTACAAAGCAGAATATCATATTGCCCATCTCGAAATTCACACATTATTTTTTCTAACTTTGAACCGTCTGTTTTTCCGTGCGCAACGGCTATTCTTGCGTTAGGAACAAGCTTTTGCAAATATTCCGCAAATTCAAAAATTGTTTCAACTCTGTTGTATAAATAAAAAACCTGTCCGTCACGTTCTATTTCGTAATTAATTGCATTTTTAACAATATCTTCTTTAAATTCGCTTACAAAAGTTTTAACAGGTAATCTCTCAGTCGGTGCTGTCGCAATTACACTTATATCCCGTATCCCCGATAATGACATGTATAATGTTCTCGGTATTGGAGTTGCCGACATATTCAAAACATCAATGTTTTTCTTCATCATTTTGAATTTTTCTTTATGATTAACTCCAAATTTATGTTCCTCATCAATTACAAGCAGACCTAAATCTTTGAAAACCACGTCGTCCTGTAAAAGTCTGTGTGTTCCGATTACTATATCTATTTCTCCCGTCGCTATTTTTTCTATGCTTTCCCTGATTTCTTTATTAGTTTTAAATCTCGATAAAACGGCTATCCTTATCGGAAAAGGTTTAAATCTTTCACAAGCGGTGACAAAATGCTGCATTGCCAAAACTGTTGTCGGAACTACCATTGCGGCTTGTTTCCCCGACATTACCGCTTTGAAAATTGCTCTTAGAGCTACTTCTGTCTTTCCAAAACCTACATCTCCGCATATAAGTCTGTCCATCGGGCGGTCAAGTTCCATATCAGATTTAGTTTCATTAATCGCTTTCATCTGGTCAGGTGTTTCGGTATATGGAAAAGCTGATTCCATTTCATATTGCCAAACTGTATCTGCTTCAAAAGAATATCCGTCCGTTGTTTTCCGCCCTGCATAAAGTTTTAATAGCTGTTTTGCTACATCTTGAATATCTTTTTTTACTCTCGTTTTAATATTTGTCCAATCGGCTCCGCCCATTTTTGATAACGGCGGTTTTATCGCTCCGGATCCCTTATATGTACACAATAATCCGATTTGCTCCGCCGGCATATATAGTTTATCTTTTCCGGCGTATTCTATCGTCAAATAATCCTTATATTCATTATCAAATTCCAGTTTCGATAATCCCTTGAAAATACCTATTCCGTGTATCTCGTGTACAACGTAATCATCAACCTTTATTTCACTAAATTCCTCCGCTCTCTTTTCTCGTCTGTATTTTCGCTTGGCAACCGTTACTTCCGTTGAACGCTTGTTGAAAAGTTCTTTATCCGTTAAAATTACCAGTTTTAAAAACTTTATTATGCTTCCGCCAAATGCCGTGTTATTTGTAAAATATACTTCCGCTGTCCGCTCAAAATCTGATGAAAACGGTATCTCAAATTCTTTTAAAATTTCTTTTACTCGTGCTTCGTAATCTGTTGCAATTATTATTTTGAAACCTTCTTCTCTCTTCTTTTCAATGTATTCCGCAACATCAATTAATTTCCCTGAAAATAAAGGTGTAAGTTCTGTTTCCGCCTCGACTATCTTCACATTTGCAGTTTCTTCAGAAAGTAAATTTTCAAAATAAATTTTATTTCTGTTCGCTGTTGTCTTTATAAAATCTTCATACCGTGTGTGTGAAAATTCTTCAAGCGGTAATGTCTGCGGTAATTTTAAATTTTCAAAATAATGCTTTTTAAAATTTTCGTCAATTTGATGATATTTGTTTTTTAGTTCGTTATATTCATCAAAAATTATTGTAAAATCTTTCGGCAAAAGTTCTAAAACTGTTTTTAATTCCGGATTTAAAATACTTTCATAATAATCTATTCCGTCAAAATTAAGATTTTCTTTGGCTTGTTCTATAATCTCTTCGTATTTATTTTCAAAAAATACCTTTTCCTCTAAACTAAATGTTTTCAACAAATTTTTAAAATTTTTCAAATAATACTTTTCAAAATCTTCAATGTTGCTTTTTGTTCGTAAAAATTTGCTGGCAGGAACTATAGTCGCTTTATCCGTCTTATTTATGCTCCTCTGTGTTTCTGCGTCAAAATACCTTAAATCGGTTATTGTATCTCCCCAAAGTTCTATTCTTAACGGGTTTTTATCCAACGAATAAATATCCGTTGTGTCGCCTCGAACACTAAATTCCCCTGCATCGGCAACCGTTATAACTTTTTTATATCCGAATGTAATCAGTTTTTCTGCCAATTCTTCTACATTAATGTCGTCATTTACCTTTAATTCTATTGAATTTTTTTCAAAAAATTTCTGTGTCGGAAATTTTTCAAAACAAGCCCTCAACGGTACAATAATAAAATTTTTATCAGAAAAATTATTTAAAATTGAATTTTGTTCTGTGTATTTGTATATGTCAGGAATGTTTGCATCATACAAAACACTTTCTTGATAAGGGAAAATTACTGCTTTCTGCCCAAATAATCGCTTTAAATCATTTTTGTATTTAAGTGCCGTCTGCTCCGTATCAACAATAAGCAAGATTTTTTTGTATTTTGAAATCATATTTATTAAAAAAATCTTGCCTAATGAACTTATGCAAGATATTGCATAAGACTTTCCGCTTTCCGTCAAAGCTTTTATTTTTCCTGAAAATTCAAAATTTTCAAAATTTGTTTTATTAATCTCTATTGGCATATTATTTTTTCTCGTTATCAATATTACTTTATAAAAATTTCTCTTTCAACTTTTTGAATATATCCTTTTTTTGACACAATTGATATTGCAGAATATTTGTTAACTTTTATTAAGAAAGATATATACAAAAAGACAATTTTTAAAGAGAGA
>CAZJZV010000027.1:0-16640 GCA_964550635.1 uncultured Bacteroidaceae bacterium
AAACCTCTACTGAACCACCAGACTATCTGGTGGTTTTGTGTTACAACAAAAGCACTCCTACGAGAGTGCTTTTTTCTCATTTCTGGAACGCATAGTAGATTGCGTTGATTGCCTTTTCGTAGTCGAACGTGTCTACGCCGACGATGATGTTAAGCTCGGACGAGCCTTGGTCTATCATTCGTATGTTGATATGCGAGTCCGCAAGCGCGGTCATTATCGTTGCGGCGGTGCCGTGGCGAGACGCCATGTTGTGACCGACGGTCGCTATCAAGGAAAGTCCGCTGTGAATATCCACGCTATCCGCTTGCACGCTGTCTTGGATTTTGGTGATCAGGGATTGCATTTTGCCAGTCAGGTATTCGTCTCTGACGACAAGGGACATAGTGTCGATACCGCTCGGCACGTGCTCGAAAGATACTCCTTCGTATTCGAGAATGGACAACACTTTGCGCACGAAACCGATTTCGCTATTCATCATATCTTTTTCGATATTGATGATTGTGAAGCCCTTCTTGCCCGCGATACCCGTGATGACTTTGTCGTTCTTGGGGAGTTTGTTGGACGGCACGATCATAGTGCCTTCGTGACCGGGATTGAAGGTGTTTTTTATATTGATAGGTATGCCTGCGCTACGGACGGGGAACACACTTTCGGGATGCAGGACTTCCGCGCCCATGTAGGCAAGTTCTCGCAGTTCCTTATAGCTCAAATATCTGATATGTTCGGGGTCGTCCACGATAGTGGGATTTGCGGTTAGGAAACCGTTGACGTCCGTCCAGTTTTCGTAGACTTCTGCGTTCATTGCGCGAGCGACGATAGCACCCGTTATATCACTGCCGCCGCGGGAGAAAGTGCGCACTTTGCCTTCCGCATCAGAGCCGTAAAAACCGGGGAGCACCGCCCTATCCACGTCTTCGAGTCTACTGCGGATAAGGTCTATCGAGTAGTCGAGTTGAAGATTGCCCTTGTCGTTGAATTTGATGAGTTCGAACGTGTCGATAAACGCAACGCCGAGTCTTGCGGCAAGGAGTTTTGCAGAGAGATATTCTCCGCGGGACGCGGTGTAGTCTTTGGATTCGCCGTTTTCAATTCTATATTTGATTTCGGCAAGTTCGTTTTTCATGCCGACGTCGACGCCCAACCCCTCTTCGATTTCGAGAAAACGTTTCTCGATGACGGGGAAAGTTTCGTCGCAATTGCCGCACTCTTTGACTTCGTTGAAGCACTTGTAAAGAGCGTCCGTGACTTTGACGTCCGCTTTGTCTCTCTTGCCGGGGGCGGAAACAACGATAAAACGTCTGTCGCTATCCGCGCCTATTATGTCCGCGACTTGCAATATCGTCTTGGTGTTAGCCATAGACGTACCGCCGAATTTGCAAATTTTCATAATTACCTCTAATTCACTCTATGTAAATTTTTTTCTTTTCGGTTACTTGATTTTGTGGCACTCGAAGTAGTATCTCTTCTCTTCCGCCTCACCCATACTAAACGCTTTACGGCAGAGATTGCCGTGATCGATGACGTAGCGGAAAAGTTCGTCCTTTTTGATTGACGGCATAAAGATAGCGACACCGCCACTACTCTCCGCGACGCTACGCAGGTGATTTTCTCCGTGCACGTAATCCACGCTCACACCCGCGTTTTCAGATATATACTCGTCGATAGCGGATTGCACTTCTGCAATACATTCCGCGCTCATATCGTTACACGCAATAACGTATGCGATTCCGTCCGCTTCGAGAGTGAGTTTTCCGTCGCCCTTCAACACGCTCGAAAGGTAGGTGATGAAGTCCGCGTTATCCGCTCCGAAAATCGCGCGATGGATAGGCTCGAAAGTTATGCCGTTGTCGTGCAGGTTTTCGATTTCGCAAAGCGCAAACCTTGCGGGGTGGTTTTCTTTTTCTTCGTCGGACAGAGTTTTTTTGATTTCATTCCAATGCGCCTGCGCGGTTGCAAGGGAGTGATTTCCGTCCCCTACCGCAAAGACGAACGTCGAATTTTCGCCGTAGCGAGAATGCATATTATTTTCGTAAATCGCAAGTTTATCGAACGCTTTTGCACTGTCAACCCTGTATCCCGTCAAATGACCGCCTTTCATATTGAGGTCGAAGTCGTAGAGTTTGTCGCTCTCGTCCTTCTCTTTCCAGAGTTCTTCGACGACGCACTTTTCCTTGTCGTCCATAAGCACGATTATGTGCGGAAGTTCGATGGGTGCGCCCTTGCGGATTTTAAGACGCGGGGGGATTCTGTCCAAAACAACCCCTTCAGTCGCGCGCAAAGGTGCGTCGGTCGGGTGCACGTAAGAATAATCTTCAAGGTCGATTGCGCCAACCAATCCAAGACGTGAATTGCCTTCGGCGGTGTCCCTTTTGACAAGGACGAAACTATCCTTCAATTCGGTGAATTTACCGCTTGCGAGATAGTCTTCCATAGTGGCGTTTATCGTTGAAATTCTTTCGTCCGCATCGCCGTCTTCGAGATAGACTTCGGGAAATATCAGTTTGAGTGTGCTAGGGCTATCCCCCACGTATTCTTCAACTTCTTTCCAGTAGTCGCGTTGGGACGTAAATTGGTCGCAGGAAACCACCGCCCATTTTGAAAGGTCGGCGACTTTCGGCAACAATACGTCTACGCATTTTACGGTCTTCATAAATACTCCTTATTGCAATCTTCCGTGGTGTTTCTTTTCCTGTTTTGCCTGACGGCGAGCGAGAGCGGCAAGGGAAATGCCGTATGCTTCTTCGATTTCGTCTTTGAGTTTGTCCATGGTCATATAGCGTTTGATTTCGCCGTGTTTGACGACGGAGATGATACCCGTTTCCTCACTGACGACGATGGACAATACGTCCGTATCTTCGGTGATACCGATAGCGGCTCTGTGACGGGTGCCCATTTCCTTGTTGACGTTTCTCTGGGTAAGGGGCAAGAAGCAACCCGCCGCCACGATTTTGTTACCTCTGACGATAACCGCGCCGTCGTGAAGGGGTGCTTTCGTGTTGAAAATGCTTTCGAGCAAAGGAGCGGTCAAGGTTGCGCCGAGCATCGTACCGGTGTCGATGATGGTGTCCTGAATGTCCCCGTTCATGTCGATGATGATAATCGCGCCCACATCCTGTTTCGCCATATCCTGACAAGCGGTCAAGATTTCGGTGGTTGCGTCTCTCAATTCGTCGTCACTGTTGAGTTGGTCGTTGAAAATGGACAGTCCGCGGGGATTGCCTATCTTTTGGAACAACGACTTGAGGTCTGTCTGATAGACGACGGCGGTGATCACTATGACGAATATCATCGCGTAGTGCAGGATATATCTCGATACGGTGAGTATCTCGTGGTCGCAGAGTTGCGAAAGCACTTGTACGAGAATTTCCAACACCATAACGGATAGCAACAAGCACAACACCCTGACGTTGCGTTTGTACGCGAAGAACGTGAACAGCAACACCAAGACGGTCGCTATCACCACGCCGTCAAGGACTGCGTAGTAATCAATGTTTTTCACCCATTCGACAAAATTGTAGTTCATATTTTACTCCTCGTGCAGAGCACGTTAAATATCGAATTCGTCAAAGACTTTTCCGTCGTCTTCGAAAGGATTGTTTTCGGCTTCGATGACGGGAATATAGTTTTTGGCTTTGTTGTCAAGCACCGCTTGAAGTACGAGAGTCAGGACGACTAGCACCGCGAATATGGACACCGCTACTATGCTTGCGGTGACGGTGTCGTCGGTGACGAGAGTCCCGCCGAAACTGATGCCGTAGTTTGCAAAAGTCGATTGAAATCTATCCGCAAACGAAGCGTCGTTTCTCAACACGAAGTTTGCTATGCAAGGAAACACGGTGTGTATGCCCTGACACACGAGATAGGCGGTCGTCCACAGTTTGAAGCACGCTCTGCCCGAAAACGGATCGAGATATTTCGGGTATATCACAACGAAGAACATCACGTACAGTGCGGCGGACAGTATGGTGACGTCGCAGATATAAGTTGCATACACGAACACGACTTCGGATGCAAGCGCGCATATCTTGACGAGTCCCATCAAAAATCTTGCCGCGGCGGTGAATATCATCGTGAGATAGATGAAATCCGAGTGCGATATATCCCGCAGTCCCCTTCTCAACGCCATAGAACTGAATATGGATGCGCAACAGTAGCAGAGCCATGCGGGGAGCAGTCCGTTGTAAAGCACGTCGAGAATGACGTTGACGACTATGTCCCGCACGCCTTCGTATGTGCCAAACTCCAAGATGAGAGTGTATAACGCGTTGAATAGAGATGCAAGTATCAACCCCGCCCAGATGAGAGCGGAGTATTTTCTATCTATTCTGTTTTTGACTACGATTATTTTCATTATGCGTTCAACAAGGTCAGTATTGCGTCGTGTAGCGCGCTTTCGTCGGCGCGTCTGCCCGATATGATTGCATAGTACAATTCGTGCAGATAGTCCACGCACTTCTTGAGCCTGACTTGCGTATAGTTTTTCGCAACTCTTCTCAAGTGGTACAGTTGCCCATCCGACACTTCGAGAAGGGTGCAAAGTTGTTTGTCGTCTCCCTTGTAGAGAGTGGTATGAAGCATTTTGCGGTAGTGGTTGTAGAGCATGGATACTATCGAGATGCCCTTCATTCCGCGACCGTAAAGTGCGTTGAGAATTTCAAGCGCTCTATCCGCCTGCTTCTCACTGACCGCACTTGACAACAAATACCCTGCGTAATCGCTTTCGGGGACGACCATATCTTCAACGTCCTTTTCGGTGATGACGTCGTTTGAATATGCTTTCAGTTTTTGCACTTCTCTCACGATACGCGACATATCCGAATTTGTGAAGTTGATGAGAGCGGTCAAAGCGGCGGGATCCATTTTGCGGACGGGTTCCGCATCCAAAATCTTCTTGACTTCGTTTGCGATTTCCAACGGAGCAAGATGAGCGCAATCAACGTATTCTATGCCGTATTTCGAGCAGAATTTTTTTGCAAGTTCGACGATTTGTTTGTCTTTCGTCTTTTTCTTCTCCTGCTCGTTTTCGTCGTCATTATCCGCTTTTTTCTCTTTGTCGTTTTTTTTCGTCTGTTCGTCCGTTTCGTCGTCATCGTCGCTCACTTGAACGTCGTCCACGACGGCAACGAAAATCGTCGTCGGATTTGAGGACAACATGTAGGTCTGAACAAACTTTTTGTCATCGTCGGATAGCCTTTCCGATACGTCAGGCACGACGACCAATTTTCTGTCCCCGAACATAGGGAAAGTCGAGAGTGCGTCTTCGACCGCACCCCTACCGTCAGACTGCGAAACGGTGGTGATATTGAACTCCTTGAAATCGTCGTCGACGAGTGCTTTGAACATGTCGAGCGCAGTGTGACGAAGATATGCGTCAACCCCTGCGATAACGTACAAAGGTTTCGCTTGTTCAAATCCCGTATTCACGGCGGATAGGTGTTTTTCAAGGTCAAGGTATCTCATTGTTCTATATTATTTTATATCATAGCATAGTTTATTAGAAAATGTAAAGAAATTTCTTATCCGCACCGCCCTAAAAATTAAAAGTTACGCGCCGAGATTTTCGACGCGTAACGCAACTTTAACTATTATTTTTGCAGTGATAAACCGTTGATTTTGGCAAAACTTATGCGATTTCAGTTTCTTCGTTCTCTTCGTTTTTCTTTGCGATTGTCTTTGACGACGACAACACTTTTGCCAAAAATTCTTTGAGTCTGGGGTGTTCGGGCTCGGTGAAAAACTTGTCCGGGGTGTTTTGTTCAAGGATTTTACCTTCCGCCATAAACAACACTCTCGTGCCGACTTCGCGGGCAAAGTTCATCTCGTGTGTGACGATGACCATAGTCATTCCGTCGTCCGCAACCTGCTTGATAAGGTCGAGAACTTCCCCGACCATTTCGGGATCGAGTGCGGAAGTCGGCTCGTCGAAAAGCATGACTTTCGGGTTCATCGCAAGAGCGCGCGCGATTGCCACACGTTGCTTTTGTCCGCCCGACAAAGTGCTGGGATAGACGTCCGCTTTGCTTTCGAGTCCTATGCGCTTCAACAGGCGCATTGCGTTCTCTTCCGCCGCCGCTTTTATCTCTTTCGCACTGCTATATTCAAGGGGTTTGACTTCCTTTTCGCTTGCGTGCACGGAGTGGGTGATTTTGCGTTCGACTTGTTCGATTTTCTCGGTCAAACCAAGTTTTGCTTTGGTGAGTTTTTTGTCGTAAGTCGCATAGGTTTTTCCGCTGATTTCCTTGATGACTTTGGTCGCTTCCCATTCGGTTGCGATAGGTCCGAGTTCTTCTTTCAGTGCGGACAGTTTTTGTTCGAGACGAACGATTTTCTTGTCCACTCCCTTATTGTACTTCTCTCCGCAAACTTCAAACCACTTGTTGTAGACAGGCACAAGTGCGTTCTTGATTTTCGTCTTGCGCATATTCTTCACGCCGATTTGCACGGGTGCGAGAGTTATGTTTTGCTTGACGGTCATATTGTTGAACAGGTTGAATTGTTGGAACACCATTCCCATTTTTTCGCGCTGTTCGTTGATGTCGACTTTAAGGTCCGCAAGGTCCACGCCGTCGAACATAATCTTTCCCGCAGTGGGGTCTTCAAGGCAGTTCAAGCAACGAAGGAACGTGGATTTTCCGCCGCCGGACGGACCGACGATAACCACTCTTTCCCCTTCGTTGATAGTTTCGGTGATGTCGTCGAGCACGAGCAAATCTCCGAACTTTTTCGTCAAATTTATTGCACTTAACATAATCACGCCTCCACTACGTTTTCGCCGATTTTCTTTCCGCGGACTTTGATTTTCTTATAGTTGCGGTCGGTCTTTGCCATACGCTTTTCGATGAGTTTCAAAATCCCCGTCAAAATCATGACGATGACGAGATACATACACGCGGCAATGAGCAACGGAAATAGATAGTCAAACGTTCTGGATTGGATGAGTCCGGGGACTTTTCCAAGGTCGAGAATGCCGACGTAACCGACGATTGCGGTTTCCTTGACGAGAGTTATAAACTCGTTGAAGAGCGGGGGCATAACGTTTCTGACCGCCTGCGGAGTGATGACTTTGATCATAGTCTGTCCCGTGGACATACCGAGAGAGCGACCTGCTTCCATTTGACCGTAGTCGACGCTTTCAAAGCCTGCGCGGACGATTTCCGCAACGTACGCGCCCGAATTGAGTCCGAAAGTTATCGCGCCTATGACTATGCCGTTGTCGAGAGATGCGAGCACCACGAAGTACATGATGAACAACTGCAACACGACGGGAGTACCGCGGATAATCATTATGTAGACGTTGGCGATGCCCGACAAAACTTTGAGTTTGCCGGTGCGTTTGTTGACGTAGTTTATCATCGCCAATATAACGCCGATTGCCACACCGATAAGTGTGGCAAATAAGGCTATCAAAAGAGTGTTTCCGAGTCCGTCGAAGTACAGTTTGTATCTGTCGTCGTAGATGAACGCGCGGTGCAAACGCTCTTGTAAAGTTGCTGATAGTAGTACGTTCATATTACAGCATCAATTCCGCGGGAATTTTGTCCATAAGGATTGCATCGATACGACCGTTTTTGAGATCTTGCAATGCAAGTGCGTATTGTTTGTATTGTTTCACTTCTGCGCCTGCCGCTTTGACGGTGACGGTTTCAACGCTTTCGTCGTCGTTGGTCACTTCGTAGGAGTAGCCTGCCGCGCTTGCCGCCGCACTGATGATAAGGTCACCGCTGGTGCCTTCTTGCACGCCGACTTTCTTGCCCGCGAGGTCCGCAACGCTCTTGAATTGACCGTCTTTGGACACTACGACGAGAGTGGAGCTGGAGTACACGTTGCTGAAATCAACCTTTTCTTTACGTTCATCGGTGATGGTCATGCCCGCTGCGCCGACTGCGTCTCCGGTTGCACTTGCAACGTTGGTTGCGACAAGGTCGAAGGAGCCGTCTTGGACGTCGATTTTCTTGCCGAGATTGACTGCGACTTGATTCATGATTGCGATGTCAAGACCGATGACTTCGTTTCCATAGATAAATTCATAAGGAGCAAAACCGGATTCGGTGTAGACGGTGATGGTTTCGGTTGCGTTGCCGAAATCCCAGCTGACTTTGAGTCCTTCGGGAGCGACCGCTTTCACACCGGAGGTTTCTTCATCTGCGACTGCGGAATAGTAATCCATATATTTGGTCATATTGCCGTTTGCATTCCATTCGTCGATGACTTGGTTGACTGCTTCTTTGAGAGCGGTGTTGCCCTTCGTGATTGCGATGCCGAAGTCTTCTTGAATGAGGTCGGTTGCCGCCACTGCGACGAAGTTTGCGTCTGCGTTGTCGTTGCACGCGACGAAGGCGAAGCAGCCTGCGAGGACGGATGCGACGAGCATCAAGATTATCATTGCTTTTTTCATAGTTTTTATCTCCATAAAGTTTTTTTATTTTTGATGATTGAATGATAGCACCGTGTGAAAAATAATGCAAGCATTTTTGCATATTTTTTCAAAAAAATTTATAAATTCTTGTTTTTATGCGATTTTATGCAATTTTGATACGCATTTTATACATTTATTCATTTTTTCGGGCGCATACGGCGAATTCTTCCCCTTCTCCCCTTCTTCGACAAAAGGCGTTAGAAAAATTTCTTGACGGTTTTTGCGTATAGTTATACAATATATATTGGTATATTATATGAAAAAAACAATACTTAACGGAGCGCAAATTTTAGTCAACTGCCTGACCGAGCAGGGTGTAAACCATATTTTCGGTTATCCAGGCGCAAGTATACTTTCTGTGTACGGCGCGTTGGACGGTTCTCCCGTGCGACACACTCTCACCGCGGACGAGCAAGGCGCGTGCTTTGCGGCGGAAGGATATGCAAGAGCAAGCGGAAAAGTCGGCGTAGTGCTCGCAACGTCCGGTCCCGGCGCGACAAATCTCGTCACCGGTATCGCGGATGCGTATATGGATAGCGTCCCCCTTATTGCGATAACGGGCAACGTACCCGTCGAAAATCTCGGACACGACAGTTTTCAAGAAGTGGATATATTTGATATGACTATGTCCGTCACGAAATACAATATCATCGTCAAGGACGTGAAAGAACTCGCCCCCGCCCTACGCAAAGCGTTCAAGGTTGCGACGAGCGGACGGAAAGGTCCCGTGCTTGTGGATATACCCTCGAACGTATTCGACGACGTAGCGGAGTATGAAAAGGTGCTTCCCGTGGCGGAGTCCCCTATGCTCCCCGACGCAGACGAACTTCAAAAAATTGCCGACCTCATCAACCGCTCGAAACGCCCGGTCATATACGCAGGCGGTGGAGTCAAGGCAAGCGGAGCAAGCAAAGCACTTCAAGAATTTGCACTGAAAATTTGTGCGCAAGTGGCGGTGTCCTATATGGGTATCGGTTGCTACGACCCGAAAGACGCAAGCTATCTCGGCGTGCTTTCCAACGTTAACCCCACCCCCTTGCACGCGATAAGAGAATGCGATTTGTTCATCACTCTCGGTGCAAGATACACGAGCAGATACAACGCATTCGACACGTTGAGAAAACGCAAAATTCCGGTGGTGCAGATTGATATCGACAAGGCGGAAATCGACAAAAACGTCTTGACGAGCGCAAGCATAACTGCGGATATAAACGAAACCCTGAAAGCACTCATACCCCTTGTCAACGACAACCACAACGAAGACTGGGCGTTCCGCGATTTCGACAGAAACGAACTTTCAAACCGCGGAACCGAATGCATAAAGTGCCTTTCCAAACTTCTCGGTGACGACGTCATAGTCACGACGGACGTCGGACTTCATCAAGAATGGACGGCGCATACCTATCCTTTCTCATCCCCCAACACCTTTCTCACAAGCGGTGGACTAGGCGCAATGGGATTTGGTATCGGTGCGGCTATCGGCGCGCACTTCGCCACCAATAAGAAGTGCCTTTGCATAACAGGGGACGGCTCTTTCCATATGAATATGAACGAACTTCCCATAGTCGTTAAAAACCGTATCCCCCTTATCGTCGCCGTGATGAACAACAACTCTCTCGGTATGATACGCAAATTGCAACAGGAGCGCGCGGGTAGGAGAGTCGCGACAAGCACTCTCTATCTTGCAACAGACTACGCATTGCTCGGTCAAGCGTTCGGGGTGCGCTCGGTGCGTATCGACGAAAAGGACGACGTGAAACAAAAATTGACGGAGGCTCTCAACGGACCTCTCCCCCTTCTCATTGATTTCAGAATAGGCATAAACGAAGGATTGTAAGGAGTTATATGAACAAGCAAATCATCAGTATTCTCGTCAACAACCAACCCGGCGTACTTTCGCGAATTTCGGGGCTTTTCTCCCGTCGCGGATACAACATTGACGGACTCTCCGTCTGCGCGACCGAAGACGACAAATATTCGCGTATGACGATAACCGTCGGCGCGACGACTGCGACAATCAAACAAATCGTGGCGCAACTCGAAAAACAAGAAGACGTCGTCAAAGTCGTGGATTTCGACGACAGCGAAGTCGTGTTCCGCGAACTGCTCATCGTCAAAATCGCGGTGGGTGCTTCTCGCAGGGGAGAAATCGTCGACCTTTGTTCCCTTTTCGGCTCGAAAGCGATCGACATCACCCCCGATACGATGATGCTCGAACTCACCGGTAGCACCGAAAAAGTGGACGCATTCATTCTCACCCTATCCGCCTACGAAATTCTCGAACTCGCAAGAACGGGCGGTGCGGCACTCGAAAGAGGCAACTCCTCTCTCTCAAAATCCATCGACGAGAACAAAAACTAAACTATGGACAAAAGAATTATAATTTTCGACACTACGCTCAGGGACGGAGAGCAATCTCCCGGTTGCAGTATGCACTTGAGCGAAAAACTCGACATTGCAGAGGCTCTTGAAAAACTCGGCGTCGACGTCATCGAAGCGGGATTCCCCGCGTCGTCGGACGGTGAGTTTAAGGCGGTGCAAGCGATCGCGGGCGTTCTCAAAAAGACCGCCGTCGCCGCCCTTTGCCGTTGCAAAAAAGACGACATCGACAAAGCGTATCAGGCAATCAAGGATGCGGTGAAACCTCGTTTGCACGTGTTCATCGCGACTTCCCCCGTTCATCTCGAACACAAACTCCACCTGACCAAAACGCGCGCTCTTGAAATGATCGACGAAAGCACGCATTATGCGCGCTCCCTTTGCGAAGACGTGGAATTTTCCTTTGAAGACGCATCCCGCACCGACCTTGAGTTTTTGGCGCAAGCGACCGAAACCGCTATACGCGCGGGCGCGTCTACTATCAATATCCCCGACACCGTGGGTTACCGCACCCCCGCCGAAATGATGAATATCGTGAGTTACCTTCTCGAAAATGCGGAAGGCGCAAAAGACGCTATAATCTCCGTCCACTGCCACGACGATTTGGGACTTGCCGTCGCAAACTCCCTTGCATCCATCGAAGCGGGCGCAAGACAAATCGAATGTACTGTCAACGGAATAGGCGAGCGCGCGGGCAATGCGGCAATGGAAGAAATCGTCATGGCAATCAAGACTCGTCGCGACCACTACAGTGCGACGACCGACATAGACACCACCCGAATTTATCCCACTTCGAAACTCGTATCGTCCGTCATCGGTGTGAAGATTCCGCCAAACAAATCAATCGTCGGCGCAAACGCTTTCCGTCACGCATCGGGCATACACCAACACGGCGTACTCGAAGACAAATCCACCTACGAGATTATGAGTCCGAAAGACATCGGTTTGACCGAAAACGAACTTCTTCTCGGAAAACATAGCGGTAAACATGCGTTTTTGGATTTGGTCGACGAAATGGGCTACACCCTTTCAAGCGAACAAACCGAAACGTATTTCGCAAAATATAAGGAACTTGCCGACCGCAAAAAAGAAGTCAGTCGCACGGACATAGAAGCACTTCTTGCGGGCGCGACAAGGCGAACTATCAAACGCATATACACCCTTGACAACTACGACGTTACGTCCTACAAAGGCTCCGCGTCCGCCACGGTTTCTCTGTCCGCGGACGGCAAAATCCACACGGAGCGTATGACCGGGGACGGACCCGTCGACGCGGGTTTCAAGGCTATCGCTTCTCTCACCGGGCAGAATTTCAAACTCGTGGACTATCAAATCCACTCTGTCACAGAAGGCAAGGACGCTCTCGGTGAAGCAATCGTCAAACTCACGAATAAAAACGGAAAAATGCTCACAGGCAAAGGCGTATCCACGGACATTCTCGAAGCGTCCCTTATCGCATACGTCAACGCCACCAATAAACTTTTGCAGGAAGACTGATGAAAATAGAATTTTTGGACACTACTCTTCGGGACGGTGCGCAAGCATCGGGAATAAGTTTCTCGGTCAGGGACAAACACGACGTACTGACCGTCCTTGACAATCTCGGAATAGACCTTATCGAAGGCGGGGACCCCTACTCCAACCCCAAAGACGCGGAGTTTTTCGCAGAAGAAAACAACGACAAACTCGTCGCTTTCGGCAGCACTCACCGCCCCAATCTCGAGGCAAACAACGATGAAGGACTTTGTTCCCTTCTCAAAGCGGACACGAAAACCGTCTGCATTTTCGGCAAAGCGTCCGCATCTCAAGTCAAAGACGTGCTTTGCGTACCCCTTGATAAAAATCTTGAAATGATTGGTGCGTCGGTTGCGTTTTTGCACGGCGCGGGGAAGAGAGTCATCTTCGATGCGGAACACTTCTTCGACGGCTACAAAGAGAACAAAACCTACGCTCTGTCCGCCCTATTCTCCGCCTACTCCGCGGGAGCGGACACCATAGTCCTTTGCGACACGAACGGCAGTTCATCCCCGTCGTTTATCGGAGAAGTCACCAAAAAAATCTCGGATATGCTCGACGGCGCGAAAATCGGCATTCACGCTCACAACGACTGCGGTATGGCGGTCGCGAACGCAATATCCGCCGTTGAAAACGGCGCAACTCACGTGCAAGGTACTTTTCTCGGTTTCGGAGAAAGGTGCGGGAATGCTAACCTTTCCACAATTATCGCCAATCTTGCACTCAAATTCGACTACGACGTCAAAGTCAATCTCGAACGTCTTACCCCCACCGCCCACGCGGTCGCGGAAATATGCAATATCAAACTCGACGCGTCTATGCCCTACGTCGGCGCAGCGGCGTTTGCACACAAAGGCGGTATGCACTCGGATGCGGTCATCAAATCGTCGTCCACTTTCGAGCATATCTCCCCCGAAATCGTCGGCAACAAGGAAAGGATAATCCTGTCCGAAGTCGCGGGGCGCAGTGCGATAGTCAAAAAACTGTCCAAACTCTTCCCCGACCTTGAAAAATCCGATCCAAAAACAAAAGAAATTCTCGATATGGTCAAAGTCCTTGAAATGAAAGGCTACCAGTTCGAGAATGCGGACGGAAGTTTCATCTTGCTCGCCGAAAAAATGATGGGCGCAAGAAAACCGTCTTTCACTCTCGACCACTACACCATTCACGCCGTGAAACCCGACGGTATAAATACAGCGGAAGTGTCAATCAAAGTCGGAGACGTAGTGACCACCGTCACAAAGGACGGCAACGGCCCCGTCAACGCACTCGACAAAGCACTCCGTGCCGCTCTCGTCAAGCACTTCCCCGAAATCGAAAACGTGGCACTCGTGGACTACAAAGTCCGTGTCGTAAACTCGTCGTCCGCAACGGGCGCAGTCGTCAGAGTTCTCATCACTTCGACGGACAAACACGAAACTTGGACGACAATCGGCGTATCTCCCGACATAATCGAGGCAAGTTGGTCCGCTCTCGTGGACTCTCTCGAATATAAACTCACGGGACAATGCGCAATAGGCTGACTATGGGACTTACCGCAACGCAAAAAATCCTATCCGCACACGCAGGGAAAACCGTCCGCGCAGGTGAATTGATCACCGCGACGGTCGATCTCGTGCTCGGAAACGACATAACTTCCCCCGTCGCAATCAAGGAACTCGAAAAGGCGGGACTTTGCGTTACGATACCCGAAAAAGTCGTGCTTGTGCTAGACCATTTCGTGCCCTGCAAGGACATAAAATCCGCCGAACAATGCAAAATCGTCAGAGATTTTGCTCTGAAAAACAATATCGAAAACTTCTTCGACGTCGGCAAAATGGGAATCGAACACGCTCTTCTTCCCGAACAGGGTTTTATCCGTCCGTCCTCTCTCGTCATCGGCGCCGACTCACATACTTGCACTTACGGTGCACTCGGTTGTTTCTCGACAGGCGTCGGCTCGACGGATATGGCGGGTGCAATGGCTATGGGCAAAGGTTGGTTCAAAGTGCCGACCGCAATAAAAATAAACTTGAAAGGCTCTCTCAACCCATTCGTCACCGGCAAAGACGTGGTGCTTACTCTCATCGGTATGCTAGGAGTTGACGGAGCGACTTATAAATCCCTTGAATTTTTCGGGAACATCTCCGCACTTTCTCTCGACGATAGGTTCACGATTGCTAATATGGCGGTCGAATGCGGTGCGAAAAACGCATTCTTCCCCCTTGACGACGAAGCACGCGAATATCTTTCGTCCGTCGGCGTGACGGACTTCGTCGAAACTCTCCCCGACGACGATGCGGAATATGAAAAAACAATAACTCTCAACCTTGACGAGATAACCCCTACCGTCGCATTCCCCCACCTGCCGTCCAACGTCAAGCACTTTGAAAACGGCGAAATCGACAATATCAAGATCGATCAAGTCGTGATAGGCAGTTGCACCAACGGTCGCATTTCGGATATGCGTATGGCGGCGAAAATCATGAAAGGCAGAAAGGTTGCGGACGGCGTCAGATGCATCGTCATCCCCGCGACTATGGCGGTCTACAAAAAATGTATCGAAGAAGGACTGACCGAGATTTTCATAGGTGCGGGGGCGGTCGTTTCCACTCCCACTTGCGGCCCCTGTCTCGGTGGATATATGGGTATACTTGCAAACGGTGAAAAAGCCGTCGCAACGACAAATAGAAACTTCGTGGGCAGAATGGGCGCGAAAACTTCCGAAGTTTATCTCGCTTCTCCGTACGTCGCGGCGGAAAGCGCAATCAAAGGCTATATCGCGCGCCCCTACGACCTATGAAAATTTTCAGATACGGTGACAACGTAAATACGGACGTAATAATCCCCGCGCGCTACCTGAACGATTCGAGCGAAGAAAATCTCAAAGCGCACGCTTTCGAGGACCTTGATTCAACTTTCGCATCGACCGTCGAAAAGGGGGATATTATCATCGCGGGTGAGAATTTCGGATGCGGTTCATCTCGAGAGCACGCTCCCCTTGCGATAAAAGCGTCGGGAGTGAAACTAGTGATTGCAAAGAGTTTCGCGCGGATATTCTACCGCAATGCGATAAACGTCGGCTTGCCCCTTCTCGAAAGCGCGGACTATGCAGACAAGAGCGACGACGAAATAACCATACCCGACGACGTGATTTCAATCATGAATACGGACGGTTTCGTCAAGTCAATCATCGAAAAAGGCGGACTTTTGGAGGCTATCAAATGAAAAAAATATTGCTTCTGCCCGGGGACGGAATAGGCCCCGAAATCGTGCAAGCAGGCAAAAGAGTGCTTGAAAAAGTCGGTGATTTCTCTTTCGATACCGCACTTATCGGCGGTGTCGCCATTGACGAAACGGGCGCTCCGCTCCCCCCTGAAACTATCGCAAAAGCAAAGAGCGCGGGCGCGGTGCTTCTCGGTGCGGTGGGCGGTCCGAAGTGGGACAATCTCCCCGTCCGTCCCGAAAGCGCACTTTTGGGCATTCGCAAAGAGTTGGGACTTTTCGCCAATCTCCGCCCCGCAAAACTCGTGAAATCCCTGTCTTCCGCATCCGCACTGAAACCCGAAATCCTTGAAAAAGGTATAGACCTAGTGACCGTCAGAGAGTTGACGGGCGGCATCTACTTCGGGGAGCGCGGTTTCAGACAAAATGCCACTTTCGGCAGAGAGGGTTTCGACACGGAAGCGTATAGCGAACTCGAAATCGAAAGAGTCGCGCGAGTTGCGTATGAACTCGCCGAAAAACGCAGTCGCCGTCTTTGCCTTGTGGATAAGGCAAACGTGCTTTGCACGAGCAGACTTTGGCGCAAAATCGTGGCGGATTTGAACGAAGACTACCCCACCGTCGCAGTCAGTGCAATGTACGTTGACAACGCGGCAATGCAACTCGCACTCAATCCGTCCCAATTCGACGTGATTTTGACGTCGAATATGTTCGGGGATATTCTCACCGACCTGACCGCCGCACTAGTCGGCAGTATCGGCGTTATGCCGTCCGCATCCCTTGGGGACACCACTCTCGGAATGTACGAAGCAATTCACGGCTCCGCCCCCGACATAGCGGGACAAAATAAGGCAAACCCCATCGGCACGATACTCTCCTGCGCAATGCTACTCCACCATTCTTTCGATATGGAAGAAAAAGCGCAGTCTATTGAAAACGCAGTCTACTCCGTCCTAAACGACGAACTGGGAACGGCGGATATAGGCGGAAACCTTTCGACGGACGAAATCACCGACGAAATCATCAACCGCCTTTGACCGTCATCCACGATAGGACTTCACCAACCGAACAAAAATAAAAATCCACCAGTTCAACTGGTGGTTTTTAATTTGAGGGTAAAACCCTC
>CAZJZV010000028.1:0-14154 GCA_964550635.1 uncultured Bacteroidaceae bacterium
CCTTGGGTGTAAATCCCGGTGATATTGCCGTTTTCGTCCCTCTCGATTTCCACAATCCTATGGGTGTCGTTTCTGCCCGACAAACCGCCGTGTCCTTCGGGCACCACAAAGGTTATTATCGCGCCTTCGACAATATCCCCTTCTTCGATTGCCTTGCACCAAATGACGTCGGACGGATTGAGAGTAGGCTCCATACTGTCAGTTAGAATGGTGTACATATAATGCCCGAAAATCTTGACGTCTTTTCCTTGGTTTTTCTGCACCATAGAGAATATGATGACCAGCACGAAGAAAAGGAAAACCACGGCGAATAATACCGTGGAAAAAATATTATATATTTTTTTGATTTTAGTTTTCGTTTGCGGGGACATCAATCCTTATCATCCTCGTTTTTCTTCTTTTTTATACCCAAATTTGCCTTTTGATCTTCAAAGGTATCGTCGAGAAGGTCCCCTGCGTTTGCGTTCTTCACGGGTGCTTTTCCGACTTTGACCTTGTTTTCGTCCACCGCCTCGAAGTTGCGCACTTTACCGCTTGCGACGTCGTAGCGTTGATTAAGAGTTGTCGGCGACAATGCCCACGGATCTCTAGGCTCTGCCTTTCTGATTTTGGGTTTCTTTTCTTCTTTCTTCTCTTTTGCGACAGGGGCTTCGACCTTGCTTTCCTGCGCGGTATCCACACCTGCGGTTTCCGCCGTATCTTCGGGTTTCACTTCGGGTGCTTTTTCTGTTTTAGGCTTTCTCGTTCTCTTCTTGACGGGTTTAGATTCTTCCGTCTTTTCTTCGACTTTTACCGCGGGTTTCTTGTCGAAATTGCCGAGATTTGCTCTTTGATCTTCAAACGTGTCGTCGAGAAGATCTCCTGCGTTCGCGTTCTTGACGGGTGCTTTTCCAACTTTGACCTTGTTTTCGTCAACTGCCTCGAAGTTGCGCACCTTACCGCTTGCAACGTCGTAACGTTGATTGAGAGTAGTAGGCGACAATGCCCACGGATCTCTAGGCTCTGCCTTTCTGATTTTAGGTTTGACCGTTTCGGGAGTTGTTTCGACTGCGGTTTCGGTCTTGACTTCTGCGTTTTCGGGTGCGACTTCTTCCGCTTTCTTTCTCTTGCGAGCGGGTTTTTGCACGGTGGACAAGTCGCCGAGATTTGCTTTTTGTTCACCGAACGTATTGCCGAATCCGTCGTCGAATTTGACGGGCGCGTCTCCGACTTTGACTTTGTTTTCGTCCACAGGTTCTATGACGCGTTGACGTTTGACTTTGCTTGAAGTCGGTTTGAGCGTAGTCGTACGCGGTTTGATTTCTTCTGTTTTCTTCTCACGTTTATCGACGAATGAAGTGCCTGCGCCGCCACCGCCTGCAAGGAGATTTCTCTCACCGTCGAAGCGGACGGAATTTCTGCGGTCGAGTTCTTCTTTCGCTTTGAGTTGAGCATCGAGATCGACGACGGGAATGTCGGTTTCATCATCCACTTCTCTCTCTTCGCCGTCCCCTGCGAACGCGATTTTATTGCGACGTTCTTCGTCTTTCGCACGTTCCTGTTCCATAGCTTCGATACTCTTGCGGATATTTTCAAGGTCCTTATCGCCGAGATCGAGACGTTCGTTGCGATTTGAGAACAGTTCTTTATGCGCTTTCTTGAATTCTTCTTTCTTATCCTGCACGACGGACTCGCCGAAAGCGTCCGTACCGAGATAGATTTGTCCGTCCTGATCGCCGAATTCCGCTTTTCTCGAACGGAAAGCTTCCGCGCGTTTTTCGAGTTCGGCTTTTCTGCGTTTCGCATTTTCTTCGCGATCTCTTTCGTCGAGTTCTTCCTGCTTGATTTTGCGGTATGCGACAAGACAACGATCGATAGCGTCCTTGATTTTGGACACTTCTTCCTGACGGAGTTTGTCGTCTTCGGGGCGTTTGTAGAGTTTACGTATATCGAACAGATTTTGATCGAATTTATCGGCGTCGGGCTCTTCGTCGTCGGGCTCGTCCTTGGGGGGCGCTTCGACTTCTTTGTCCTTATCCACTTCGATTTCTTGTTCTTCGATGACTTCTTTTTCAACTTCGACTTCTTCGGGGGGAGTTTCTTGTTCTTGTTCCTTTTGTTCTTCGGACTCTGTCTGCGAAACTTCTTCCTGCTTATCGCTATCTTCCGTCTTATCTTCTTCGTCGAGTTTTTGAGAGTATTCGTCGTGTTGGATTTCGTCCTTGCCGAAGTCAAGGTCGCCAACTCTCAAAAGATCGGTGAATTGCGCGTCGTCGAGATCCATATCCGTCTCGTGCTGGTCGTAGAGACTCTCGAAAAGCATGGTGTTGAGAGTGACCATTTGACGGAGTTGTTGTTGCGAATTATCCTCGATTTTGTAGTCTTCGATATCGTCGGACGTTGAGAAACCGCCGGTCGCCTGATATGTTTCGATGAACTGCCAAAGAGTCAACGCTTTCTTGAAGTTAGGTTCTTTCAAGATGACGTTAGTACGCGTGATAGGCGGGCGGACGGGAGCGGAATTTCTCATCGACTTTGCGAAAGACGAACTCAAGAAGTCGGTGATAATTCTGTCGATTTTGGCAACTCTTTCGATTTTTTCAAGGGTTTCGGCGTCCATTCTCATGACTTCGTCGAAACTGAGTTGCGCCATATATTCCGTTCGATATGTGACCTTCTTCGAGGGCAAATTGAACTTGCTATCCACGTTGAGTTGCAAGACGTCTTGAGTAGCGGATGCCTTTTTGATTTTGTCATAGCGCATCTGCACGAAGTCTTTGAGTTTCAAAAGCAACGTGAATATAAAGCGGTTTTCGTAAATTTCAAAGGATTCTTCCTTTGTGATATTGAGAATTCTGTTAGGTGTAACGGTGCCGTCCTCGTCGACCTTGGAGATCATATTGGTATGTTGGGCAAGGTGTTTGACGGACTCGGTAGAGATAGCCTTTGCGAGCGAAATATCGACGATATCTTCTTCCTGCACGATGAACCTACGTGGGTTACGGACGATAGCGTCGAGGTTAGGCAAGACGTCCTCGATTGTATCGATCCAATCGACTGAAATATCTTGGATTAGGCGTTTTTTGACGAGTTTGAAATCTGCGAAGCCGTCGTCGACTCTTTTTTTGTATTGGTTAAAGAAGTCGTCGCCGTATAGGACGGAAACGATTTTTTTAGCATACTGCAGATAGACGTCTTTTGTTAGTTTATTATCAGACATATCTCTCATTATCGCAAAGCGATACACGTTAATATTTATGTTTTGTCACCAAGCGCACGAAGCTCTTATCGAACTCAAACAGTCGCAAAAAAACTGCTATGACGTCACGCACGCTCTGTTCAACCCACCCCTAATGGTGATATTTGAATGAATGACAAGGCAACAACTTTTTGTTAATGCGCAGTCCGCTTGTTATACGCACAGTCGCAAACCTGTCATAGCAAGGCGCATACCCCATTCAGTCTACCATAAACGGCGATATTTGGATGCGTTGCTAGGAAGGTGCGGAAGGCGAGCGTGAATCGTACTGAAGTACGTGAGCGCGAACACCCGTAAAGCTGACGACGCAAGGCGCCAAATAGCACCGTTTAGAACAACTTCTTCAGGCGTTGCAAGTACTCCTTGCACTCTTCCATTGAGTCTTCCCCGAATTGATCGGACAGATAAAGGATTAGGCCGTCGATTTCGTCGCGGATGTAGGACAAGTTGAGGGATTCGAACTTACGCAAGATCTTGTTACAAAGGACGTAGTCGAGACCGTCAAGCTCGGTACCGCCGCAAGCGACGTAGGCGGGGACGAATTCTTTGAGCTGTTTGACGATACGGTTACCAAACGCAAGTCTGAAGTGTTTGATGACGTAGTCGTCGAGTTGGTCGATTTTGTCAAGGTTTTCTTGGGAGACCTTATGTTCGACCATAGCATCCTTGAACATACTTTCAAGGTGCTCGTAACTGATATAGATAGACTCCGCGTAAGGCGCGTCGAAAGCGACGCCTTTGGAGTTAATGTTGATAGGCATAGCACGGTCGTAAACCTTATCCGAGATAGCGAAGGTTGAGTCGTCGTTGTTTGCGGTGCCTATGAACCACATATTTTCGGGGAGTTTGAAACGGCCTTTATCTATATGTTTCGGGTCGTTAGGCCAACCGGACGGAACAAGGTCGACGATCCACTCATCACGGGACGGCATTTCGAGAATGGAGAGCATTTCTGCGAAGTAGTACTCGACACGCGCGATGTTCATTTCGTCTAGGACGGTGAGATAGATATTCTTATTCCAAGTAGCCTCGTACATTTTTTTCAAGACTTCGGTTTCGTTGAAGCGTTTGGTAAATTCGTTGAAGTAGCCGAAAAGTTCGGTACGGTCACGCCAAGACGGCTGGACGGAAGCGATAGTCGCGGGGTTATTCAGGAATATACCCATAGCGTGCGGGAGCGAAGTTTTACCAGTACCGGAAATACCTTGCAAGATCATCAAACGGGAAGTTGACATACCGGCGATGAACAAGCGGATGATACGCGGATTATAGAAAAGGCGCATACGCGAACACGCGAAATTTCTGAAACGGTCGCAGAGTTCGGGAAGAGTGATCTCGTCGTCATATACAGGGGGAACGTAATTCTCGTAGATTTGGTCGATTTCGGTGAGTTTGTAAAAACGCGACTCCCCTGCTTTGACGGCTTCTTCCGCGCCGGGTTCTTTGCTCTCTTCGGGCTCTTCGCCGTCGTAATTGCCGACGTCACTGACCTTCATACCGAGAATTCTATCCTTTTCGGCGGACATTTTGATGATTTGTTTTTTGAGGTTTGCGCATTCTTCGACGAGGTCTTGAGGAAGGACGACGTTCTTATTGATACGCACAAGCTTGATGATGCCGAAAACGATAAGGCCGACGATAGCGACGATAGCGGCGATGATAAGGATGATGAAGATAATGGAGATAGCCCACTCACCCGCGCCGAACTGGTCGGTGTAGTTTTTGAAAGCCTCCGAGTAACCGTCGTTATAGAAGATATGCAAGAAGCCCCAAAAGATAGAGCCGATGCCGTTGACGTAGAACGCTCCGAGGAACGCTCTCAAGAATTTGAAAACAAGACTGATATTCATAATATTTACACGGACGTGACGTCGCAGACGTCAAAACTCGCGCCGAAAAGCGCGGTTATTGTTGTCCGCTTTCCTCCCCTATGGTATCTGAAACGTCGGCGTTATCCGACGATTGGACGTCGCTATTCTCTGCAGAAACGAAAGCATCGCAAGAGTCTGTGTTCTCTGAAGACTGTTGCGAAACGGAGTCGATTTCATCGGTTTCTTTGCGTTCGTTGAGAGATGCGAGCAACTCTTCGGCAAGACGTTTTTTCTCTTCTTCGGACAGGTCTTCGACACTGACGGATTTCTTCTCGTTATCTTTTGCGAGTTTTGCGATGACGAGAGAGCGGATAAGCACGAAACCGTAGATGACGAAAAGCAGAATGAGCGGCAAAACTATCACGCAGAAGTAATTAGTGCGGTCTTGTTGGAGCCAGTTGACGAAAGTGCCGAGTTTGCCAAGGCTTGCGCCCTCGCTATCCTTTGAGACGGAGAAAGTGCCGTCCTCGTTGAGAGTCGCGGGAGAGCCCCAAGTCGCGATGATATTGCTATACGAAACGTTATCGTCTTTATCTTCGGTATTGGGATTGTCGCCGATTACGTGGCAAGACGCGGCGGAAAGAGCGTCAATTCTATGCACGAAAAACACTTCGACGTTTCCGCCGGCTGCGCTATTGTACATGAGTTTTTTGTAGACGATAGTCTGCCCGACTTGCAAAGAGCCACGATCAGTTTCGTCGTTGTAGACCTTCGCGATGATGAGTTCACCTTTCGCGATAGTCGGTTCCATTGAGTCGGTGACGACGGAATTGAACGTGTACTTACCGAGATGCGCCACACCGTTATCGCTCGTCGTGCGAGTGATAGTGAGCACGGAGATAGCCAAAGCGGCGATTATGATGATCACGCAAATAATGCTAACCACCCAACCGACAATCGTCTTGGCTTTTTGTTGAGATGGAGAGAGTTCTTTTTTCTCTCTTTTTGCAAACAGATTGGACATAAAAATCCCTTTTCCTTTCCTGCCGAAAACAAATGCCTATTGCCCTTTCCACGTGCCGAACGGCGCGCTACGTTCTCCGCAAGCGAATTTGTAGCCCGATAGTCGAATGCTTATTGCCCTACCACGGAATGAACCGCTTTGACGACCGAGCAGGATAACGAGTGAGCAGGGATCACCCCACTTACTCATAGTTATTATATAACTAATAGTGAATAGTGTCAACCCCAATTTTCACACCGCACCCCACCACCCTGCCAAACTCTGCCCGATTTCGCATTCTCCCGCCCGCGCGCACGGTTGTTGCGGCAACAAAAAGGGGCGAATGTTGCTTACGCGGCGACGCCGTCGGCGGTTGTCTGGCGAAACCGTTCTGACGGCACTTGCGACGCAACTACTACCGCACGAAAATTTTTTGCTACAACTCGGGCATAATCTGTGACTCAAGTCGGTATTCCGCAAAATTTTCGTTTTGGTGAATTTGCGGGTGGGACACCCACACCCGACAAATACTGCGTAGCAATAGCACTTCTTCGTCAGGAGAAATATCACTGCTTGGGCAATATCACTTCGGCAAAGCCGAAATAAAACTTGCGTTAGTAAGGTTACCGTCCCCGGAGATTGCCACAGGACTTCGTCCTTCGCAATGACAGAATAGACGAAATCAAACTATCTCTGTCATTCTCACTCCACTATGTCATTCCAAGCGTAACGTGGGAATCTCGTGGGAACGAAACAATACACATACAAGCACTTGTTGCGCAATCGGGTACGGGTGTCCCGTCCTTGTGAATAAGGGGACGCGGTCACACAGTGACCCTTGGGAGCAACTCATGCATGGTTTTGTTGCTCGTCAACAAAACTTGCTCCGTCCCCAAGTTAAAGAAACAAGGTGCGCTACTGCGAGAGTAGAAAAGCCAAAGTTAAACAAAGAAAGAAAAAATCAAACAAAATATAAAAAAGTCAGTCGGAACGGAAGTGACGGCTGATGAAAAGGAGAGATTATGAAAAAGAAAGGTTTGATAGTAGCAACCATCGTGATGGTACTCGTCCTTGCAGTATCACTCTCGACCGCAACCTACGCCTGGTTCTCTAGCGAAGCTCAAGCCACTGTCGAAGATTTAAACATAGCAGTCAAAGCGGCAACTGGTGTCGAAATTGCTGTTTACGAAAGCGACAGTAAATATTACAACGGCACTATGTCTTATGCAAAAGAGACGGGCAAATGGTCTTCTGAAAACGAAGGTTTTGGCACTTTACTCGATTTTGGTAGTGTAAACCTTGGTCAAATCAACAATGCAATTCTTTATGCAAGCACCGAAAATTTGGCAAAAGTTCCTACTGCTGCAAAATATGTTTACACTGTAGCAACGAAAGACACTGGTGCAGCACTTACCACGAATGACTATCTCATCAATGCCGATGGTAGCATTACTGCTTGCACCGCAGAAATGACCGCCGAAGATGGCAAAATCTATGCGACAAGAGCAGCTCTTACTGCTGATAAGAAATTCTACAGACCTACCGGACTTGATGCAGCAGGTGAGCCTTATGGATTCTACGTTGCAAAACCCAATGATCAAGCTGCCAATCAATATTCAACCTATTATGACATTCCTCTTGCAATGCGTGCAGTCAAGAACACTAATGGCATCGTTTGCACTCTCAAGATTAAACCTAACGGAGATATTACTAATACCTTGTATCCCGGCATGGCTGCATCCACTTATGTCAATATGTACGTAAACGAAGGAACGGACCCTGCACATACGTTTGCAGCATATGAGTCTGCAACTTATGCATCTGGTGCAATCACTGGTGAAGTTGAATCTGAAGGCGCAATTTCATTTGTTGTAGCAAAGGGCGCACTTACTACAAGCGATATTTACAAAATTCGTTTTGAAATTTGGGTTGAAGGCACTGATCCTGAATGCAACAACACCACCACCCAAGCAACCGACTTCTACGTTGATTATTCCTTTGACGTAATTGACGAAGAAATCACGGGTACTAGTGTTGAAAAAGATGGTGTAACTTATCAAGTGATTACCAACTTGACTCAAACCAAAGCATAAAAACTAAACCAAACCTTACATAAAAAAGAGAGCCAAATGGCTCTCTTTTTTATGCAGTTCAGTTGGTTAGAATTGCGGTTTCATGGGGGTAACAAATGTGCAAAATTTTGCGTATTTTGTGCAATTTATTGCACGTTTTGTGCAACTATTTTTCACTTTTTGCGAATGAATTTGTCATCTATTGTTGACAAACGTTCATCTTTTTTATACAATATGCTCGCAAGGTGAATGAGAAATCATTTTCTTGCATATACTGAAAGTAGTAATCCTCTAACGTTATCGAATGGCTACGCGTTCGCGTGGACGGTTTATGTAGAAATGTTGGGGGTATTTTTTTTGCCACAATACCCATTTAGAACACAAAAAAAAAGAGCCATTTCGGCTCTTTTTTTATGTGTTTAGGTTTGGTCTAGTTATCAGGTTGAACTAATTGCTTCTGCGGTGAAGTTAAGGGAGATAACTGCACCAACGCCCATTGCACTTTGAGTGCAGTCTTCATCATAACCAGCGATGAATACGATCAAGTGAATTTGATAGAAATCATCAACAGGAAGACCTGCTTCATTCGTCGCTACCACGATAGGAATATTTTTCCAACCTGCATTTAGCAGGTCTGTTTTTGCATTCAGATTTTGTGCTGCATAAGTGGATGCGGTATTCATACCTTCTGCATTCACGCTTGTACCATAGTGTTTATCACCATACACGTCGATTTCGCCTGCGGTATTAGCACTATTGTAATTTTCTGCAGTGTATGAAGTTCCTGCTGCTTGGTCTATTTCATAAATAGCATGGATTGCAGCATTCATACCAAGTACGGGGCTTCCGGTATTAGGGTTAACGGTAAGGTTAAGAGTGATGGTTTTAAGACCAGATTTTGCAGGTTTTACACCGATGACTACGTCAAGATAGTCGCCTTTGATAGCATCACCCTCAGAAGGTTGGTATCCATTTTTTACTGCTGCTACGGCAGAAGTGGCATCGACGTTTGTTGCTGCGCCGTTTGCTTTTATAACGGTATTTCCATCAGCAAGATTCCATCCACTATTGACAACATTTTCAGCAGTCGTAGAACCAATTTTCCCAGTTCCGATAGCTTTAGTTATATTGCCAAGATCAAGCCCGGTGTCAATTGAAGCACCAAAACCATTGGTAGAACCGCTCCAAGTGTTTCCGTCATATTCAGTATTATTACTGAAGAAAGCGGCTTCGGTTGCACTTGCATTATAAACACCGTCGGCTTTAATACCAATGATAACGTCAGAACCTGCACCAACACTGAAGTTAATATCGGTTATCGTAGTTTCCGTGATTTCCGAGAACCAGGCGTAGGTTGCGGTCGAGAGTGATACTGCAAGGACGAGTACCATCACGATGGTTGCTACTATCAAACCTTTCTTTTTCATAATCTCTCCTTTTCATCAGCCGTCACTTCCGTTCCGACTGACTTTTTTATATTTTGTTTGATTTTTTTCTTGTTTGGTTGGGCGGTAGCATTTCAACTTCGTTTTGCGCCGAGCCGCCTCAAGCAAAACGCACCGCTATCACGTTCGCGGCAGAGCGAACAAGTGATGTGCGTCGGCGCTCGATGCAAGGCATCGACATTCGGCGCCGTGAGCGACCGACCAGAAAAACGAAGTTTTATCGTGTCGTCGCGAAATACTGCCCCTTTAATGTGCCCGAACAATCGTGGTCTACGCGCGCACTTCGCGTGAGAATGCACACCAACCCACTCTTATTCACGAACATTGTATAATTATTGCAATAATTTGTCAATAATAATTTTTCAACACTTCCCCGACAACTGTTGATTTTCTCTTGAAATTTTGCACTTTTTCCGCGGATTTTTCCTGAGTTTTTCGTCTATTTTTACTCTTCAACCATATTTGAGCCGTCGCATATTTATTCAAATTTTTATTCGTTTTGTGTGGCTTTTCCGCATTTTCTTGCATATTATTTTAATAAACCAATCTCGCGTGCATACGCCTATATACGCACACATACACGTTTTTCTCACTAAAACTATTTTCACTCTTTTCAAGAAAATTTTTTTAATATTTTTTTAAATTTTCTCTCTTTTCAAGAAAAATAAAAACACTCATCGAGTGTTTTTAACTTGTTTTCCACACCACGTCATTCCGAGCGTAGCGTGGGAATCTCGCGGGAACGAAACCTTATTCCACCGTGAAGTTGATCGACAACGTGACGTAGCCGTCAATTGCGTTGTCACCGCAGTCGAAGTCCGAGCCTTCGATCCATATCGCAACGTAGACGCAAAGTGTTTCGCCTGCGTTCAGATAGGAGACGTCGTCGAACACGCAGTCGTTGCCAACAAACGGTATCGTGTTTTGATAGCCGGTGGCGAGAAGATAATCGTTTGCGGTATCGTATATCTGTTCGCCTTTTTTGTCGAGAAGGCTGACTTCCTGATAATTGCCGGTGACTGTATTTAGCACAAGACCTTGTTCGTACTGTTGGAGTTGTTCCGCGGTGCAAGGCGCTTTGGTGGCGGAGTCCCACTTACCGCTCGTCCAAGCAGGGTACGCGATTTTCTCGACACCGCCCTGTTCATAGACGTTGCCTTTGCCGTCCGTTTGACTGAAACTCAACACTTCTCTATCCGACGGAGCGGCGTAGCATCTGACGTCGTATTGAGCGCGGTCGGGTTGCTCTGCGTTGGTGCCGTAGAAGCCTTCACCCCAAGCGACGCGGATGGCGTCTTCAAGACCTTCGTCGTTGGAGGACAAGAGCATTTCGGCATTGTATTGCACTCTTTCGCTTCCGCTATTGCGCAGGAAGAAACAGAACTCGATGATATTGCTACGAGAATGGTTCCCGCTGATCGTGTTTTGATCGGGGTTTTCCGCATAGGCGCGGAGTTTGGATTCGATAGCGGACAACGTCAACACGTCACCCTGCTCGTAGGTCGGATCGTAACTCACGTTCCACATATCTTCAGGACCTTTCACGTCAAGGAAGGGCGACCAGTTGTCGCGATCGAAGGACAACTCTATCGACTTGTCGTTCTTCGACGATGCGGTGATACGGATATTGTTCTCCTCGATGAAAAGCAACATAATGTAAACAACAGACGTCAAGATAAGCGAAAACACGAGCAGAACCATCAACGCACGTTTGAATTTGCGCCGAGTTTCTTCTCGTTTGACACGCTTGTTCGCAACAAGGCTATCTTCCCACTCCTTTTGTCTGCGGGATTTCTCCTTTTGCGCTTCGCGTGCCGCTTCCTTTTCTTCCTTGGTCATGCGGTGAGCCTTGATTTTCTTGGGCTTCTCCGCCTTTTCCGCTTTCTTGTCGGACTTCTCCGCGGTGTTCTCCGCGCCGTCCGCTACGGTTTCATTGACGTCGGAATTGATTTCGTTGTTCACTTCGTCTGCCATTGCTATTATTCATACAGTTTCCACGTGCCGTCTTCATCGAAGTAGCCGTAAGGAACCCACTTTTTGATCTTCTCGTCGTAGTAACCGTTGGATACGGTGTTGCCGTTGTCGTCCACGTAGGTGTAGTCAATCCACCTGCCGTTTTCGTCAAAGTAGCCGTCGTAGACTTTGCCGTCCTTATCCACCCACTGACCGTCGTCGTTGTAGTGACCTTCTTCGTTTGCGTTGAAGGTTTCATAGTCGTGCCACTCGCCCTTTTCGTCGAAGTAGCCGTTGTAGATATATCCGTCCTCGTCGATCCACTGACCTTTCTCGTTGTAGTGACCGACGATTTCTTCTTCGTCCTCGTCCTTGAAGGAGAGATTGATGCCGAATCCGCCAAATCCGCCGCCAAGCCCTAATTGCTTGTCAAGACTGCCGCCCTTGAATTCGCCGAGAAGTTTGTTCTCTTTGTCGGTGTCCGCGACGACGTCTTTCTTCTTGGACTTCTTCGCGGTCGCCTTTTCTTCGACAATGGGTGCAACCGTTTCGACCGCTTCGGGTGCGACTTCTTTCTTTGCGGTTTCTTTTTTCTTGGTTTCCGCTTTCGCGGGCTTATTCTCTTTCTCGCCCGCAGTTTCGACTTTCGCTTTCTCGTCCGCGTGCGCGCCCAATGCAAGTATGCTCTGCACGTCACCCTCGAACATATCGTGTCTTGCGTCTTCGATAAGTCGTTGTTCTCTATACTCTTCTCTCGTCAAGCGGACTTCTTCCTTGTGCTCCGCCGCTTTCTCCGCCCTTGCGAGTGCGGCGCGACGTGCTCTCTCTTTCTGCTGTTCGAGCCTGATTTGATAGGGAGATTTGACAAGCTCCGGTCTCGGCGCTATCGGACGAACTTTGCCGTTCGTCGCATCCGCTTTCGCCTTTTCACGCGCAACGCGCATCATCTCTTCGTATTCCGCCTGCTCCTTGTTTTCAAGAGCGGTGATTTCCTTGTCGAGTTTCTTGAGATACGCGTCCTTCTTCTCCCCTTTCAGTTCGGGAAGTCCCAAAAATTCATTCGTAACCCAACGTGAAAGCTTGGACACCGCTTTGCCCGTCACGAGTTTTACGCCTTCGCGTTTGAACCTATTCAGTTGTCCCGGGGTGTCTACGCCTTCAACAATAAGCCCGATTTTGTTCGCTCCGCAATACTTCACAAGCATGTTCAGTATGCGTTTCTTGGGTTGAGTGCTGTCAAAATACTGCGCTTCAAGACGTAAATAATCAAAATTGAACCGAGCAAATACGTCAAGTGAGTTGAACTCCTCACCAAATCCGTTGATGCAGGTCTTGTATCCGAGTCGGCGCAAGCGGTCGTAACGCTTCTTCGCTTCGTCATCAATCTTCATGATGGTGTTGCTGTTGAATGAAATGATCAGGTCGCCTTTCTTGTAGCCGTTGTCCTTGATCGTCGAAAGCAAAATCTCAAACTCCTTCTCGTTCTCGAGAAAACGAGTCGTGATCGGCAAACTATACGTAACTTTCTCGGGAATCAGGAAGTTCGCGCGCATTACGAGATGATAGTTCGTCAGCTCGTCAAGCGCAATCACGTTCAATTCGTTGATGCGGACGGAGTTTTCCGCTATGAAGAAATAGTTGCATACGCTCATTCTTCCAAGATACCTGTCGTTGAGTATTTGGAATGCGTCTACGAAAACTACCTTTTTCGTCTTTGCATCCGCTACCCCGCGGAAGAAAAAGTCAATCGGCTTGTAGGTGGTCCTTTTTACGTATGCGGTTCTAAGCATAATCCTCCACTGCGCCACGCGCGTATGTGTATATGCGCTATACACGTATATAGTAAGTTTAGCATAATTCGCCGAGCATTGCAACAGAAATCTAAAATTGCACCGCCCGATTTTTCCCTACACGTGTATCGTTAGGGATAGATTACCGCCTTTTGCCGTGATAAATATCAAAAACCGTAAAACCGTCCCGCCTGTCATCGTTAGATTTTTGCAAAATACCCCGTCGGTCTTGACATTGGGGTGCGTTTGTGCTAATTTATTTTGCGAACTAATCATCTAATTGCCGGAATGGCGGAATAGGCAGACGCAAGGGACTTAAAATCCCTCGATAGCAATATCGTATCGGTTCGACCCCGATTTTCGGCACCACGAAAACACCTGAATGGGTGTTTTCTTTTTTTTTACAATCGGGGTCAAACCTATCGCTGACGCGATTGGCATACGCAACAATCGCTATTCCGTCGCATACGCGCCTTACGACCCACGATTTTCGGCACCACGAAAACACCTGAATGGGTGTTTTCTTCTTTTCATCACTAAAAATAAAAATCCCACACTATCGTGCAGGATTTTTTGGAGGCACCACCCAGACTTGAACTGGGGGTGAGGATTTTGCAGACCCTTGCCTTACCACTTGGCTATGGTGCCGTTAGTACGCGCTTTTGCGACTTGGAGCGAGAAACAATTCATTCAATCCGTTTGGTGGGAGACGGTGTGGTCGCCATTCGGCGACGACCTTCGGTACGAACCCGCGTCGCGGGTCGGCACTTTCGTGCCCTTCACTTCGCGAAGCGAATCCCGTCCAACGAGTTGCATTCAAAATTCAATCTCGCGTCGGATGA
>CAZJZV010000029.1:0-10542 GCA_964550635.1 uncultured Bacteroidaceae bacterium
CTTTACGTGCTTTGTGGAGACCGTATTTCTTACGTTCTTTCGCTCTGGGATCGCGGGTAAGGTAACCTGCTTTCTTGAGTGCGGAGCGATATGCTTCGGTGTCTGCCACGCAAAGTGCTCTTGCGATACCGTGACGGATTGCGCCTGCTTGACCGGTCATTCCGCCGCCGTAGACGTTGACTGCGACGTCAAACTTGTCTTTGGTGGAAGTGAGAACGAGGGGTTGTTCGACGATCATTCTCATGGTGTCAACGGGGAAGTAATCTTCAAAGGTACGACCGTTGATGACGATGGTGCCTTCTCCGCCGGGGATAAGACGAACTCTTGCGATTGCTTTTTTACGTCTGCCGGTGCCGAGATATTGAACTTTTTTCGCTGCTTTTTTAGTCGCCATAATTCACCTCTTACTTCAATTCGAGAGTTTCAGGGCATTGTGCCTGATGATTGTGTTCGCTTCCCGCATAGGTACGGAGTTTCTTGAGCATTTGGGTGCCGAGAGTGTTCTTGGGGAGCATGCCTTTGACTGCTTTGTAGACGACGAATTCAGGTCTTTCTTTCATGAGTTTCTTGTATTGAATCTCTTTGAGACCGCCGACGAAACCGGAGTGATAACGATAGTATTTGTCTTCGAGTTTTTTGCCGGTGAGGACGACTTTGTCGCAGTTGATGACGATAACGTGATCGCCGCAGTCAACGTGAGGGGTATATTCGGGTTTGTTCTTGCCTTTGAGAATGGATGCGACTTGGGACGCGAGTCTACCGAGAACCATATCGGTTGCATCGACGACGTACCATTTGCTTTCCACTTCGCCGGGCTTTGCCATATAAGACTTATTGTTGTTTGCCATGTTGGACAAATCTTTGGCCATAGCGGACCTCCAAATTTTTCAGTATTTTCTTTTGACCGATCGCGGTCGTGGGACGGAGTCCCTGTATATAGACTGCGGTTCAAGGGGCTAGTTCTCCCCGCAATAAACTTCTATAAGCCTTGTAATAATATAAAATAACAGAAAAGATGTCAAGCAATTTTCGACACCTTTTCGTTTTTTCCGAAATTTAGCGGTTGCTTTTGCACCTACACACCGAAATTCACTTCGACGGGCGCGCCATCAAGGACGACGTCATAGGATTTTTCTTTTCCGTCCCTACCGATAAACGCGACTTTTATCTCCGTGCGTTTGCGGTTGCCTGCGGGTGAAATCGTCAATCTATCCGTGCGATTTTCAAATTCGATACCGCTTCTGTCGTCGTCGCGCATAACGTAATTATTCTCGCCTTCGTACACCCTGACTTCAAGGCAATCGAAGGATTGGGAGTTGCCTTTTCTGTCCGCTATCATAGGCACGATACCGCCGTCTTTTACGAAAACGGGTATGCGGTCAAGGGGTGATTCGATTTCGTAGACCTGTCCGCCGTCGTAACGCACTCCCGTGAAAAAGTCCGTCCAACCGCCGCTTGGCAGATAGACTTTCGTCACCGCCACTCCGTTTTTCATCGGGGACGTGACGGGTGCGACGAGCATCTCGCTTCCGAAGAAATATTCGTCCTTTGCCTTGTAGCCGTTTTTGGACTTGTCAAGGTAGTATATCGGCATCATCAAAGGCACACCGTCCTTTGCGGTAGCGACGTTTGCGGTGTAGAGATAGGGCAAAAGCCTATGGCGCAATCTCAAAAAGTCCGTCGTGATTTTTTCCGCTTTTTCGCCGTATAACCACGGCTCTTTGCTCCAAGATTTGTTGTTGGAGTGCAGTCTGTTGATGGGGGAAAACACGCCGAATTGTATCCATCTGGTATAAAGTTCCGCATTGCCCTTGCCGAACAAGTGTCCGCCTATATCGTGCGACCACCAAGAATAACCGACGTTTGAAGCGGTGGCGGTGAAGTAGGGTTGAATTTTAAGACTCGCCCACGTCACGCTCGTATCCCCCGAAAAACCAAGCGGATAACGATGAGAGCCTATGCCTGCGTATCTCGACAACACGAGTGCTTTTCTGCCGTCCCTACCCGCATCGAGGGTGTGATAATGGTTGAGCGCCCAAAGGGGATCGAAACCTTTGAGTTTGGATTTCGTGCCCTGTTGCCAATCTATCCACCAAAAATCCACGCCTTCGTTTTCGTAGGGGTGGTGCAGGACGTCAAAATAGGATTTCACGTATCGCATGGAAGTGAAGTCAAATTCAATCTGCTTTTTGGTGTCGGGGTTTACGCCGTTGGCTCTTGCCATTTCGGGATATTGCTTTTCAAAATATCTGACGCCGTCGCGGGGGTGCAGATTCATCGTGATTGCAAGCCCCTTGCCCTTGAGCGTATCGAACATTGCCTTGTAGTCGGGGAAGAGTTTTTCGTTGAAGGTGTAACCCGTCCAACCCCTGCCCTGAAAACTCTTGTACTCCGCGTCTTTCGGGACGTCCTTGACGAGATGCCAATCCATATCGATCGTCGCGACGGTGAAAGGAATATCCTTTTTCTCGAACTCGTCCATAAGGTCGAGATACTCTTTTTGGGTGTATGCGTGGTAGCGCGACCACCAGTTGCCGAGAGCGTATTTCGGGATGAGCGGGGTGTAACCCGTCAAGCCGTAAAACTCTTTGAGTCCGCCGAGATAGTCGTCGTCGAAAGCGAAAACGTACTTATCCGTCACGCCGTATTCACGAGGAGAAACTGTGCCGTCCGCATTCAAAAGCAAGGAGTGAGAGTCGTCAAGTTCGGTGACTCCCGAAGTCGAAAAAAGCCCGTTCCCCATTCTGACGAAAAGGGTGTCGAGCTTTATCCAACCAAAACTGAAATCAAGAGTGCGCGCGGTGCCTTTGAGGTTTCTTCCGTGACGAGCGTCCCGCCAACCGTCCTCCTTTTTCACAAGCACGTTTGCGGTGTGTTTGTTGATGAAAAATTCTTTTTCTTTCGTCACAACACGCACTTCATCTTTCGTTTTTGCATATGTAAACTGCGGATTTGCGAAATTTCTGCAAACGACGGACTGTGACGGTCTGTCTTCGAATTTTCCGCCGACGACGTGTTCGAGACGAAGGATTCTGTCCGTGATAACGGTGATACGGAAGTCCCCGTCCACTATCGTATTTTCGGGCTTTGCAGAGGCAAGAGATACGCCGAATCTATCCATAAGCCCTCCTTATTCTTCAATCGCTCGGAGCACTATTGCGATGAATTTGCAGTCCTTTCCGCCGACGGCTATCATGCCGTGGGGTTGTCCGCTATCGTAGTACGCGGTGTCACCTGCGCGCAAAATTTCGGTCTTGCCGTTGATGACGATTTTCAGTTCGCCGTCAAGGATATAATCCATTTCTTGTCCCTTGTGAGTGGACAGGGATATGGGTTGTTCTTCCGCTTCCTTGCTGTACGGCACGGACACCAAAAACGGATCGGCGGTGCGCCCGCGGAAGTTTTGAGCAAGGTGTTCGTATCTGAAAGAATGGCGTCTTTCGGTGAGTACGCCCTGACCTGCGCGCACGATACTATAACTCGAAAGTTTGGGGGTATGCCCTGTTAGCAGTGCGGTCACGTCCACTCCGAATTTGCCTGCGCAATTATACAAAAACGTGACTGAAAAATCTCTATCGCCGTTCTCGTATTCGAGATAAGTTTTCTCGTCCACGCCCGTGACGGCGCACATTTCTTCGACGGTGACTTCGGTGATTTCTCTCAATGCTCTGAGTCTTTCTGCTATTTCTGCGGTCCTTGACATGCTAGTCTCCAAACGGCAACGAAGTGCCTTACTTTATTTCATAAAGTATTTTAGCAAACGCCGCCATCGTTGTCAATAGCGGATGAGTTTTCATAGAATACTTCGGGTGAATTATGTGCGGAATTATCGGAATTTCAGGAAAAGGCAAGGTTAAATCACTTCTCATCGACGGGCTTTCCGCCCTTGAATACCGCGGTTACGACAGTGCGGGGGTTGCTTTCGGCGGGGAGAATATCGACGTCTACAAGTGCGGGGAAAGAGTGGGTGCGCTCGCAAAAATGATACCGCATTCTGCGGACGGAAACGTAGGTGTCGGGCATACTCGTTGGGCAACCCACGGCGAAGTGTGCGCGAAAAACGCTCATCCCCACCTGTCTCCGAACGGAGAGTTTGCGATAGTACATAACGGCGTTGTGGAAAACTGCGACGAATTGAAAGAAATTCTGCTATCAAACGGTGAGAGTTTTTCGTCGGATACGGACAGCGAAATCATCGCTCATCTCCTTGAAAACAACTACCGCGGAGATATGCTTTCCGCAGTCAAAGATACGGCGGATATGCTCGTCGGTTCGGCAACTTTCCTTGCAATCAAAAAAGGGGACGACAAGGTCTATTGTCACAAAAGAGGGACCGCTCTCGTCGTCGGGGAAAACGACTTCGGTGGTTATGCCAGTAGCGACGCTCTCGCCCTTCAAAACTACTGCGAAAGCGAATGCGTGCTATCCGACGGAGATATTGCTATCGTCGGTGCGGACGGAGTGCAAATTTACCGAAACGGTAAGGGGGTAGAATGCGAAAAAATACCATTCTTCCAAAAACCGCCCGCGAAATGCGACTGCCATATGAAAAGCGAAATCGAAGAAATACCCGCCGCGCTTGAAAACACATTTTCGACTCCTATCCCCGACGACTGCGTTTTGAAAATCAGGCAATCTGAGCGGATAGCGATTTTTGCGTGCGGGACTGCATACCACGCGGGACTATACGGCAAGTACGTTTTTGAAAAGATTGCGGGAATACCCACCGACGTTTACGTTGCAAGCGAAAGCGACGACGTCAGATTTTTATCCCCTGCGGTTTTTGCGATTTTCATCAGTCAGAGCGGGGAAACAGCGGACACTCTGCAAGCACTCAAAAAACTGAAAACTCTCGGACTCCCTACCCTTGCAATCACCAACGTGCCTTTGAGCACGATAACTTTCGGCGCGGACTATTCCATAATCACGGGTGCGGGCGCGGAAATTGCGGTCGCCGCCACCAAATCGTATAATTGTCAGTTGCTATCTCTCTATATGCTATCGTCAAAAGTCGCGGGACGAAACAACGCGTGTGCGGTCAAGGGGATGATAGCGTCCGCAATGGGAATGGTGCAGTCAACAAAAATCAACGAAAACGCAACCGCCAAAAAACTATTTTTCATAGGCAAGGGAGCGGACGGAATAACCGCAAAAGAAGGTGCGTTGAAATTCAAGGAAATCACCTACAAAATGACGGACGCCTATCCGTCGGGGGAATTGAAACACGGCGCGATTGCTCTCGTTGACGAGAGTGCGCTCGTCGTTGTCATCGCAACAAACGTAGCGGACAAGGAGCGCACGCAAGCGACGATAAAGGAATTGAAAACGAGAAAAGCGACCGTTGTAACTTTATCTGCAATAGGTGATTTAGGCGGGGACGAAACCATACACATACCCCCGCTCGACGACGAAATTCTCTATCCGATTCTTGCGATAATACCCCTTCAAAAACTTGCGCTCGAAACGTCGTTGTCCCTGGGGATAAACCCCGACAAACCGCGAAACCTTGCAAAAAGCGTGACGGTGATTTAGCAGATTAGGCGGAGCAAAAGCGCATATGCCGTTGCTTTTGAAAACCAAAAACAACGGCACAAAAATGCAAAACACGAAGTTTATCATTGGATTTTCAATAGATAAACTTCGCGTTTGGAAATTTTCTTGCGTTTACTTCCTTTTTGTTGTCCGTTACTTTTGCAGGTCGCGAACAACCCTCGTCACGTCTTCGTGAATGGCAATCTCGGCAAGTCCGTCCGCATTCGTTTCCCCTTTGTTGAGTAGCACGAGATGCTTGCCACCGAAAAACTCTACAAGGGATGCGGCGGGATATACGACGAGAGAAGTCCCCACCACAAACATAACGTCCGCCTGACTGATTGCGTTTATCGCACCGTCCAAAACAAAACTGTCCAAATTCTCTTCGTATAGCACGACGTCGGGGTGTATTACTCCACCGCAAGAGTCGCATTTCGGCGCGCCGTCCGCACTCATCACGTAATCGAGATTGAAGAATTTCCCGCAACGCATACAGTGATTGCGATACACGCTTCCGTGCAATTCGTACACGTTTTTCGCACCCGCCGCGGAATGCAAGCCGTCGATGTTTTGGGTGACCGTCGCAAGCAACTTCCCTTCCTTTTCAAGATTTGCAAAATACTTGTGCGCAACGTTTGGTTTTGCGTTGCGGTAAACCATTTTGTTTTTGTAGAAGTCGTAGAAACCGTTGGTGTCGTAGGAAAAATAGGTGCGCGACAACATATACTCCGCGCTGAATTTGCCGTGGGAAGTATTATATAATCCCCCTGCGCTGCGGAAGTCGGGTATGCCGCTCGGCACTGATATTCCCGCGCCGGCGAAAAGCACTCCGCATTTCATATCGCGGACGACCGCTTTCAACTCTTCGATTTTGCTTTCGTATGATTTATCCATAACAACCTCTTTTTTATCATACCACCCTTTCAAAAATAATTCAACTCGTGGAATTATTCAACGCTTGATAAATGGCGGGATAAGTGATAACATAATGGAGAGGTAACTATGAAAAACACTTTCAACGAAAAAATGTACGAACTCGGCTCTCATCGTAGCGTAATCAGAGAGTTGTTCGAATACGGCAAAAAGCGCGCGGAAGAAGTCGGAGCGGACAAAGTCTACGACTTCTCTCTCGGCAATCCCAACGTGCCTGCACCCGCGTGCGTGAACGAAGAGATTAGCCGTCTATCCGCCCTTCCCGACAGCACCGCAATTCACGGATATACGTCGGCGCAAGGGGACGTCGTCGTGCGCAAGGCGATAGCGGACGATTTGAACGGTCGTTTCAACGCACGTTTTGACAAGGACTTCGTCTATATGACTTGCGGAGCCGCCGCTTCTCTCACGATAACCCTACGCGCACTTGCAAACGCAGGGGATGAATTTGTCGTATTTGCACCGTTTTTCCCCGAATATAGAGTGTTCATCGAAGGCGTAGGCGGAAAAGTCGTCGTCGTGCCTTTCGTAGAACCCGATTTCACTCCCGACTTTACCGCATTTGAAAACGCTATCACCAAAAATACGAAAGGCGTTATCGTCAACAGTCCCAACAATCCGTCGGGCGCGGTGTACGACGAAAACACGGTGAAAAAGATTGCGAAAATCATGCGCGACAAGCAAGAAGAGTTTTCGACGAATATCTTTCTCATCGCAGACGAGCCGTACCGCGAAATCGTCTACGACGGAAAAGTCGTGCCCTTCCTGCCCGAATATTACCCGAATACCGTCGTGTGCTACTCTTTCTCGAAATCCCTTTCCCTTCCCGGAGAGAGAATCGGATATATCGCAATCCCCGACTCCCTTGACGGCAAGGAAGAATTGTACCCCGCAATTTGCGGAGCGGGCAGAGTTTTAGGCTACGTATGCGCGCCGAGCCTTATGCAAAAAGTGGTATCCGCTTGCATATCCGCCCGTCCCGACGTGGACGCATACAGAAAAAATCGCGACCTACTCTACGGCGCACTCGACGAGATTGGCTACGTTTGCGTGCACCCCGACGGAGCGTTTTATCTATTCGTCAAGGCGCTCGAAGACGACGCCAACGCATTCTCCGACCGCGCGAAAACTTTCGGACTTCTTCTCGTCCCCGGCGACAGTTTCTCCGCCCCGGGCTACGTGCGCGCGTCCTACTGCGTAAGCGGAGATATGATACGTCGCTCTATTCCCGCATTCAAAGCGCTTTTCGACAGTTATCAAAATTGACGAAAAGCAACGAGCAAAACTATTGCATTGGTTTTGCACAAAAACAATCGCAACAATAATCAATCCAATTCAGGTTATCAAAAACACTACAAAATATTGACTCTTATTTGTCTTAATAATAAGCAAAGCGATATATGAAAAGCCCGTCGGCAAGACGGGCTTTCTTTTTGGGATTTTTGGTTTAGGCAAGAATTTCGTTTTCTTTTTCAAGGATATTCGCGCAGGCGGTGCAAGCGGGACAATCGCAATATTTTGCGCCGTCCTTTTTCAGTTGTTCCGCGTGGAGCGCAAAGCCTTCCGCCCTGTCCCCGAAAATCTGTTTGCAGAGCGGAGAGTGTGCAAATGCAAGAAGTTCGTCTATGGTTTCGACGTCTTCTTTCAATTCTTGGATATATCTTTCGGTTTCCGCTTTTTCGTCCGCAGTGCCGACTGCCGCGAGCCATTTTTCTGCCGCCGCTTTGACTTCACTGCAAGCGGACGGAGCGTTCAAAAGTGCGTGTGTTTGTTCGATAACGTAATTTTTGATTTCGTTCGTCATATTACTCCTAAAAGGACACGGCAAGCCGTGTCCGAAATTTTTAGTTCTTTTTGCTTTTGATGTTGGAGATGACTTCTTCAACTTCTTCGGTTATGCGTTTGCGACGGGGTTTGCCCATAAAGAAAACGACGAATGCATTGTAGCCGGCATTACCCGATACAAGACGGTTGATATAACCGAATTTGATAGGCACGCCACCCGCAAATTCTTTCAGTTTTTCCGCGAGCAAATCTGCATCGGGTTGGTTGCAAGTATGTTCGATGAGAATGAAGTCGTTTGCATCGGGATCGTAGTATTCCTTGAAGTGTTGCACCATTTCCGCAATAGCCTTTTTTCTACCCAACGCCTTGCCGAGTAAACCGACCTTACCGTTGTTGTCAAGCTCGAAAACGGGTTTTACCTGCATAATCATACCAAGTAAAGCCGCAATTGTGGAAATTCGTCCGCTATGTTTTAGGTTCTTTATGTCGTCCACGATGAAGATATTGTGGGAGTTGAGTTTGTTCTCTTCGAGCCATTCGATGACTTCGTCCATACTCGCGCCCGCATCCTGCATCTTCTTCGCGTAGTAGACGAGAAGCCCTTCACTGCCTGCGCCCGACAGGGTGTCTACGATTTCAAGACGACGATCGGGATATTCTTCTTTCAATCCGTTCAGGACTGCGGACATGCTGTCGTAACTTCCGCTCATACCCGACGAAAACGAGATGAACAACAAATCCTTTCCGCTTTCGTCAAGGACTTTTTTGAACATATCGTAGGCGGTCGCGCGATTGACTTGCGCGGTGTTGACAAGGTGTCCTTCTTTTAAAAGTTGATAATATTCAGGGTAATCGGGGCACTCCTCTTCAAACTCGTAACTCTTGCCGTTTATGGTGAAAGGCATGGGAAGTCTTGTGGTGGGGTGCTCTTCGTAATAGCCGAAATACAGGTCGGCGGCGTTGTCTGTGACGATGATATAATCGCTCATAATTTCTCCCTTTGCGCCCGCAATTTTACACGGACAGAGCGTTTTTGTATATTGTATCACTTTCGTCGGCGGTTGTCTACACATAATTATTCATCCTTAAATTAAGAGTTTTTCCCGCCCAAAATTTCTCTTGCGGTTGCGCGCGCGTTATTATATAATATCTACTATGAGAAAAGATAAGATAACCATAGACAACTTCCGCGACTTCGGCGCGCTCACGACAGGGGACGGCAGACGTTTCAAAGAAGGCAAACTCTTCCGCTCCGCCACCCTGAAAGCAAAAACCACCGCGGATAAGCATTTCTTGGACGGTCTCGGACTGGACGTCATCTTCGACTTCCGCACCCCTACCGAAATCGAAGAATCCCCCGACTATATCCCGAAAGGCACAAGACACGAAGCGATTTCCATTCTCGACAGTGTGGACACGGAAAACACTATCGTCTTCACCAAAAAGTCCAAACTGCACCTACTCACCGCCACCGAAGAAGAAATGCAAGGGCTCATCCGCGTCGTGTCCGACACCTACGTCGATATGCCTTTTTCGGACGGATATAAGCGAGTTTTCGACGCAATGGACAAGGGCGAAACCATCGTCTTCCACTGCACCGCAGGCAAGGATAGGACGGGCGTTTGCGCTATGATTATCGAATTTGCTTTCGGCAGAAAAATCGAAGACGTCAAGTACGAGTATATGCTCTCAAACGAATACCGCGCGGATACGAATAGAAAACTCTACAAGTTGATGAAATTCTTCCACGCTCCCGCCCACTCCGTGAATGCGTGCATGTACGCGCTCACCAACCACGAAGAAAACTTCGACCTTGCCGTCAACACGATCTTATCCCGCTACGGCACAATCGAAAACTACCTAGCCAAAACCTACGACGTAACACCCGACCGCATCGCCCTATGGTCGAAATATTATCTTGAATAGTCAAAAACCGCTTTCATCCGAAAGCGGTTTTTTAATGATATACGCTCCGTTGTCGCGTATGATATATGATTGTCGATTTCCGCTTTCATCCCCGTCCCCAAGAGGAAATCGACTGCTGCTAAAAATAAGAAAATTCATCTTAATATTAGTAATACCACTCCGGCTTTGCCGAAATATAACTAACTCTCTTTGTATGGCGCCGTCCCCGGAGATTCCCACGCTACGCTCGGAATGACAGAAAATAATTACGCACTTACTATGAGCGAGCGTTCTTATACACGGCGGTTCTCATTCGAAGACGGAACACGAGCCGCAACGGCGGCGAGAACTTCGAGTGCCGAGCTCGACGGACAGTACAAGCGACTG
>CAZJZV010000030.1:0-9964 GCA_964550635.1 uncultured Bacteroidaceae bacterium
CAGATGCAGATGCAGATTCTCTTCACGTAAGTTTGGCAACGGAAGCATATTGCATAGGACCTGCGGAAAGTGCAAAGAGCTATTTGAACATACCGGCAATAATTTCTACAGCATTAATATCTGGAGCAGATGCAATACACCCCGGATACGGATTTATGTCGGAGCGAGCGGATTTTGCGGATATTTGTACTCAACATGGAATAGCATTTATCGGGCCGACAGCAGAATCTATCAGAAAAATGGGCGATAAGGCTCAAGCACGAGATACAATGAGGAGCAAAGATATTCCTATTACCCCCGGAACCGATATTATAACTGATATAAAGACAGCAAAAAAAATGTGTCGTAAAATCGGATATCCAGTTATCGTCAAAGCAACTGCAGGCGGTGGAGGAAAAGGCATGAGAATTGTCGAAAAAGAAGAAGAGTTAGAAGAAAATATCGTTTTCTGTAAAACAGAAGCGCAAAGATTTTTCGGAAATCCGGCTGTTTATATCGAAAAATACCTTGTAAACCCAAGACATATTGAAGTTCAAATTCTTGCGGATAAATTCGGAAATGTTGTATATCTTGGGGAGCGAGATTGTTCTATTCAAAGACGTCATCAAAAATTGATAGAAGAAGCGCCATCTCCTGCAGTAAATGAAAAAGTTCGTGAAAAACTAGGCAAAACAGCAGTAAGAGTAGCAAAAGCGGTTAAATATGAAGGCGTTGGAACCGTAGAATTTTTACTTGATAAGAACAATGATTTTTATTTTATGGAGATGAATACACGATTGCAGGTTGAGCACGGTATATCGGAAATGATTACGAATATTGACATTGTTCGGGAACAAATAAGAATAGCAGCAGGCTTACCGTTGTCAATAACACAGCGAGATATAACAATAAAAGGACACGCAATAGAATGCAGAATTAATGCGGAAGATTCGGAAAGAAATTTCTTACCGGCAGCAGGAACGATAACAGGCTACATTGCCCCCGGAGGATTTGGAGTAAGAGTTGACTCGCACGTTTATTCAGGATATAAAATTCCGCCGTATTATGACTCGATGATAAGTAAACTTATGTGTTGGGCACCAACCAGAGAAGAAGCAAGACGAAGAATGTATCGAGCACTTAAAGAATATGTAATTACAGGGGTAAAAACCACATTACCGTTTTATCAAGACTTAATAGAAGATGAAGTTTTTACGGAAGGAAAGTTTGATACAGGATTTTTGGAAGATTATAACAAACGCAAATCGGAGAAAAATCAAAAATAAAAAGGAATAACGTGAAAAAGATTATCAGTTTTTTGTTAATTTTTTCAATGTTACAACAGTGTTCACTCCCGGTGTTCTCTGCTGTATGGAGGGGACATGCCGAAATTACAGATGTAAAACAGCCCACAGAGGAACAAATCTTTACGGGAGAAGTTGATAAAATCGAACAAAAAGAAGTCGTAACGATGGTTGTTTCACAAGTTTTACAAGGCGGAACAACATTTGAGGGTGATGAATTTTTTGCAGAAGTTTCAGCCGATGTTGAAGGCAATGGAGGAATACTTTTACCGGTAGGAACACTTGCACATGGAACGGTAAGAAATATTACTGATCCAAAAAGAGGCGGTCGTGACGGGTGGATAGAAGTACATTTTGACTCACTGATAACACCTGACGGACGAGAGATTCCGATAAATGCAACAATGACAACAAAAAATTCTGCTTCTAAAACAATCGCAAAAACGATAGGAGTGGACTCCGCATATACGGTTACAGGCAGTGTTGTAGGAGGCATTACAGCGTTAAATATTTTTGGAATAGAAGGCGCTATAGCCAGCAACGGATACACAATTCTAGGCGGACTGGCAGCAGGAGCTGCAATGGGACTTGTAATGAGTATTGTAAGGAAAGGAAAAGGTGTTTTAATTTCTCGAGGAGATGAAATCAAAGTCACAATGTTAACAGATTTAGAATTGCCTGTTCTAAAAAAAGAGGCTTTTAAACAACAAGAAATCTTCTATAACGGTTTAGATGTGGATATAGTCGATGTTTGGCTCGTACAAGACCCTTTTGGAGAGAGGAATACATTTGAATTAACACTTGAAATAAAAAATGCATCAGACCAAAATTTTACAGCATTTGACGTTGCAGTTGTAAATGATATGAATAGAAAATTTTATCCTGCACTTTTTTTCAATGATGCAATGCCATTTTCAAAAATGAAATCAGGAACAAAAGTGAACGGGAAATTATATTTTTCGGTTGATGACCCAAAACGTAAACACTGGTTAGTTTTTTATGCTAGAGCAACAAGGAAACCTCTTGCAAAAATTTCAATAGATAATGCAAAACAAGAACTTAATATAAATTTTGAAAAAAAGAGGAAGACAAAGAAAAGCAAGTAAAAAAGCCCCCCAATATAAAACTATAAAGGGGGCTCTTTTGTGGTGTGTGTTTGAAAGAGAGTTGTTTTAAAAATAAGTAAAATTTAAAATCTCACATTGTTTTTATTAATATAGAACATTTATAAAAGTTTTTCAAGATTTTAAGTGTATTTATTACAATTTATGTTAAATTTTATTTACAATTAAGTTTATATACAGTAGAATGGACAATAGAAAGGCAGATATAATGTTCAGGTTTTTAACATCAGGAGAATCACACGGAATTTCATTAAACGTAATTATAGATGGAATTCCCGCAGGAATTAATATAGATGAGGATTATATAAACACGTGGTTGAGAAAGCGTCAAGTCGGATATGGACGAGGCGGAAGAATGAAGATAGAAACCGATAAAGTGAACATAAAATCCGGAGTAAGACTAGGGAAAACGACGGGAGCACCGATTGCCATTGAAATTGTAAATCGTGATTTTGAAAATTGGAAAATACCAATGTCCACGATGCCTGTAGAGAATACTGATGAAAATAAAAATAAAATAGCAGAAAAAGAAATCACAAATGTTCGTCCCGGACACGCAGATTATGCAGGAGCAATAAAATATGACCAAGCGGACGTAAGAAATATTCTTGAGCGTTCGAGTGCAAGAGAAACAGCGGCGAGAGTAGCTGTTGGAGCGATTGCGAAATCTATTTTAAAAGAGTTTGGGATTGAAGGATTTTCGCATGTATTACAAATTGGACCAATAGAAGTTGATAAGAATGTTAAATTAAATTTAAAAGAAATAGAAGAAAATGATTTAAGAGTAACTGACTTAAAAGCTTATGAACTAATGAAGGCAGAAATAGATAACGCAAAAGAAAAAGGAGATACTTTAGGAGGCAAGGTAGAGGTAATTTACACGAATTTACCGATTGGTTTAGGTTCACATGTACAATGGGACAGGAAATTAGACGGACAAATTGCCCAAGCTGTAATGAGTATCCAAGCAGTAAAAGCAGTTGAAATCGGAATGGGTGTTGAAGTTGCAAAGACATCGGGCAAAAGTACACATGATGAAATATTTTTTGATGAAGGAAAAGTATTCAGAAAAACGAACAATGCAGGCGGACTTGAAGGAGGAATGACAAATGGGGAGGACTTGGTTGTAAAGGCAAGTATGAAAGCAATTCCGACAATGAAAACACCGCTTTCATCAATAAATTTAAAAACGAAGCAAGCAATAGAAGCGCATTTTGAACGTTCCGATACTTGTGCCGTTTCTGCTTGCGGAATTGTAGCAGATGCAATGGTTGCGATAGTTTTAGTCAATGCGTTTATGGAAAAATTTGGTCAGGACAATATAGAACAAATGAAGAGAAATTATAAAGAATACAAAGAAATGTTGAGGGAACGATTTGAATAAGAATATTGTTTTAGTCGGACTGTCAGGAAGCGGAAAAACCACTATAGGAAAAATTCTAAATAATTATACAAATTATACATTAATTGATACAGATGCAATTATAGAAGAAAAAGAAAGCAGAACAATTAACAATATTTTTGCGACCGATGGAGAAGAATATTTTAGAGATATAGAAACACAGATAGCGGAAGAAGTTTCCATCGAAGGAAATCAAATTATTTCAACTGGAGGCGGAATAGTTTTAAGAAAGGAAAACTTAGATAATTTAAAACGAAACGGAATAATTTTTTATTTAAAAACGACTGTGGAAGTATTGTTAAAAAGGCTGGAAGGTGACAATTCACGCCCACTTTTAAAGACAAAAGATGTTAAGAAGAAACTTGAAAACATGTTTAGAGAAAGAAATAGTTTATATGAGGAAGCGGAAGTCATCATAGAAACGGATAAAATGTCAGCGGAAGAAACGGCGAAAGAAATATTGAGGATATATAATGAGAAGTGTCAAAGTCGGAATTAAAGCAACAGAGGAAAGAGAATACCCGATATATATCGGGGAAAACTTGTTGGAACAAGCAAATGAATTAATTACACAAAATTGTAAGGCAACAAAGTACCTGATAATTACAAATGAAAAAATAAATAATCTTTGGGGCGACAAACTCAAAATTGAAAACTCTGAAAAATTTATTATTCCGGACGGAGAAAAATTCAAAAATTTTGAAACACTAATTTCCATATTAGAAAAAGCCTCAGAACTGAGATTAGACAGGAAGTGCGCATTTGTGGCATTTGGGGGCGGTGTAATTGGAGATATAACAGGTTTTGCAGCGTCAATATACAGAAGGGGAGTAAATTTTATACAAATTCCGACGACTATACTAGCGCAAGTTGATTCGTCAGTAGGAGGGAAAACCGCAGTCAATAACGGATACGGAAAGAATTTAATAGGAACTTTTTATCAACCCAAGCTTGTAATTTCAGACACAAAAACACTTGTTACACTTGACGAAAGGCAATTAAAAACAGGATTGGCGGAAGTTGTAAAATATGCCTTTATAGAAAAATCTTGTGAGGAGAACTTTAATTTTATTGAATTTTTAGAGAATAATATAGAAGAAATCAAAAATTTAAACCTGCAATATGTCGATGAAATGATTGAAATATGCTGTAAAATAAAGTCAGCTGTTGTAAATCGAGATGAAAAAGAAAACGGATTGAGAGCAATACTTAATTTGGGACATACATATGGACACGCATTGGAAAAATGTTCAAATTATTCTGTATTTACGCACGGAGAAGCAGTTGCAGTAGGTTTACAGGTATGTTTTGACTTAAGTCTTGCTCTAAATTTAATTAGTGAAGAATACTATGAGAGAGCGACAAAATTGATTAATAAATTTGAATTTAATCTTCCAGAACACGAATATTATGAACCGGAGGAACTTATTGAAGCAATGAAATTCGACAAAAAAGTTGAAGCAGGAAAAGTAAGATTTGTACTTCCAACAAATATAGGTGAAGTTAAAATTTTTGATAATATAAATAGAAATATTTTGCAAGAAATATTAAAATAAATCGGCAATTTGAAGTATCAATACATTTTTAATTATAAGTATAATAGTAAATACCCCGTATAAAGCAAAGGAGAATTTATGAAGATTTTAATGTCAAATGATGACGGAATGTACGCAGTAGGAATTTCTGTTTTAGCACGAGCATTGAGCAACGCAGGTCACGAGGTATATATAGTTGCACCCGATCAAGAAAGAAGTGCAGCAGGACACTCATTAACACTGCATACCCCTTTGCGAGTAACGGAAATAGAACCTCGCTACGGAGCAAAACGATGCTGGAAAACAAACGGAACGCCCGGAGATTGTGTAAAAATAGCAATTAATGCAGTATTAGAACAAAATGAACTTCCTGATATGGTTATTTCAGGAATAAATCATGGCCCCAATCTTGGTTCTGATATTATGTACTCAGGAACCGTAAGTTGTGCAATGGAAGGAGCAGTTATGGGATATCCCAGTCTTGCCGTTTCCTATTGCGGAAATGATTATGTTCCGAATAATTTTGAATATGCGGCAAATTTGGTAGTTAAATTTCTTCCCAAATTAGCAGAAATCAATTTCCCAAAACGAACAATAATGAACATTAATGTTCCCGGTTGCAAAGAACAAGATATAAATGGCGTTGTCATAACAACGCTTGGCGCAAAAACGTACACGAATGAATATGAAAAAAGGATTGACCCAAGAGGAAAAGAATATTACTGGATGGCAGGTGAATTAGTCACAGAGGGCAAAAACGACAGAACTGATATTAACGCAATCAGATGGAATAAAGTTTCAATAACTCCCGTAACTTTTGAAATGACCCACAGAAGTATTATTCCCGCATTGGAAAAAGCATTTTGTCCTGATGGACAGTGCGACTGGTTATAAATTAATTAATTTAAAATCCACCGATACAGGTGGATTTTTTAATGAAAATTAATTTACATTTATATTTTTTAAATGTTCTATTTTCGGATTTTGGATACCAATTACCGCAATAGCATCAATCCTGAATTTTTTTACATTATTTTGCTGTATATATGAAAAAGCACCCATAACAATTTTTTGTAATTTTGATTTATTAATTGACTCAAAGGGGTGCCCAAATCCCATTGTTTTTCTGGTTTTTACCTCAACAAAAACAATCGTATCGCCATCTTTTGCAATAATATCAATCTCACAATTTCTGGAGAAATGAATATTTCTCTCAATTATCTTGTAACCCAACTTTTCAAGATAATCTGCAGCAATATTTTCCCCTTTTTGACCGGTAATTTTTGTTGAGATACTAATAATTCTAATCCTTATTCAGCAAACGGATCACCTTCAGAAAGAGATCTTAAAGCCCTTTCTGCATATTCTTTAACAGTCTGACTACTTGAACCTGCCGCCTGACTAAAAATTATAGATAAATCCTGTTCAAATTCAGGTCTGTTCAAAAGTGCCAACGCACCCAAAGCAGCACCTCTAATATTTTCATCTTGATTTGTCTGAGAAACTTTAATCAATCTTTGAACAATTGATAAATCAGATAATTTAGGCTGAAGTCCGGTTCTGTTAGCGATTTCATCACACAATTTATCTTGAATTTTTGCGACGAGGTACAAGGAGTACGCTTTATTGCGTTCCGCAATCTCTTTTTCCGAAAGTTCAACAGCAATATCAATTTTTTCTTTTGGAAGCTTTTTGTTTGCTTGAATTTGTTTTCTATATCTTTTTTGCTGTCTTGTGGGACCTTGCATTTTAGAGGTATCTTGGTCTATCACAAAAAAGAGAGCGTCAGTAAGTCCTGCATCTAAATATTGAGCGGCACCTTTTTTCTTGTCCAAACCTTGTAAAATAGACACTAAAGCACGTTTCTGTTCTTGCGGAGTACCGTGTTTTAATTTTTCCGTAAGATAAATAACCATTGGAGAAATTGATGTAGTTTTAGGTTGAACAACCGTAGGCTTTTTGGGCTCATATTTATACGTGTAAGAGGAAATATTCTTACTTTTGTCGAGTTCGGCAATTCTTTGTTCGTGCGCTTGAACTTCAACAGGCATATCAAAAACCGTTACATCTTGCATTTGAATCATAATCTTTTCCTCTGTTTATACTCCAAATACATTTTACTATGTTTTTTATAAAAATTCCTTATTATTAAGAAATATTGTTTATAAATACTTATTAAAAGTAATTAAAAATTTTATAGCAAATAATTTTTTTTTCGGATAATATAGAATTGTTAAAGAGGTTGATGTGTCACATACGGAAACTGTTGTGAGAAAATTCAATATCGCTGATTATAAAGAGCTTATCGAAACTTTAGCAAAAGTCGAGTATAAGAGAATGTCAGCGCAACATTTGGCTGAATATGACGAGATTGTCAACATAGCAACACAAGTCATTCATAAGTTGTGTTCATCAGCACCGCCGGAAAAATATAACAAATCATATCTTTCTACAGCAGTAAAATGGGCAGTAAGAAATGAAGTTCGCAGGCGTTATAAGTGGTATGTTTTAAAGAATAAACAGCAAGACAACATGTTTGCCAATCAAGATCCGACAAACGTCAGAGCCGCTGTTTATACGACAATTTTATCAGTTGATGAACTGGCAGAGAGTGAAAATCCCACACAAATTAAGGATAACCACGAAACACCTGAAGAGCAGGTAGTTTTTGGAGAAATGAGCAGAGCGATAAAAGAGGCAATGAAACTTTTACCGCCAAGAGAAAAAGAATTTATAGAAGCAAAATTTTTTGATGAAAAAAAACTTCGAGAAATGGCAGAAGAATATAATCTTTCACCTTCGAGGATTTCAAGAATTATTCAATCAGGATTAAATAAAATCAAAAAGGAATTAGTCAGACGGAAACTGGCATAGATAGAGGCATTATGGTAAATTTCAATATATTTTCAATTTTTTCAAAAAAAAGAAACGAAATATTTTATGAATATTTTCAAGAAAGTGCAGAAGCTTGTAAAAATGCAGCCGCATTATTTTTAAAAATACTTGAAAATGGAGTTACAGATGACGAAATGATTTCAGCACGTCAATATAAACATAAGAGCAATAAAATTTTCAGAAAAACACTAAAAGTTTTAAATCAGTCAAAATCTACGCCAATTGACAGAGATGACATTCAAAGAATTTCAACAATGCTCAATAAAATAACCAAAAAGATAGTCAAAGCTTGTATGAATTATAAAGTTTATCGCATTGAAAATGCCACCGACCATATGAAAATGCAAGCCAATACACTAATTTCATCGACGGAAGAACTTAATTACATAATGGCAAATTTTAAACGAAACACTTCCGTGACAGAAATTACAGACAGAAATTTAAAAATGAAAGAAATAGAAACCCGTGGTGATGAAATACATTATATGGCATTAGATGCGCTATTTTCAGGAGAATACGACGCCCTAACCGTAATTAAATACAGGGATATATATAAAGATATAGAAAGTGCACTGGATACTTGTTACGGGGTATCTGACGCAGTTACAAATACGGTATTAAAAGAGGAATAAGACTTCTATACTACTTCCTTTTCAATAACGGAAGAAAAAGGTTCAATGTGAACTATAGTATCTGTATTGCCAATTTTTTCAGAGAGAATATTTTCTACCTGATTACAAAAATTATGGCTATCAAGAACGGTCATTTCCCCGCTAACACAAATTTTTAATTCAATTTGTTTGCGAACCCCCGAACGTCTGGTTTTCAATTCACAAAGTTTAAATACTTGAGAATTATTAATAGAGTTTATTGCTGACAAAATTTCCTGTTCTTCTTCTGAAGACAAACTTGTATCCAATAAATCAGCAATAGTTTTTTTACAAATCTTAAATCCTGTTTCCCAAATCAAAACCGCAACAAATATAGCAATTAAGGGATCTAAGATATGAAGATTTGTAATTTTGATTAAAGTCAATCCGCTCATGACTCCTACTGCCGTATAAACATCTGTTCTCAAATGTTCAGCATCTGCATATAAAGCAATCGAACCCGTCTTTTTAGCACATTTAAATAAATAAGAACTAACAAATATATTAACAAAAACAGAAAATAACATTACATAAATTGCAATATCAACGTCAACCGACTCATATTTTCCTGAAATAACTTTCATTGATGCTTCCCACAAGATATAAACAGAAGCCAAAATGATTAAAAAACCCTCAATTAAACCTGAAAAATCCTCATATTTGCCATGTCCAAAGGCATGCTCTTTATCAGCAGGTTCTGATGCTTTTTTAACAGCAAAGAAAGCAATAAAAGATGCCAATAAATCACTCATTGAATGAATAGCTTCCGATATAACAGAAAAAGAACCTGTCAATATACCTGTAATAAATTTTAAAATAATTAAAATTGCGTTTGAAACGACAGAAATACCTGCAGCCCTCTGCTTTAAATAATCGTCAGTTTTTTTATCATTCATATTAACCTTCATTCTCAAAAAATTATAACACTTTATAAAAATACACACAAAAAAGCGTACAACTAAATAGTTGTACGCTTATAAAATCTAAATTTATTAGCCTAACAATTCTTCCAAAATTTCTGCATTTCTTTGAGCCAAAGCATTTTCTCTGACTCTTTGTTTATTAATATATGTTC
>CAZJZV010000031.1:0-9156 GCA_964550635.1 uncultured Bacteroidaceae bacterium
TGGAGCTGATACCCGGATTTGAACCGGGGACCTCGTCCTTACCAAGGACGCGCTCTACCTACTGAGCCATATCAGCATATTTTTTTGACAGCGTTATCATTATAGTAAAAGAGAAAATTATTGTCAATCGATTTCGCCAAAATAAAGTTGCAAAGTCTTGAAAGGTTTAATTTAGGCTCCCCGAAAATCGAGGAGCCTAAATTAAAATCGTTATTTTGCTTTGCGTTTTGCTTTCTTTGCCTCTTTTTCTGCTTGGAGTTTTTCTTCTTGTTCTTTACGTTGGTAGTATTGAATTTCGCAGATTTTCTCGTAGGACATACCGGATGCGATAGCGGCAAGGCGACGTTCTTCTTCTTTGCGTTTTGCTTTTTTCTTTTCTCTCAAGAAACTGAACACTGCGAAGAGCGCGCAGAACACGATGCCGACCATAAGGGACAAGGAGCCGAGAGAACTTCCCATAAGGGAGAGAACGATTGACAACGCAACAAGGATAGCGCCGGGGATGAGAGCCATTTTGGGATTTTTGACCATATACTTTCCGCCGAGGGATCCGAAGAGTGCGTAGACGACGCAACCGAATGCGGGGGTAAGGAAGGGGTTTGCTTCGATGAGTCCTTGGAAGGACGTACCGCCCGTAGAGGATGCGACGACGTCGGAGATGATGAGCGCAAGGACGAATGCAGCTATGATGAGAATGGTGACGAGAGAACTGATTGCGACCGCGATAGTGGACACAAGTTCGTGTTCTTCGCTTCCCATTTCGGTTTCGATGATTTCGTGCGCTTTGACGACGCAGGGGATTTTCAGGTTGGAAAGGTTGCCGGTGAGGAATGCGAGATATTCGCCGTTCGTGCCGAGCATAGGCGCGTAGATGACCGGTTCACTGATACCCGAACCCAAGTTGATGATGATAAGGGTGATGACGCCGCCGTCCGCAAAGACCTTCCAGTTGGGCATGACGTCGTAGTAGATAGCCGCGACGATAGGGACGAGAAGCATGAGAATGATGCCGATCGAGTTCCAAATTCTGCCGGTACGGTGGAGTTTGACGTTGAAGTCGACGATGGTTTCCGCGTTTTCAGGGACTGCGGACACTTCTTCTACGTTTTCAGTATTCACGTTTTTGATTTCGTTATCCATAGTAGTCCTCCTATATTGCAAGGCTCAAAGCCTGTTCGGCGGCGGGAGCGGTTTGGAAAAGGGTGGGATCCCAGCCGTTTTGTTGTGCGAAGTATGCGATGATTGCGACGACTATCATTGCAATGATCATACTGAGCGCGATCGAGAAACTGTCAAGCCACTTCCAACCCGCCTTGTTGATGAGAAGGTCGAACACCCACATGGTGAAAGCGGCGACGACAACTGCGATGAGATTGTAGTAGCCGTAGGTGTAGAACATGTTCTTGAAGGTGTAGGTCGTGAAGTCGGGGTAGGTGAAGGTGGTGGTGGTGAAGATATTGGAAATCGCCATCGAGAGATAACCTATGATCATGCCGATGAATGCGATTTGGAAGCAAAGGTCGCCGATATTGAGTTTCTTTTCTTCGAGGAATTGATTTCCGCCGTTACCGCTTGTAGAGAGATTGAGTTTGCCGAGTTTGGTGAGATGGGGTTGCAATCTCTTGTAGAAAATGACGATAAGCACGTTGCCCGCGATGATTGCGAGAGTCATAACGAGTGCGATAGTCACGTAGTCTTGGGGAGTAACGCCTTGGTTGATGAGTGCGGCAAGGCTACCCGTAACGCCGTCTGAGGTGGTGATTGCGGTTGCGACGCCGTCAGCGACTTGGGTTTCATATTGCAGAGAGCCGACGACCGAAAGTCTGATCGCGGGCACTGCAATGCCGAGAATACCGATAAGGGTTACGACGCCAAGGCCGATGCCGATTGCGGGAAGCACGGAGAAAGTCGCGGAAGTGGTCATGACTTTTTTGATTTTGCCCATGTCCATATTCAACTTTTTCGCGCGCCTCAACGACTTGACGAGATAATAGATGGATTCCGCGGAAACGAAAGCCACGATCAACCCGTACATGAGGTACATCAACCAGTTGTCAGGGCTATTCGATTCAAAGCCCTTGAACCAAGAAATAGTTGTGTTAAACATCATTACATAGTCTCCATAATAAATATTTACTTATACATAATACAACAATAAACAAAATAAGGCAAGAATTATTTTTTCACTTTATCGCACTAAAGCGGCGGCGGTTATAGAGTCGTAAATCGGGGCGGGGGAAGGATATTTCAACCAATATTTTCAAAATGCACGATTATTGTTGAAAAATATGCGGTCTTTTGCTATACTGTGCTTAACGAAATAAACGTAGGAAGACGTAGAATATCGCGCGTTAAGTGCCGACGGACGGGAGGCGTCCTCGGACGAAAAGTTTTCTGCTTGCGGTGCAATATTCACTCCCGCTTCACTGTGAGATAAAACGCTTCCTCGGAGGTGTTTTTGTTTTATTCTGAAGCAGTCGATTGGATAACCAATATCGAAAGGGGGGGATCGGACTACGGTCTTGAAAGAGAGCGCAGACTTCTCGACCTTCTCGGCAGTCCCGACGAAAAACTGAAAATCATACACGTCGCAGGCACGAACGGAAAAGGCTCGGTGACGGCATATCTCACCGCGATTTTCGTGTCCGCTTGCATGAAGACGGGGACTTACAACTCTCCGTCCGTTTTCGATTATAACGAAAGGTTTTTGTTGAACGGCACTCCGGTTACGGGCGGACTCGTCGCAAAGGGGTATTCGCTCATCAAGGACGTCATCGAAAAGGAGCAGGCAAGGTGCGCGGAGTGCGTAGAGAGAGAATTCAAACCCACCGCGTTTGAAATCGAAACCGCTTTTGCGTTGTGGTTGTTTGCGGAAGAGAAGTGCGACGTCGTCGTTCTCGAAACGGGACTCGGCGGACGTTGGGATGCGACCAACGCAGTGAAAGACAAAGTGATTTCCGTGATCACTCCGATAGGACTCGACCACTGCGCGATTCTAGGAAATACCATTGAAGAGATAGCATCTGAAAAGGCGGAAATCGTCAAGAAAGATTTGATAACCTGTCCGCAAGAAGACGGTGTGATAAAGGTGATGAGAGAGAAAGTCAATAGCACCCGCGGTCGATTGACGGTGTGTGAAAAACCCACTTTCATCGCTTGCGATTTGGAAGGACAAATGTTTGAATACAAGGGTGAAACATACACGATCTCCATGCTTGGCGAACACCAACTGACGAACGCAAGTCTTGCAATCGAAACGATAAAATACCTTCGCGACAAGGGATTTGAAATCAGCGATAACGACCTGAAATATGGTCTTGCATCTGCCGTATGGCACGCAAGGTTTGAACTTGTATTTGCCGAAAACAATAGGTTTAACCTGCTATTTCCGCGCGGTAAAGTGCTTGTTTTGGACGGCGGACACAATCCGCAGGGTATAGAAGTGCTTGCTAACTCTCTCAAAAATTACTTCGGCGGTATGCGTATTCAAATCGTCATGGGCGTGCTTAAAGACAAGGACTACAAGGAAATGGCAAGACTGATTGCGCCCGTCGCAAACAGGATAGTTACCGTCACTCCGCCCTCCCCGCGTGCGCTTGAAGCAAACGAACTGGCGGACGTTTTCCGTTCTCTCGGTTACGATGCGACCGCATACGATTCAGTCCCCCTCGGAGTGCAACAAGCACTCGGCGATTTCGGCGGGGACGTCGTCGTGTTGTGCGGGTCTCTCACTCTTTTCGGCGCACTCGGAAAGAAAAATCAGATTTCATAAAAGGATATATATATGGATAAGGCAAAAGTCGAAAAAGCAATAGCGGATTTGTTGTCCGCACTCGGTCAGGACGTCGAGAGAGAAGGTCTGAAAGATACCCCCGAACGAGTCGCAAGAATGTTTGAAGAACTCCTGAAAGGTGAAAACGAAAGTGCCGAAGAGCACCTTTCAAAAACTTTCAGTGAGAGCGGTAGCGATTTGGTCGTGGAAAAGGATATTGACTTCTCGTCAACCTGCGAACACCACCTTATGCCGTTTTTCGGCAAGGTCCATATCGCGTATATCCCGAACGGAAAAGTGGTAGGACTCAGCAAACTCGCAAGAGTCGTGGACGTCTACGCAAGACGCTTGCAACTCCAAGAAAGAATGAACGCACAAATCGCGGACGCGGTTTTTGAATATCTCAATCCGAAAGGGGTGCTTGTCGTGGTCGAAGCGGAGCATACCTGCATGACCGCAAGGGGAGTCAAAAAAGTGGGGAGCAAAACCACTTCTTACGCACTCCGCGGTGATATGCAAAACAAAGAAGCGATCGTATTCTCGATGCTGGGGTTGAAATGAGCGATATATTCAAGGTCAAAGACGCCGTCTTTTCGGGCGGTACTCATATTATGGGCATATTGAACGCCACTCCCGACTCCTTTTTCTTCGGAAGTAGGGCGGGGGATAACTCGGTTGACAAGGTGCGCAAAATGCTCGAACAAGGTGCGGAAATCATCGATATAGGCGGACAGTCCACCGCACCTAACGCGAAACCGATTTCCGCTCTTGAAGAGATGACGAGAACTTTGCCCGTCGTCGAAGAGTTGAGAGAGGCTTTCCCGACCGCGATTTTATCCGTCGACACTTTCTATCCCGAAGTCGCGGACGCATGTCTTGGCGCAGGGGCGGATATGATAAACGACGTGACGGGGCTTGCCGACCGCGAAATGGCGAAAATCATAGCGAGATACTCTGCATCAGTTTGCATAATGCACAACCGACGCGGGAGTAAAGTCAAGGATATGTGGACGGACAAAGAACTTGGACTTATGCGCTCGGTATCAACCGCACTCGATGCGGGAATCGACGAAAACAAAATCATTCTCGACGGCGGAATAGGGTTCAATCTCTCCCGCGATGAAGACGTCGAACTTTTGAAAAATTATAGACGACTGGGCTATCTCGGCTATCCGCTACTCCTTGGCACATCGAGAAAATCTTTCCTTGGCGGAGAGCCGGAGACAAGACTCACCGCAACTCTCGACACCACCAAATTCGCGAAGAAAATAGGGGTGTTATTCGTGAGAGTGCACGACGTGAAAGAGAACAGAATGATGCTGGAGGATTAGGGTAATGGGCAAGATTTTGATTGAAAATTACGAGGTAGTTTGTTGCCACGGAGTCAATCCCGAAGAGAAAGAAATACCCCAAAGGTTTTTGGTTTCGTGCGCTATCGAGAGCGATATTTCCCGCGCCGCAAAAAGCGACGATGTTGACCAAACCGTGAGTTATTCTGCCGTTTGCAAGATGATAAAAGCCTTTTTGTGCGAAAACTGTTTCAATTTGCTCGAAACGATTGCGGTGCGATTTTCAAAGAAAATTCTCACGACTTTTCCCCTTGTAGACGGCGTCACCGTCACCGTCAAAAAACCCGACGCACCCATGAAGGGCAACTTCGATTGGGTGGGTGTTGAAACCACTTTGAAGTGGCACACCGCCTATTTATCTCTCGGGTCTAACTTGGGGGACAGAAAAGGTTATCTCGACTTCGCAGTCAAGTCGCTAACAGACGACGACAATATCAAAGACGTCAGGGAAAGCAGTCGCATAGAGACAAAACCCTACGGCGACGTCGCGACTCAAACTTTCTTGAATTCCGCTGTTGAAATCAAAACGCTTTATAGTCCCTTCGATCTTCTTAACCGCTTGCACGAAATCGAGAAAGACGGGGATAGAGTCCGTTTCGAGCATTGGGGAAACAGAACGCTCGATATGGATATAATTTTCTACGACGATTTGTACGTCGAGGCGGATAATCTCGTCATACCGCATGCGGATATGCGAAATCGTCTTTTCGTGCTTGAACCGCTCAACGAACTCTGCCCGAACAAGATACACCCCGTCTGCGGAAAGCGTGTGTACGAACTTCTCGAAAAAGTGAAAAACGGTTGACCTTTTAACTCTTTTTTAACGGCTATGCTTTACACTCGAAAAAAAACACCGATAGCGGTGCTTTTTTTGAAAGCGCGGTCGAAAACGTTCCGTTTTCATGAATATTCGATATTGAAATAATAATAAATTTATGGTAAGATAAAACTATGGCAAAACTCGGCAAATCGAAATTGGGTGAATTGTTCGGGAAAGGGGACGTCGGCAGGGCGGTCCTGCACCCGAAACGCGCGGTACTCACGGAAAAACTCCGTGAATCTTTGGTTTCTGCTCTTCCTATCGTCATCATAGTTTTGCTCATTTGTTTGACAATTTCCCCCGTCCCGACAGGGCTAATGCTATCATTCCTACTCGGTGCCCTTCTCGTCGTCGTGGGTATGGGACTCTTTTCTCTCGGCGCGGACACCGCTATGACTCCTATCGGCAACCGTATAGGCACGACTCTCACGAAATCTCAAAAATTGCCTTTGATTTTGTTCGTCAGTTTCGTAGTCGGCGTGGCGGTTACGGTCGCAGAGCCCGATCTGCAAGTGCTTGCCGACTCGATCTCTCACGTGAACAAAACCGTACTTATCGCAACGGTCGGCGTGGGGGTAGGCTTGTTCCTTGCGGTGTGCATGTTGCGTATCATTTTCGGCATAAAACTCAAATGGTTTTTGCTTGTAGCCTACGTTGCGGTATTCGTGCTTGCGGCGTTTTCGGACAAGGGATTTTTGTCAATCGCATTCGACTCTGGCGGTGTTACGACAGGCCCTATGACCGTGCCTTTCATTCTTGCGCTCGGCGTCGGTGTTGCGAATATCCGTAGCGATAAAACGGCGGAAGCGGACTCGTTCGGTCTTGTCGCGCTCTGCTCGATCGGACCTATCCTTGCGGTGTTGATTCTCGGATTCTTCTATTCGGGGGACGGCTCGACGAGCGTTTCTCAACCCCTAATCCCCGCGACCACCACCGAAATGGGACTCGGTTATCTCAAAGCATTCCCGCAGTATATGAAGGAAATGGCAATCGCACTTACGCCTATCATAGTGCTATTCTTGCTCTTCCAATTCGTGTCGTTCAAACTCAATCGTAGCAACTTTCTGCGCATACTCATGGGTATTTTGTACACCTACGTCGGACTCGTATTGTTCCTGACGGGCGTGAACGTCGGTTTTTCTCCTTTGGGCGCGTACCTTGGTCAACAACTCTTCGACGGTTGGACGAAATATCTGCTCATACCGCTTGCGATGTTGCTCGGTTGGTTCATCATATCCGCGGAACCCGCGGTTGCCGTTCTTGAAAAACAAATAGAAGACGTCACGTCGGGCGCAATCCCCGGGAAAGTCATCAAAATCAGTCTTTCGATTGCTATCGCAATCGCTATGGGACTCTCTATGGTGAGAGTGTTGACGGGCATATCGATCCTTTGGTTCATCGTCCCCGGTTACGCAATCTCGCTCATACTCATGTTCTTCGTGCCCGACATCTTCACCGCAATCGCATTCGACTCGGGCGGCGTCGCATCGGGACCTATGACCGCTACTTTCATGTTGCAATTCTTCATCGGCGTATGCAGTGCTAGGGGCGGCAATATCATGACGGACGCATTCGGCGTGGTGGCGATGGTCGCAATGATGCCCCTGCTCTCCATACAGATAACCGGACTCGTCTACAAGAAGAAACAAAAACGCGCCGAAATCGCTCAAGAATACGGCGATACCGAAATCATCGAACTTTGGGGGTAATATGAATTACGTCATATCCGTCATAAACCCGAACGGCTTGTCAATACTCGGCAATATCTGCGAGAAGCTCGAACTTCCCGTGGTTTTGTCCATGAAGGGTATGGGCACGGCTACGGAGTCCATGCGTAGCGTACTCGGTATGGACTCGAATGAGAAAAGAGTGGTCATGGCAGTCGCCAACGAAGAACGCACGCAAGCACTCATTCTCGAACAAAAACGCAGACTTTATATCGACGCTCCTGGCAACGGAATCGTCATCGCCGTCCCCGTAAAGAGCGTGGGCGGTGGCAATACCCTCGCAAATCTCGGAGGTAAATCCAAAATGAAAGCACCCGAACTCAATTTCGACTTCGAACTCGTCCTTGCAATCGCAAACGAAGGACACACCGATATGGTTATGGACGCGGCAAGATCCGCAGGCGCAGGCGGTGGAACGGTTATCCACGCGAAAGGTACGGGCGGTACGAATGCGGAGAAGTTCTTCAAAGTGTCTATCGCGCAAGAAAAGGAAATCATCTTGATCGTTGCAAAAGCAACCGAGAAAGCGAAGATAATGAAAGCAATCATCGAAAACGCAGGCACACACACGGATGCGGGAGCAATCGTATTTTCCCTGCCCGTGTCCGCTGTCGCAGGCTTCGGCAACGCAACTCTCGCCGAATCCTGATGAATGATATTAACGTAAAAATAGACCGCAACCGCGGTCTTTTTTTTACGTCATTCCATCATTAAAAATGAGTTTAATTTCGGCTCTACAGAAGTGATATTGCGCGTGCAGTGATATTTCTCTGACGGAGAAGTTATATTGCTACGCAGTTTAAGCAACCGCGACGGTTGCGCCGCATAAGCAACTATGTTAGTGATAGTAAAATCGTGCTGTCGTCGGGTAGGGTGAGATAGGCGGTTGCGCCGAGGTTGGCGGGAAGTATGGTTACGGATTTCACTTGGGGAATTTCTTTCGCGTAGGCGGTCAAAAGGTTTAGTATTTCGGTTTTTTGTTCAGGCGTTGCGCTTTTTTCTACGTTCATAGTTTCGTCTCCTTTGCATATATTTCATTATAAGGTTGTTACGTTCGTAACACAATGCCAAAAACGGTTACGATTGTAGCATAATTTGTCGAAAGAAGTCGAACGAGGTCGATATATGCAGAAAAACGTCATAAACGGGAAGACTCCGCAAGAATGGTTTGCCGAAAGGTTGAAAGAAAGTATGCGGATTAAAGGTGTGTCAAGCGTGACGATTGAGAGAGAAACGGGGATAAGTCACAGTGCGATTTCTGCTTGGACGAATTTGAAACGCAGTCCGCAGATAGATATGTTGTGCGTGCTTGCGGACTATTTCGACTGCACGGTCGATTATTTGCTCGGTCGCACCGATTATTAAAAAGCCGACGAATTTTTCGTCGGCTTTTTCTTGATATAAGAAAACCGCTCGTTATGAGCGGTTTTTTCGTTGTAACACAAAACCACCAGATAGTCTGGTGGTTCAGTAGAGGTTTACCGGTGA
>CAZJZV010000032.1:0-5415 GCA_964550635.1 uncultured Bacteroidaceae bacterium
AGGGTTTTACCCTCAAATTAAAAACCACCAGTTGAACTGGTGGATTTTTATTTTAGTGATTTTCTTTGATTTTTCAAAGACTTGTGTTGCCTGAACGATAGCGATATTGTTGTGCTATGCGCGGTGTCGTCAAGGGGGGTTAATACGAAACGCAACCGATAGCGATTTGTGAAAAAGGGTAAAAATAAGGCGCGACGGTTGGTCGCGCCAAGTGTTTTTACACTCTTGTTGTACGGTCTTCCGCAATGCCCGCCATTCCGTCGAGCACGTATTTCTTGCCGTTCGGGTCGGTCACGTATCCCGACACTTTGCCGTAGGACAGTTCGTAGTAGACGTCCACGACAAGCACGTGTATGGGCATATAGAACGCGTCGCCGATGGTGTAGGTCAAGTTGACGATTTGTCCGCCCGTCGCTTCGTCCACGACTTGCCATTCTTTTGCCTTTCTCTTGTTGCCCTTATGCTTGAAAATCACAGGGGGCATAGGGTAGGATTTGCCTTCGCACCAGATGACGTTTTCGTTGTAGGCGTCTTGGTCGACGGATTGATTTCTCGTGAGATTGAACGCAAAGTATTGTTCTTCGCCGTCGATTTGAGTCTTGCCCATTGCGGTGAGCCAGTCGTAGTGCATTCTATAAGGATAATATCCCTTGTGGTCGTCGATGATGCCGACCGAGCGTTCGTTGGTGACGTACTTTTTGCCGTTGACGGTGATAGTGCCCGTCGCCTTGAAAAAGTCCTTTTCGCTATAGAGCGGGTTTCTGAACGAGCCGTCCTTATTCTTTGCAAGGGGCATAACGCCGTTTGCAAGGGGGGACACTCTGTCGAACTTCATATCGATTTCAAAGGTGCGTTTGCCGAATTTAGTGTAGCCTTTCGCGCTTGCCTTGCCGTTCATGAAGTCGTTGTCGATACGATATTCGCTGCTTCCCGTCTTGAGATAGCAGTAGTCGTCAACTAGTTGAGACGCGACTTTCGAGCGTTTCACGGGGACGAAGTTGCGCCAAGACGTAACTTTTTGCGTCGCTTTGTCATACCATACGAAGATAGAAAAACCGATAGGTCCCATGATGTATACCGCACTGATGAGAGAGCCTTCGTCCATACTGACCTCGAACGCTTCCCATTCGGTCAAACGACTGCGCTTCATGAAGTCGGGCACAATTTTTCCGCAGGGCTTGTCTGCGTCCATAAGGTTGAGTTTCGGGAAAGGCTTGTCGAACGTGCCGAAATGCACTTTGCCGTTCTCGACGATTGCCGAAGGAGTGGGTGACGGATAACGTTTTTCTGATACTTTGTAAGGATATTCTGCCATAATACGCCCCTTATTCTATAGTTAATAACTAAACTATATCATATAAGAATAAGCCATTGCAATAGACGATTTTCCCAAAATGTTGAAAATGTCTACTTTAGTATAGATTTCTTTTTTGGATTGGATATTGAAATCGAAAAATCCTTATTGTATAATGAAAAAAAACGATATGGAGGAAAACATATGGGAGAATATAGCAAGTATATCGACAAAACTCGTCGCGCCGTCCCTACGCCCGTCAGTATGGTGGACGAAAACGGCAAGTGTATTTTCGGCACTTTCGACAAGGAATTTGAGAAAATGGAACTTCTCAAAATCAAAAAGCCGACGAAAGCGCCGCAGTTTATGAATAGGCTCAAACTCACCCTCTGGGAAGCGACCGAAGTCCATCTCAAAAACGGCGTACTTCTTGCGGTCGTATGCGATATGGGCATTTTCGGCAAAACGCTCAATATCTTCTACGACAAACGCACCAAAAAGGTGTATTGTTGGGACACCAACCTCAAGTCGAAAGACACCGTCATCGCGCCCAATCTCATCAACGGCTCGGTTGCGGAAGGCGAAACTCCCGTATCTCACGTCAAGTACGTCAACAATTTCCAAGACGGCAGATGCGATTTGAGCGGTAAACATACGGGCAAATGCCTTATCACCGTCCCGAGAAAAGGCAAAACCATCGTCCAATCAATCAAGGAAAACTACGGCGAAGCAACGATCGAATACGATTTCAAGTTGAGCAGAATTTCATTGCCATGCGTCGCAAGCATACCCTTCGGCAAAAACCGCCCGCTTTATAGTCAAAAAGATTTCTTCAAGGCGGAAGGCAGACTCGTCATCAACGGCGAAGAAATGCTCACCGATGAGGATAGCACCGCAATCGTCGACGACCACAGAGGTTATTATCCCCGTAGGGCGCACTACGACTGGGTTACCACTATGGGCAAGTGCAACGTCAACGGAGAAGAGAAGTGGCTCGCGTTCAATCTCACGAGAAACCAGTCCATAGACCAAGACAAATACAACGAAAATATCCTTTGGTTCGAAGGGAAAACGAGCATATTGCCCCCGATCACCTTCACGAGAAGCCCCGAAAGCGCGGACTTTGAAAATTACAGCGAATGGATCGTCCGCGACGAACACGATATGGTCAATCTCAAATTCAAAGTCTACAACATGAATCCGATGATCATGCACGCACTCGTCGTCAATATCGACTACTACGTCGCATTCGGCGAACTCGAAGGCTACCTGCGCGACGAAGACGGCAACAAATACGTCCTTGACGGCATGATGGGCATGGGCGAAGACAAAACCCTACTTCTCTAAACCGATCGCATTTATCTCAATCAAAAAAATAACACGGACATTCTCCGTGTTATTTTTTATCTGCATTGCTTGTTTTAGGGATTTACTTTATATCAATCCATAGTGCCGGAACTATTCCGTTATAGGTGCATGAAACGCCACTTAGTTTGAATTTGCCTTCGTTGTCGATATAGCGTGTAGTACCAGGTTCGTTGTAAGGCGAACGCAGCCACCAAAGGCAAGTGCCTAGACCTTCACATATACCTTGGCTCTTTGCATAGTCGCTGCTATTAAACATACGCGCTTCGTCGCTTGTTAAATACGTTTTTACTTCTGCGTAAGAGAGCAAGAACACCTTGTCGCTTGTATTTTCACATACGTATGAGTTAGAACTATATCCCGTACTCGATACGCTGTTATCTACTGTAGTCGTCTGTATCAACGCCTTTTGGATATCGGTAAACGCTATATTGTAGAAGGTATCGTTGAGCCAAGAGCGTATTGTGCTTTCGGCATAATCGTTATACTCCCGACTTATTTCTCGACAGTCTATTGCTACGTCGCAAAGTAAGAACGCTTTGCCGTTGCTTTCCGTAAGTATTTGCCACTTGATAGGCTCGTACTTGAACCAATATACCGTGTTTGTATTATAGCCGTTATCGTCTTGCCGTGTAAAATCGAGGGTAGAGCTGTAAGCCGGTCCGTACGGACGATAGCCTGTAAAATATACACCGCGATATTTCTCGCCGGCGTTCTCGACGTCGACGTACCACATATAGTTACTTACGTTTCCGTTGACGTAATATCCGTAGGAAGTCCAACTTCTGCTGTTCGAGGAAGTGGGAAGAGTGCCCGCTTTGGTCGTCAGAGTCGATTTAAGAGTGCTATCAGTTACCTCGCTTTGAGGGTGGGTGCCGAAGTAGATCACGTTTCCGTGACGGCAGTATCCGCTTGCGCTTAAACCATGCACTTCTGCGCCACACTTGGTGCAAATACAATTGTCGTTAGGAGTATGCGCTACTGCACTGCAGGTAGAGCAAATGCAATCGTCGTTAGGAGTATGCGTGACGGTACCGCACTTAGTGCAAACACAATCATCATAGGTATGCGACGTGCATTTTTCATATTTAGCGGTATAAGTCTTGTTCTCCGCCGGCATGGCAAAGGTGTAACTTAATTCTGCGGAAAGTTTGGTTTCGCCATCGTACCAACCGGTAAACGTATAACCGGTATATGCTTTTGCGGTAACGGTTACTTCTGAATTATAGTTATACTTTCCTTCCCCTGTTGCGCTACCGCCTTCCGTCGATTCATCAAGCGTTAAGGTATATTTGTTGATTGACCATCTCGGCGTCAAAGTAACTTGACGTGCATACCCCCAGTTATCGCAATAACCGTCTGCGTTAGTGACTTGTGTGCCAACGTTATACCAGCCTACAAAGGAATATCCTGTCTTTTGGGCAATAGGGAAGGTTTTGGAGCTATCGTAGGTTACCGTAACCGTGCTTTCCGAAACACTTTCATCGCTGCCTACGCTAAGAGTTACGTCGTAGGTATTTGCAGTTGCTTCGGGGTAAAGTTTGAGTACCGTTTTATTGGTTACAATGGTACCGTTCTCGCCAAAAACAAAATTTGTTTTTTCGCTTCCCTCATAATAATACCAGTTATTCACCGTATATCCCGTCGGATTATAGCGATATGGAGACGAGATTGTTTTGTTGTTGTCCATTTTGAAGGTGTTTATCACATCATTGTTAAGACCGTAGTACTCGACGGTAACCGATATTTTACGATATATCGTCAAAGTATACACTTTTTTCTGCATACCGTCTGCGGACGCGACAAGAATGTAAAATACGTTTTCTCCATTGCTCAACACACCGGAATCACTGTTTACTGCGATTTTAGAGGTTATCTCCGCTTGTCCGAGATTATCGTAGCACAACTTCCAAGTGGCATTGGTATCGTTGAGGACGACTTTATCGTTCATATCGACTTCGTCAATATTTTCTTCGACTACCATTGTTATCTCGGTGCCGTCTATCGAGGCGTTACTGACCGAGTCTATACGCACTTCGACTTGATTTCACTTGGCGTATAACGTGATATTGCTATTGACGACATCGGAATCAAAGTCCCATTCGCTTGCGAATGACGAATCCTTATACCAACCGTCAAAGGTATAATGATCTCTTGTAGGCTGTGTCGGGGCGGATATTTTTTCCCCTTTTGCCGCCTGAATATACGCGATGTCGCTACCGCCGTTGCTATTAAAAGTAACGATGTACACAACGTCGGGTGTTGTGCCACCCGAATTACTCGGGTTGATGTTTTCGTTCCCGCTACAAGCGACCATGATAAAGCTCATGATAACCAACGCAACAAGCAACAAAACATAATTTTTCTTGCGCATTTTTGCTCCTCCATTACTCAAAATCGGTCGTTTTTGAGTTATCCTTTTTTAATTCGTTTAACATTATATTAGTGATTTTTGCCTAATGTCAACCTATTGTCATGGTTTCTTCCTGCTTTTTGATTGTTTTATTGTATATGTCACTCTGAACAGTAAAAAAGTCAAGAGCAAATAGAGATATTTCAAAATAAAATCAAAATCAACACAGCAGGGCAACCTGCCTTGCGGTCTTACGTATATATCAGAGTATAAGAAAACACCCTGCAAGATTTTATCTTGCAGGGTGACGTATTACTTAAGAGAATTTTTATTGCGATTAGTTTTATTGGTCCCACTCATATGCGAGCTTTGGTCCTCCATCAAAAGTAATTAGACCACAATA
>CAZJZV010000033.1:0-4518 GCA_964550635.1 uncultured Bacteroidaceae bacterium
TTTCTACGCCGTTTCAGCAAACGGTTCACCATCGATGGCGGCCCGGCGCAGATCAGCTATGTGGGCGGCATCGCTTCGGCTGACAGGCAGTTCGCCGGCTATGAGGATCGCTTGGCGCATGCCGTCCTCCAGGATGGCATCACGCTGACGGAAGAAGCCATCGGACATTACCTGACATCGCGCAAGTACATCCTCCGGCGCAGCGAACTTGTGCGGAAAACGCTCAATCGTGCCCGAATCCTGAATGAACAGCGAGGTGATTCCAGTGTTCGGATATGAATATGACGCAGAGACTGGCGGCTTGCTGCTCAACGATTCGACACCGAACTCATCCAAAGAACCACGTCCGGTATACGCTGCCGAGATGCGGATGCTGCACATGGATGCGTGGTTCTCCTTTGCGGATCAAGAAGATGTCCCCTATATGTGGGCAGAGGCAGCCAGTTACTATTATCGTGGCCGATTGGTCGCAAGGACAAAGGGCGGCTCCATTTACGAAGCGCCTGTGATGGATTATCTGGTCGCTACGGCCGAAAATGGCGAGAGAGTTCCTGCCGTGCCGCAGGAGTATGTTCTTCAGCCTATGGATATTGACCATATGGTGAAGAAAAATGCCGACATGATGGCCATCATCGAACAGGTGACGGTCAAGAAGATCTATGATTACTGGAAGCGGTATCAGAAAAAGCTGGACTGTTTCCATGTGGCCTTTTCCGGCGGTAAGGACAGCATGGTGCTGCTGGAGCTTGTCAAAAAGGCGCTGCCGCACAATGCCTTTATGGTTGTCTTTGGCGACACGAAGATGGAGTTTCCCGACACCTACAAGTTGGTGGATGCGGTGGAGCAGCAGTGCAAGGACGATGGTATTGCCTTTTATCGGGCGGCGTCGCACCTGAATCCTGACGATAGTTGGCGGTTGTTTGGCCCTCCGTCAAGGACACTGCGGTGGTGCTGCACGGTTCATAAGTCATCTCCGCAGACACTGAAAATCAGGGAAGTGCTGGGTAAATCGGATTATACTGGTGCTGACTTTGTTGGCGTCAGAGCTGCTGAAAGCCTGAGAAGATCCGAATATGAGGCGGAAAACTATGGAACAAAGCAGAAGGGACAATATGCCTTCTATCCTATCTTGGATTGGACTTCGGCTGAGGTGTGGATGTACCTGTATTCACGAGGCATTGCGATTAATCATGCTTACAAATTCGGCAGTACCAGAGTTGGATGTCTGTTCTGCCCGATGGGTGGCGATCGATGTGACTATCTTCGACATCAGGTTTATACGGAAAAGATAGACGCGCTTATTTCCGCGATACATGATACTTCGACTGATGCAAACATTGATAGTTATGTTGCAAATGGCGGTTGGGCAAGCAGACGAAGCGGTCGTGATATTGCCGGAAACATAAAGAGGTATTCCGATGGAGTCGAAGGCGATAAGCTGGTCATTCATGTGAACGATCCATCAAGCGATTGGCGTGAATGGATGAAAACCTTGGGGGACATCGCCTTTCCTTACTCCGTCGAGGGCAGTGATACGGACTATTATGTATATGTTCCTGCTGCAATCAATGCAACTACGGAAGGAAAGTTCTTTAAGAATGTATTTCACAAAGCGGCATATTGCATCGGATGTAAAGTCTGCCAATGTAATTGCCCCTATGGTTGTATCAGCTTCGATAATGGTTTGAAAATCACAGGGTGTCGACACTGTAGGAAATGTCACGACATTGAATTCGGTTGCTTGATGTACAATTCACTGCGAATTCCTGTTGCCGGAGGTAATAAGAAAATGAGCTCTATTTGCAGTTTTGCCGGTCACGCGCCTAAGCTTGAATGGATCGAGGAGTTCTTTAGTAAAGGCAATGATTTCTGGTCGTGTAAGTCGCTTGGCCCGAATCAGGTCAAGTATTTCAAGGTGTTTTTATCTGGGTGTGGCCTTGTGGCAAAGAAAACATATCAGACGACAGAACTTTTTGATATGCTTCAGCGTTTGGGCTGGGAGACAAGTGCTGCTTGGGGAATTCTGTATACGAATCTTGCATATAGCAATGCTCAGATTCGTTGGTATATCGACAATATGGACATTGATACAATATTTGACCGTAAAACGCTCATGAATCTATTGGAAAATGCGGGCCTTTCTCACGATGATGCCGGTTTTGTGGTTGGCGCTTTTAAGCGACTTGTTGATACACCGCTCGGGGGCAATTTGAATTTCGGTACTGCCGGTATGAAAGGCAAGTCCGTCCAGACCCTTACCCGCACAAAATGCACCCTCCAGGACGACCGCGTTTTGCTCTACGCGTTGTATCGTTACGCGGAAGCGTGTCAGGATTACTATGAGTTCAGTCTGGCACGGATGATGAATACCAGCATTGATTCCGCTGGCATCAGCCCTGTCAAACTGTTTGGCTTTACGGAAGATGAGATGATCGCCATGCTGAATGGACTCTCCGCCAAGTATCCGGCTTTTATCAATGTGACGTTTACTCACGGGCTTGACAAGATTGGCCTGCGCGAGGACAAGACTTCGGACGATGTGCTGAAGCTGTTCTCGTGATGCCTTTGCAGAATCATCACAATCATCATAAGGGAGCGCTGAACCATGCACGAATCGCAGAGCAACTACAGCGAGTTTTTTACCGTTGATGAGAGCTATTATCCGGAAATCAATCCGGACTCCATCAAGGGAGATGCGGACGGCTGGATGAAGACCTGGCCGCACCCGACGTTCATTGAGCTGCTCGAGAAAACCGAGCGCATGCTTGCCCGTGAGGCGCGTGGCAAGAAGCACTGCATCTGGGTGCAGGGCGCGTTTGGGACAGGTAAGTCCCGCGTCATCTGGACTGTGAAGGAGTTGCTCAGCTGCCCGGAAGAGAAGTTCAATGCGTATTTTGATGAGTTCCATGACCTGCAAGTGAAAAAGGATCTGCGCGATAAGCTTCTGGCACACAAGCATGGGAAAATCGTCACCGCTTTCCGCTACAGCTCCGGTGACATCAGCAATACCCGAAAGCTGATTATGGCCATCTATGAGAGCGTATCCGATGCACTCAAAAAGGCCGGCTGCGATTATCGGGGCAACCGAACTATCCGCGGGCGGATCGCCGCATGGCTGGAGGATGAAGAGAAGCAGCAGATATTCCAGATCATGCTGAATAAGCCCGAATACCGCAGCAAAGGAAGCTTTGCAAGAAAATCCCCGGCGGATATTTTGGCACAGCTTCGTTCCACCGCCAATGCGGATCAGCTGATAAACGATATTCTCGATCTGTCTGAAAAAGAGCAGATCGGTGTCTATGACCTCACCATGGGCGACCTGAAAGAATGGCTGACAGATGTGATCGATACCAATGGCCTGACTGCGCTGGTTTTGCTGTGGGATGAGTTCTCCAGCTATTTCAAGCAGAATCTGAACACCCTGGATCAGCTCCAGTCGCTGGTGGAACTATGTGCCATCAAGCCCTTTGAGATGATGATCGTGACGCATGAAATCGGTGCTCTTGACCGAAATGGCGAGAATACGCAGCTGAGCAACATAGTGAAAGACAGGTTCGAGGTCGTCTCCATCGAAATGCCGGATAACGTTGCGTTTGACTTGATCGGGCACGCCATGAAACCCAATGTTGCCGCGCATGATACCTGGGAACTCTATCTTGACGACATTGCGGGTCGTTCGTCGGAATCCCGTATGGCAGTCGCCCGTCAGGTAGGAGTGGGGGACGATGTGCTGCGTAGGATGACACCCATTCACCCGATGGCGGCGTTAATGCTGAAATATATCTCGGAGCGGTTCGCCTCCAACCAGCGGAGCATGTTCAACTTCATCAAGAGCGACGAGACGGAAGACCTCCATGCCTTCCAGTGGTTCATCAATACGCACACGCCTGAGAACCCTGACATCCTGACGATGGATTACCTGTGGGACTTCTTCTACGAAAAAGGTCACGATGAACACGGCACCGGTGCCGGCAGAAGCAATCTCGATATGCTTATTTCCGGTGTGCTGGACACCTATCCGCAGAATGAAAGCCGACTCAACGCGGAGCAGCGGCGTGTGCTGAAGGTTGTGCTGATGATGCAGGCCATCAGCCGTCGTATCAACAACGCGATTCCTCTGCTCCGCCCTACGGAGTCCAATGTGAAGCTGGCCTTTGAAGGTGACGACAGCTTCTCTACCAGCCCGGCACTAATTCTAAAAAACCAGCTGGCGACGCAGTTGAGAATACTCTTTGCTTCAGAGGCGGAAAATCACTTGGTGGAATACGCAACGGCTACCGTGCAGGGCGATCAGCCGAAGATCGACGAATTGATTGCCCGTATCAGGAATGATACCCGCACCGGAAAACTGGTGAGCGACGCAAGGCTTTCCGAGGCGATAAAGCTGAATGAAGCGGAAACCATGCGCTTTCAGTTCACCCCGGTCACCGTCGATGATTTCACACGCATCACAAACCGGCTCGCAGATCAGGTCGCGACACCGAGGCTTGACTTCCACATCTATGGTGTCGTTTGCTT
>CAZJZV010000034.1:0-3926 GCA_964550635.1 uncultured Bacteroidaceae bacterium
ATATAGGGACACAGCGTATGTTGATGTATCCAGCGCATTTTCGTGCCAATGGTATACGGCATGGGCGTTTCCGGGGGCATCCATGCCATCGGCCGCAGATTTCCCTTTCGCCGCCAGGATGTTATTGATTGCCTCGTGCGCACCGTTGCCGATGGAAAAGTAATAGTCACCGGCATCCATGATATAGGTCTTGGCGTTCATATAGTCATAAGAAGCCAACCATTGCATATGGATGATTACTTTGACGGTTTCGCTCTCACCGGGTTGCAGTTCCTTTGTCTTCTCAAAGCCCATGAGCTGCACCGCAGATTTTTCCACAAGGTTTGTGCGGTCATACTCCGTATAGGGCGATTGCGCATAGACCTGCACTACGTCTTTGCCGGATACGGTGCCTGTGTTGGTGACTTTGACCTCGACTGTTGCCGTATGGTCCTCATTTTGGAAGGTTACGCCGATCAGTTCCTGCTGGAAGGTCGTGTAGCTCAATCCAAAGCCAAAGGGGTACAGGACTTCATCCTGATACTGCCAACCATCGGCACTGCAATAAGCGCCGGCGGAGGAAGCGGCATTCCCTTGCCCCAGAACGGCATCCTCATAACGGGTTTCATAGTATTTGTAGTCGGCGTAAATGCCCTCGGCGTAAACGACATAGTTTTTTGCCTGGGACGCCATGATCTTTGAGCCGTTCTTATAAGAATAGTTGCCGAAATTCTGCATGGCGGGGGAGGAGTGCGAATCTGTGGCAACCGTCTCTACTGTATGACCGGAAGGAGAAACCTTGCCTGCGATCACATCGGCGACGCCATACGCGCCACGATAGCCTGCGTTGCCGATGTGAAGGATGGCATCGATTTCCGGGTCAATGACATATTCACCAAATTCGGGATAAAAGTCACCGCTTAACAAGAGGATGACACTGTCGCTGACAGCCTTTGCGGAAGATACGCGTTCACGTTCCGCATCTGTCAGAGCCAATGCGCCATCCGGCATATCTGCGCCTTCACCGGCGGCACGCCCGATGACGACGATGGCTGCATCACACTTTTCGGCGGTGTTTTCCAATACAGTCAGCCCCTGATAGCGCAAAGCATCAGCTATTCCGGTCGCCCCTGCCATGGTCTTGGCATCCATGGAGCCTCCGCCGCCATGGGTGGTTGCAAACCAGAAATCCTCTGCACCAAACAAAGCCACCTTGCCGCTGAAAACTGGCAAAGCCGAATTGTCGTTCTTCAGGAGTATCGTGCCCTCCCGGGCGATGCGCCGAATCAAATCAGCCTTGGCCTGATACTCTTCCTCCAATGAATTATACGCCGTCTTGAAATACTGGGTATCCACGGTGCTGTTTCCGTCTGCCTTCACGATCGCGGATGTTTCGATGCCTAATGTGGTGTTGATGAGCGTTGCATACGAAGCAGCTACGCTGTTAAAAGTCAGGCAGAAAATCGCGAGGATGACCGTAATGATCGTTAGAACTCGCCAGAAAACGGGTTTCATGTGGATGCGCATCCTTTCCATCAGGGAACGTTTCCCTTGCTTTAGTAGGGTGAGCATAGCAAGATGCATTCTTTCTGTAAACCAATACGGCCTAAGTTATTGACTTGGACACGCAAATTAAACTGAACCGATGGAGCTGGCTTTCCATCGGTATGGACACAGCAAGCTGGCAGAACATTGACCACATAGCACAAGTGTGATATAATGTCGCCCGTATCGAATTTGCGGGAGGTGATCGGTGTGATACGTTGTCTGTACGCTCTTTTGGGGGTGTACACGAAGCAATATGTCATTTGCAGTGTATCAGAGTTTGAATTTTTAGCAACGGCGCTCCTGTTTTCTCTGCCGCTGAAACGGAAAAGGCATTATGCGATACGGCTGATTTCCAGCTTTGCTATATCCCTTGTCCTGATTTTCTGCATGGCGGTGTTACGGACACATTACAGCGGTCTTGTGCTGAATATGTTCACTGTATTTGCTTTGAGCATCAGCACCCTCCCACTGTTGCTGTTGTGCTATGATGAATCCATTTTTACCGTGATTCGCACATGGTGCGCAGGAGCGGCAGCGATGGAGATCGGTGCCATCTTCTATTCCGTTTTGCTGGTATTAGTCGGGAATAATGGCACGCAGAATATGTCCTTCTTTGGACGATACAGCGGAGGGGTTGACTGGCTCATATACTTTGCCATCCATTTTGCGCTGTACTTTATCGTGTACTGGATCGCCGGTCGCCGACATGTGAAGGAAACGGATGCGGAAAGCAGCAGGCTCATTACGGGACTTGCGGTTGTATTCTGTGCGATCATGGTGATCCTGGACAGCATAACAAGTGTCCATCGCACCGAGAGCACAGCACTCTATGGTGTCGTCCGCGTCTATGTCTTGTTGACCGCTTGCTTCATCCTGATCCTTCGCGCTGGTTTCATTTTGCAAAGTCAGGCAAGGGAAGAGATGGCTGTCATGGATCAGGTGATGAACCAGCAGCGCAGGCAGTATGAAAGCATCCGCGAAAACATCAATATCGTCAATATGCGCTGCCATGATTTGAAACATCAGCTGGCCAATCTTGCCGGAAAACTGACCGACGAAGAAGTGAGATCCCTTCAGGAAGCAATGAACATCTATGACAGCACCATCAAAACGGGCAGTGAGGTGCTGGACGTGGTGCTGTACGAATACCAGTTGACCTGCCAGCAAGAGCATATTCAGCTTTCCTGTCTGGCGGATGGAGGGATTTTGGCCTTTATGCGCACACGGCATATATACGCTTTGTTTTCCAACGCCCTGCGCAACGCCGTCGAGGCCGTCCGCAAGGTGTCGGATCAGGAGCGCCGCATTATCAGCATCAATGTGGAGCAAGTCGGCGACCGGGCCGAAATCACTGTGACGAATTACTGCACAGAAATGCCCGATATGCCGAATGACCTGCCCAGCACCACCAAAGCCGATCGAAATCACCACGGCTTTGGCATTATGAGCATGAAATACATTGCGGGACAATACAGGGGAGCGATGAGCACAAATGTGCAAAACGGCATATTCACCCTAAGTATTGCGATCCCTCTTCCATCAAAAGCATAAAAAAGCAGCCCTTATGAGCTGCTGATGGAGAAATGATGTCGATTGGCAAAAGCCACGACGGCTTGACAAAAGGCTTTCTTCTTGGGCTGACTGATCTTCAGCGCTTCATCGCCCACATAGGCCATCATGCCCTGGATCTCTTTTACATATTGCAGATTCACCAGATAACAGCTATTGCATCTGACAAAGTGGTGGGGTGACAGTTGTTGCTCCACCTTTGTTATGGTGCTGTATTGCGTGTAGTCACCATGCATCGTGTGATAAATGACATGATGCCCTTGCACCTCTACATACTTGATATTGTCCAAGCTCAGCCGCACGGTGCCGGCTTTCATGGATACCATGATGTCCTCGCCTTCATGCTGTGGGATCCTTTTTAGTGCACGGGTCATTTTCAGAGCAAAATCATAGTAATTGAACGGCTTTACAACATAATCCAACGCATTGACCTCATACCCCTGAATCGCGTACTGGGTCAGACTGGTCACAAAAATCAATGCCACGGTTGGATCGAGATCACGCAAGCATCGGGAAGCGTCCATGCCGTTCATCATGGGCATTTGGATGTCCATATAGATTATGTCGTAATTCGCCGTATAATGATCCAGCAGCAGAACCGCATTTTGAAACACCTGGATACGGAAGTGGATGCCGTTTTCCTTGCCATAGCGTTCCAGGTGACTGCGCAGCGTATCAGACGCCTTGGGATCGTCCTCCACAATGGCCACGCTGATGGGCATATGATCCCCCCTTTTTGTAACATTTCGCTACATATATTAAAGCATAGCAGCTTGGTACTGTCAAGTATTATGCGCAAATTCGTTCACAGGCAAGAGAGAAACTCAGCC
>CAZJZV010000035.1:0-3767 GCA_964550635.1 uncultured Bacteroidaceae bacterium
TGAGTATGCCCGCTGGCTGGCGGAGAATGCCATCGCCCATGCCCGCCGTACTGGCAAGATCACCGTTTCCAACAAGAGTGCTGGCTATGCCAATGGCAGCTACTATGGTACTGCCACCTACACCACGGACGCCGACTTCATGCGGATCAGCAAGAATGTCGGTACGTTGACTGGTCATACCGGCGGAGAAGACGATCTCTATTACTACCTCAACAGTGGCGATACCGTCACCGTCTACTCTTCCTCCAACTCCTTCGCCTATGGGGTGGAGTCCATGATGGATGATGAAGCCGGTTTCTATGTCGGCGTTCCTTCCGTGGAGATCCAGAAAGTTCTGATTCCCATCGAGAGCGTACCGTATCCCACGGATGAAGCCTTTGTTGACTTCGCTGTGACCTTCGGTACTGCCGTCATCACCAAGACGGATGCGGGCACTGGTGCAGCTCTGTCGGGCGCAACCTTCGAGGTTGTCAATGCTTCCGGTACGGTTGTAGCCACTGCCAAGACCGGCGCGGACGGCACGGCTGCCTTTGAAGATCTGCAGGCTGGCACTTACACCATCCGCGAGACCAGCGCTCCCACGGGCTATACCCTCTCTGTACCCAACACACAGAGCCTGACAGTCGCTGCCGGTCAGACGGCCTATGCGACCTTCGTCAATGAAAAGATCAGCGGCAAGATTACCATCTACAAGGTCGATGCTGACAGCAAGGAGCCGCTGGCAGGTGCAACCTTCTCCGTCACCGATGCAAATGGCAATACCGTTGCAACGCTGGTGACAGACGCCAACGGCTCTGCTGAAACTGGCTGGCTCCCTTACGGTACTTACACTGTGACCGAAGTACAAGCCCCTGACCGCTACATCAACAGCGGCTTCAGCACCACGATCAACGCCTACGAGAACGGCAAGACCTACACGGTTGAAATTGAAAACGAAGCAATGACTGGTGGCCTGATCGTCCGCAAGAAGAATGCTGTGACTGGTGCAGCCATCAGCGGCGTCCAGTTTGACATCTACCAGGGCGATATTCTGATCGCCACCATGACCACGGATGCCAACGGCGTTGCAACCTGCAATGGTCTGGATGCTGGCACCTATACGGTCAAGGAACACGCCCTGCCCACCGGCTATGTGGGTGAGCTGGTTGTGCTGGAAGGCACTGTCACTTCCGATGTGACCACGGTACTGGATGCCACCAACATGCCCTCACAGAGCAGAATCAAAATCATCAAGACTGACTCCGTGACCGGCGAGATGCTGCCTGGTGCGGAGTTTTCTATTGCCAACGAAGCTGGAATCACGATTGGAAAGCTGATCACTGGCGAGGATGGCACCACCACCAGCGGCTGGCTCCCGTATGGCGTTTACAGCATCACGGAGACAAAGTCCCCTGATTCCTACATCAATCGTGGCTTCTCTACCCGCATTGAAGCCTACGAGAACGGCAAGACCTACACCATCACCGTCGAGAACGAGCCCACCAAGGGCGGCATCAAGGTCATCAAGACGGATGCCCTGACGCAGCTGCCCATCGCAGGTGTGCAGTTCGATGTATTCCAGGGTGATACCATTGTCGGCACGATGACCACGAATGCCCAGGGCTTTGCGATCATCGAGGATCTGGAAAAGGGTACCTACATCGTGACGGAACACGCCCTGCCCACAGGCTATGTGGGTGAGCTTGCGGAGATGACTGCGGTGGTAGTGTCCGATCAAATTACTGAGCTGTCTGCCACTAATACGCCCAGCCGCAGCAAGGTACGGATCATCAAGACTGATGCGCTGAGCGGCGCGGTTCTGGCTGGTGCTGAGTTCACCATCACGGATGCAGATGGCAACGTGGTTGAAGTACTGACCACGGGTGCTGACGGCATGGCTGAAAGTGATTGGCTGACCTATGGCACCTACACGGTTACGGAATCAGCTGCACCCGACCACTATGTCAACAGCGGATTCACCCAGAACTTTGATGCCTATGAGGACGGCAAAACCTATGAGTTTACCGTCTCCAATGCTCCCAACAAGGGCGGCATTCGTTTGATCAAAACTGACGGTGAAACCGGCGCTTTCCTCGCTGGCGTGAAGTTCAACATCTACCAGGGCGACACCCTGATTGCCACCAGGATCACCGATGAAAACGGCGTCGCCAGCTGCGACAACCTTGAGCGAGGAACTTACCTCGTCAAAGAGGATGCGCTGCCCGAAGGTTATTCCGGCGAGTTGGTCGTGCTGGAGGCAACCGTCCTGCCCGATACTGTGACGGAGCTTCATGCCGTCAACTGCAAGTCCAAGAGTCAGATCCGCATCATCAAGACTGACGATCTGACGGGCGAAGCGGTTTGCGGTGCAGAGTTCACCGTCACGGATGATAACGGCAATGTGGCTGCTGTCATCACGACTGATGCCAACGGCAAAGCAGTCACGGACTGGCTTCCTTACGGCATCTACACTGTGACCGAAACCAAGACCCCTGAACACTACATCACCAGCAACTGGTCTGAGACGGTCTCCGCCCATGAAAATGGCGTCACCTACACGATTGAAGTGAGCAACACCCCCACCAAGGGCTATCTGCAGATCACCAAGACCGACGCGCTGGACGGTACGCTGATCGAGGGAGTTCAGTTTGACATCTATCAGGGTGACGAATTGATTTCCACCATGACCACGGGTACAGATGGTGTTGCTACTTCCGAAGCTCTGCCCAAGGGCACCTACACCGTTAAGGAGCATGGCCTGCCCGAAGGTTACACGGGAGAGCTTGCAACGATGGAAGCTGTGGTGAAGTCCGACGAGACCATCCAGCTGACCGCCAGCAATCAGCCTATCATGGGGCAGATTCGCATCGAAAAAAGCGATGCACTGACTGGTGAGATGCTGGCAGGTGCTGAGTTTACCATCACCCGCAATACTGGCCTGCCCTCCCATAAGGGCAGCAATGATGGCGAGGTGGTGGCAGTCATGACCACCGATGCGGACGGTGTTGCTGTTTCTCCGCTACTGACCTGGGGCACCTACAATGTGGTCGAAACGAAGATCCCGGCGCATTACGAGAATCATCCCTTCGAAGCAGTCGTGACCATCAGCGAGCATGAGCAGACCTATACTGTCGAAGCCGAGAATGTTCCTACAAAGGGTTACATTCGTGTGGTCAAGAGCAACAGCCTCGATCAGACGCCCATCGCAGGTGTTATCTTCGACATTTCCCAGAACAGTCAGGTGATCGGCTCCATCGTCACCGATGAGAACGGCGTCGCTGTGTCCGATCCGCTGCCCAAGGGCATCTATACGGTGTCTGAACGCGATACGCCCATCGGCTATGTGTACGAGATCGTCAACCTGAAGGCAGAAGTCCGCTCTGACGAAACGACCGAGCTGCCTGTGTCCAACAAGCCCATTGAGGGCAAGTTCTGCATCGAGAAGCGTGACTCCCTGACTGGTGATAGGCTGGCAGGTGCAACCTTCACGATCACTCGAATTTCCGGCCTGCCCTCCCACAATGGTAGCGGCAACGGTGAAGTCGTGGCGATCGTCACCACGGACTCCAACGGCGTTGCCGAAACTCCCTGGTTGACCTATGGTGTATACCGCGTAGAGGAAACCGGTGTGCCGGAACACTATGTTGATAACGGCTTTTCTGTTGAAGCGGTCATCAACGAGGAGGATATGGGCACCTATCTGGTTGACTGCGAAAACGAGCCCACCAAGGGCTGGATTCAGCTGGTGAAGGTTGATGCGCTTGACCGCACTCCAATCGCTGGCGTTG
>CAZJZV010000036.1:0-3569 GCA_964550635.1 uncultured Bacteroidaceae bacterium
AATGCTATTAATTCCATATGGTCCATCATAATTTAAACATAATATTATTTCGTCTTTATCGCCATTTTCAAATATCTTTTCGTTTAAAACATATGACATATCATTATCTGCTAAATATTCAATTATATCATTATCAATATTTCTGACTTTCTGCCATAAATCTAATAAAATAGGATTTTTAGTTCTAAAAGTTCCATCCAATTCTTTTATACAATTACTTGGTAATAAATCCTTTGCAAACCTAAACCAATTACCAAATTTAATAGATTCTATTTGATAAACATCTCCTACTAATAATAACAAATCATAATTTTCACTATTATTTAACAATATATTCATATCATAATTATCCACAGTACTACATTCATCTATAATTAATAAATCACATATTTGTGGATTCCTTTTATACTTATCAATTGTTAAAAATTCAAAATTTTGATTATCAAGTCCTATCCTTCTTTTTAAATTTTCAACTGCAGGATTCGTTTTTGCTAAAAATACAATTTTTCTATATTCAAAAATACTAGAAATTATTTTAATAGTTTCCGTTTTTCCACATCCTGCAGAACCATAAATTAAAGTAACTTTTGTATCCACAAACAAATTTTTACATATATCATATTTTTTTGAATCTGAAAATTCATAATCTGTTAACATTTCCCAACCAGTAAATATATCACTATAATCATCATATCCAAATTTAGTAAATTCCCTTAATTTTTGCAAAATCGATATAGTTTCCTGCTCATAACCATTGATATATATATACTTATCATTTTTAATAATTTTTCGTCCTTCATGTCTAGGTAAATATAATTTTGAATTAAAAACATCTATTAGATTATCAATATATTCTGACTCCATATCAATATCACTTATTTTTGTATATATTTTTCCAAAACTATCAGAATTATAACTAAGTCTCCTAGAAAACAATTCGTGCTCTCTATCATTACTATCAATACATTGTAATAAATCACTTATATCAACTTTATGATTTGATAAAGATGATGCATATGGCATTTCATCAAAAGGAATAGAACTCCAATTCAAATATAAATTAGATAACTTATAATTTTCACTAGGCATCAGCTGTGATTTTATAACAATATTGTTAAGAGTGAATAACATATACTTCAAAATATTAGCACCAGACATATTTTTTAAAATTATATTTCTCGAAAGATTAAGTAAATTTAAAATGTAATGAGTATTTGCACCATTTATCATTTTCTCACTAAATTCATTGTATTGATTTTCATTAAATTCAACTATATCTAGCAAATTAAGATTATTGCTCATCAAATATTTCATTAACAAATCATATTCTCCATATCTTGAAGAAATTTTATATTCTAATCCAAATATTTTGGCATAATTATTAAACTCACATGGTCTAATGGCAATCTTGTAATTATCTATAATTTTAATATTTATTTTTTTACCAAACAAATTTATAGTCCTATCTACACTAGAAATTTTAATAGCATAATTATCCATAATCTTAATTCTACTATAAACAACAATTCTATTAAATTTATTTATATAATCAGTTGCATCAGATAATGTAACTTCATAAAAAATGTTATTATTAAAAATTATCGGTTTTACTTTCTTTACATAGTATTGATTAGCTATTATCCCACTGTTTCTATTAAATGGAACATTTTTTATATGATTACAAATCTGCAAATAATAGTTTTCCATATTTTTTTCAACATTTAAAGGAAATGAATATAACTTTTCTAAAATATCCATATTATACTTAATTTTCATAAATTTCTTTAATTCAATTAAATAATTAAGATATTTTATTAATACCCTCGAAGAACCATCACCATTTGGCAGAGTATGTGATGTTGAAATCTGTAAAAATCCATGTAATGCTCTTAACTCTCTCATATTAGCACAACTTTTCATATATTTAATTGATTGACCATTATTTTCGTGATTAAACTTAACATATCCTTTTATTTTATCAGTAATATACACTCTAAAAAAACAATACTCAACTAAATATCTAAGATTGCTTAATACATTTTTAGACATATAATCTCTATCATCTAAATTTTCTTCTATTATCCTATTTATTACATTATTTGTATCATATATTTTAGCATCTATATACTTTAATGCTTCATCCATTTACATCAACTTCCTTTTACAACCAAGACTAAATTTACTTATTATTTTACCATAAATTTTTATTTTCTTAGTAAATTAAGTAGAAGATTTTCAATATTCTACAAAAAAAAATAAAAGAAATTAATCTTTTATCTACAGTTCTTTAGGACAATTTGGTTTATATTTAACATCTTTATAACCATATATTTTTTTACATTCATTACAGATTATAGCAATCAAATCTAAACCAATAATATTATTCCAATTACCTTTTTGAATAACAACATTTTTTGAATGACATACAGGACATTCTAAGTTATCATTATGGTTACAATAATCTCTTACTATCTCATAACCATCTTTATTATATTTAGGGAAATATTCATTTTTATCAAATAATTTTATTCTACCAAACATAAACTCTAATTTATCAATTTGTTTTTCTGTATGATAATGACCACAATACCATTTTTTATAATTCACCTTTTCTTCTACTTCATCTAAAAAATGTTCCATTGTCTTATCAACTTTAGATTGATTTAATCCTGCCATAAACACTTCTCTAGGTTCGTATTTATATGGACAAGTATGACTAAGTATTATATCTATATTTTTACCACTATATTTATCTAAAATATTATTCATTTCATATTGAAATAATTGCTCATCTTTAAACCATTTATATCCATATAATAATCTATATTCTTTATCTACAGAATAAGCACCACCTATAACTAAAACACTTTTTCCATCTATATTATAAAGTTCGCCATTTTTAGCAAATATTAAATTTGGATAATCATCTTCAATATATACTTTTCCACCAAACATTTCTACTTCATGATAACTAGATATATTTTCAGGTCTTTCTTCATGATTACCCTGTATGCAAAACAATCTTACTTTTAATTTTTTTAAAAATTCTTTAATTTTAATATCTTCATCATTTAGGCAATAATTTATTCCTGCATCTCCTAATATTATTAATATATCTTTGCTTGTCATTTCTAAATCATATAACCTAGAAAAATTTCTATGTGTATCACCTGTTATATATATCATTCTTAACACTTCTTTCCAATCTTATTATATCATTTTATCAGTAAAACAAGAAGCTTATCCAAGTTATACACCAACGCATAATTTAATCACATAAAATGAAGCTCCTCCTCCGGCATTGATGTGATTACTTACAATAATAACATTATCTGATTTGCCAAATTGTTCTTGAGCGACTCTAACACGATCGGTAGGACCTAACGTAATATCACTACTTCTTGTCATTTTGACCGGGACATTTAAAGCTTTTAATCTATCATATATATAATTACTTATTTTTAAAGTTAAATCTTTTTCAATAATACCATTACCACTTGCGCCTTGGTCTGTTCCTCCATGTGCAGGAACCTGTTAAATCCAAACTTTTTATTTCATTTCTATTTTTT